>JBLNCQ010000122.1:0-10363 GCA_050260815.1 Bacillota bacterium
AGGATGTGCAGTCCGTCCTGGACCCGGAGCCCCTTTTGGGCCCGGGTCTCTTGGACCTTGCCGCCTGGCTGGCGGAACGCTTCGGCGCCACCGTGGCGGAAGCAGCCTGGGTCATGCTGCCTCCCGGGCTGCGCAAGGGCGTCGGACCCAAACTGCAGCAGCGCTGGGAACTGGCCGTGCCCCGCCCGGAGGCGGAGGCGGCCCTGGGCCTGCTGGAGCGGCGGGCCCGGCGCCAGGCGGAGGTTCTGCGCCTCTTGCTGGAGGCGGGCGAACCCGTTCCCGCCGGTGAGCATGGCGCCGCCCTCCGCGCTCTGGCCGAGCGCGGCCTGGCCCGGCCCGTGCAGGTGGAGAGCTGGCGCGACCCTTCTGGGAGCAAAGAGTACGCACTGACGGGACCCCAGACACCCACTCAGGAGCAAGCCAGGGCCCTGGCGGAGATTCGCCGCCGGCTGGACCTGCCCCAACCGGGTTCGCTGCTGCTGCACGGCGTGACCGGCAGCGGCAAGACGGAAATCTACCTGCAGGCTATCGCCGACGTGCTGGAGCGGGGCCGGCAGGCCATTGTGTTGGTGCCGGAGATTGCCCTGACGCCCCAGATGATCGAGCGCTTCCGCTCTCGCTTTGGCGATGAGGTGGCGGTGCTGCACAGCCGCCTCTCGGATGGCGAGCGGTTCGACCAGTGGCGGGCCATCCAGCAGGGGCGCGTGTCCATTGTGGTCGGGGCCCGCTCCGCCGTCTTTGCGCCGTTCTCCAACCTGGGCCTGATCGTGGTGGACGAGGAGCACGAGACCTCCTACAAGCAGCAGGACAGCCCGCGCTACCATGCCCGCACCGTGGCCGGCCAGCGGGCGCGCCAGGCCGGCGCGCTACTGCTGCTGGGCAGTGCCACGCCGTCCCTGGAGACGTACCACGCCGCCCGTCAGGGCGGCATGGGCCTGGTGACCCTGACACAGCGTATCGATGACCGGCCGCTGCCGCCCGTGGAACTGGTGGACCTGCGGCAGGAGCTTGCCGAGGGGAACCGCAGCATCTTCAGCCGCTCGCTGCAGCGGCGCCTGACCCTTGTCCTGCAGCGGCGGGAGCAGGCCATTCTGTTTTTGAACCGCCGGGGTTATTCTACCTTTGTACTCTGCCGCAGCTGCGGCCACACCATGAAGTGCCCCAACTGCGACGTGTCGCTGACCTACCACGCCGGCGCCACCCATCTGACCTGCCACTACTGCGGCCATCAGGAAGCGCCGCCGCGCCGCTGTCCCGCCTGCGGCAGCGAGAAGATTCGCTTCTTCGGCGCCGGCACCGAGAAGGTGCAGGCGGAGCTGGAGGCCCTGTTCCCCGAGGTCAGGGCCCTGCGGCTGGACGTGGATACCACCCGCCGCAAGGGCTCGCACGAGCAGATTCTGGGCGCCTTTGCCGACGGCAAGGCCCAGGTGCTGGTGGGGACGCAAATGGTGGCCAAGGGCCTGGACTTTCCGGGCGTTACCCTGGTGGGCGTGGTGGCCGCCGATACAGCCCTGAACTTCCCCGACTTCCGCGCCGCGGAACGCACCTTCCAGCTGCTCACCCAGGTGGCGGGGCGCTCCGGCCGCGGCCGGGCGCCGGGCCACGTGGTGGTGCAGACCTACAACCCGGACCACTACGCCGTTCAGGCGGCGGCCGCCCACGACTACCCCGGCTTCTTCAAACAGGAGATGGTCGTACGCCGGGAGGTGGGCTATCCGCCGTTCAGCCGGCTCATCAACCTGCTGGCCTCCGGCCCGGATGAACAGGCGGTGGAAGCGCTGGCCCGTCAGGCCGGGCTGGCCCTGGCCCAGGTCTTTCCCCCGGAATCGCTCTGGGGGCCCAACCCGGCGCCGCTGTCCAAACTGAAGGGCAACTACCGCTGGCAAGTGGCTGTACGCGGCAGCGATGCCGGCGCGCTGCGCCAGGGCGTTCGCCGGGCTCTGCAGCTTCTTCCCCGCAGGAATTCCGCCGAAGCTCGTCTCACGGTGGACGTTGACCCCATAAGCATGTTATAGACAAAATGTAGAAAGAAAAGCAGTCTGAAGGAGCGAACGCAGTTGGCCACGTTGGATATTCGCCTGCAGGGAGACCCTGTTCTCCGCAAGATAGCCAAACCCGTCAAGAAGGTGGGCCCGGCGGTTCGCGCCTTGCTGAGCGACATGGCGGAGACCATGTACGCCGCCAACGGCGTTGGCCTGGCCGCTCCGCAGGTGGGCATTGCCAAGCGCGTCATTGTCGTAGACGCCGGAGACGGCCTGGTGGAACTGATCAACCCCGAACTGATCCGCGCCGAGGGCCAGGAAGTGGGGGTGGAGGGCTGCCTCAGCATCCCCGGCCTGGTGGGCGAGGTGGAGCGGTTCGCCAAGGTGACGGTTACCGGGCTTGACCGCGATGGGCGAAAGCGCTGGGTTGAAGGAGAAGGGCTGCTGGCCCGCGTCCTGCAGCATGAGATCGACCATCTGAACGGCGTGCTCTTTACCGATAAAGCCCTGGCGGTGCGTGAGGCCGGCGGCGAGGGTGAGGAGGCGGAGGGCGAGGACACGGAGGGTGAGGAAACCGAGGGCGCCGGCGGCCCTTCAGGCCCGGACGGCGAGGAGGCCGGCCCGGAGGCCGAGTCGGCCGCTTCGTTCGAGGTAGCGCCGGACTCCGCCCGGAGCGACTAGGTTTTCCCGCGTGGACGGAGCCAGGGACTCGGCTCTTGAGGAGCGTTTCAGCTTGAAGATTGTCTTCATGGGAACCCCCGATTTTGCTGTTCCCAGCCTGGATGCGCTGGCGCAGGCGGGCCACGACCTTCTGGGGGTCGTGACGCAGCCTGACCGGCCCAAGGGGCGCGGCGGCAAGCCGGCCGCCCCTCCCGTCAAGGTGGCGGCCGGGCGCCTGGGCATCCCCGTCTTTCAGCCGCAGCGGGTCCGCCGGCCGGAGGCGCAGGAGGCACTGTTCCGCTGGCAGCCGGACCTGGCGGTGGTGGTTGCCTTCGGCCAGATTCTGCCGCCTTCCGTTCTGCAGTGGCCATGTCTGGGGTGCATCAACGTACACGCGTCACTGTTGCCTCGCTACCGCGGGGCGGCTCCCATTCACTGGGCCGTCATCAACGGTGAGACGGAGACAGGCGTCACCACCATGTGGATGGACGAGGGCATGGACACCGGCGACATGATCCTGACGGCCCGCACGCCAATCGGCGAGGAGGACACCACCGGCGACCTTCACGACCGCCTGGCGGCCCTGGGGGCCGGGCTGCTGACGGAGACCCTCCGTCAGGTGGAGCAGGGCGCGGCGCCGCGTACGCCGCAGCCCCATGACCAGGCCACCTACGCCCCCCTTCTCAAGCCGGAGCACGAGGTGCTGGACTGGAACCGCCCGGCCCGGGAACTGGCCAATCAGGTGCGTGGCCTCAACCCCTGGCCCGTGGCGCACACCACGCTCAACGGCGAGCGCCTGAAGATCTGGCGCGCCCGGGCCTGGATCGGACCGCTGCCGGCTGCGGGCGCAGGCGGCACGGCGGCGGCAGCCCAGGGCGCGGCGGCGGCAGCGCCCGGATCGTACCTGGGCTTTGAGAAGGGGCAGGGGGTTTTCGTGGCGACGGGCGACGGCGTCCTGGCCGTTCAGCAACTGCAGCCCGCCGGTTCGAGGCGCATGAGTGCGGACGAGTTCATGGCCGGCCACGGCCTTGGCGGCAGCCGGTTCGGATCCTGACCGCGTCCTGCCCTGACGCTGATACGGCTCCTGAACATGGTATAATGGGAGTGCCTGAAACCTGCGTCAGTCGCGGCTCGTAGTACCCAGTATATTTTGCGGCACTGAGGACAGGGAGGTTTGTCAGCCGTGTTTTTCCCCGTGTGGGACCCCACCATGCTCCTGCTCATTCCGGCGCTGATCCTGACCTTCTGGGCACAGTCCAGGGTCTCCGGCGCTTTCGACAAGTACTCGCGCGTCTACACCAGCGGCCGCATGACCGGTGCCGCGGTGGCGCGAGACATCCTTGACCGGGCGGGTCTGCAGGACATCGACATCGAGCGCGTGCCCGGCAACCTGAGCGACCACTACGACCCGCGCGCCAGGGTACTTCGCCTCTCCGCCGGGGTGCATGACAGCCCCTCCGTGGCGGCCCTGGGCGTGGCGGCCCATGAAGCCGGCCATGCCATTCAGCACGACGTCGGCTACGTGCCCTTGAGCATGCGCAACGCCATCTGGCCGGTGGCCAACATCGGCTCCACCGGCGGATTCTGGCTGTTCCTGCTGGGGCTGATCATGGGTTCGCCCCTGCTGCAGGACGCAGGTATTCTGCTCTTCTTCGCGGCCGTCATCTTCTACTTCGTCACGCTGCCGGTGGAGTTCAACGCCTCCAGCCGCGCCCTGGCGGTGCTGGAGTCGGGCGGCTACCTGACGAGGGAGGAACTGCCCGGGGCGCGGGCGGTGCTGAACGCCGCCGCCTGGACCTACGTGGCCGCCGCCACCATGGCGGTGTCTCAGCTGGTGCGCCTGCTGGTGCTGCGCGGCAGCCGTCGCGACTAGCGCCGGATGCGCGCGGGACAGGCTAGGGGCCGTGGAGCCCCGCGGTTTCCCTGACGCCGACTTGCGGCAGAAGGAAGGGGTCAGCCCCCTTCCTTCGTTGTGTTCATCGTCGCACGGCGGCAAGACGCCGCAGCGGCCGGGAGGTGCCCCATGAACGAAAAGAGGCAGAGGGCGGTGGGTGCCCGCGAGGTGGCCCTGCTGGCCCTGCGGGACGTGGACGAGGGGCAGGCCTACGCCGGCCTGGCGCTGGACCGGGCCCTCAAGGGTCGCTCCCTGTCCAGGCGTGACCGGGCGCTGGCCACGGAGCTGGTCTACGGTGCCTCCCGGCGCCGGAACACGCTGGACTGGGCCATTGCCCAGGCCTCGACGCGACCCGTCGACAAGATGTCTCCCTGGGTCCGCGCCGACCTGCGGCTGGCCGCGTACCAGCTTCTCTTCCTGGACCGCATTCCGCCTTCGGCGGCGGTCAACGAGGCGGTAGAACTGGCCAAGAGATACGGCCACGCCGGCCTGGCCGGCTTCGT
Organism: Bacillota bacterium; assembly: GCA_050260815.1. Taxonomy (GTDB): domain Bacteria; phylum Bacillota; class Sulfobacillia; order JAMDAP01; family JAMDAP01; genus JAMDAP01. The sequence goes on from JBLNCQ010000122.1 coordinate 5,040, forward strand.
CAACGGCGTGCTGCGGGGGCTGCTGCGCAAGAAGGCTGGCCTCCGCTACCCGGACCCGGCAGAAGACCCCGTGGGTTACCTGGCCCTTCGCCACTCGCACCCGGACTGGCTGGTGAAGCGGTGGCTGGCCCGCTACGGCTTCGCGGCGACGGAATCATTGCTGCGGGCCAACAATGAGAATCCCCCGCTGGTTCTGAGGCCCAATCGCCTGAAGACGGACCACGAGGGCCTGCTGCGGGCCCTGGAAGCGGAGGGGGCGGCCACCGAGCCCGCCCGGCTGGTTCCGGAGGCCGTCGTGCTCAGGGAAGGACCGGCCTTTGAGGACCTGAAGAGCTTTCGCGACGGCCTCTTCAGTGTGCAGGACGAGGGCTCCATTCTGGTGGGACAGGTCCTGCGGCCGCGGCCCGGCGACACCGTGCTGGACGCCTGCGCCGCCCCCGGAGGCAAGTCCACCCACCTGGCGGAGCTGATGGACAACCAGGGCAGGGTGGTGGCCGTGGACCCCCACGACCACAAGCTCAAGCTGATTGAAGACAACGCCCGCCGCCTGGGCACCAGCATCGTCACGCCCCAGTTGGGAGATGCGCGCGACGTGGGCCGGGCCATGGCGGGACAGGCGGACGCCGTGCTGGTGGACGCGCCCTGTTCCGGTCTGGGCGTGCTGCGCCGCCGCCCCGACGCCCGGTGGCGCAAGTCCCCCGAGCAGGTCGAGGAACTCCACCGGCTGCAGGTGGAGATCCTGGAGGGCGCCGCCGCAGCCCTGTGCCCGGGCGGGACCCTGGTCTACAGCACCTGCACCATGGAGCCGGAGGAGAACCAGGGAACCCTGCAGGCCTTCCTGGACCGGCATCCGGAATTTCGCCCGGAGAGCCTCCGTCCCTATCTGCCCGCCGCCCTGGCCGGCGAACCCGGGGTGGAGCAGGGCTGGCTGCAGCTCCTGCCCCATGTGCACGGCACCGACGGGTTCTTCATCGCCCGCCTGATCCGCGGGGCAGACGGCGCGGCTGTGGACGGCGCAGAGGAAATAGGCGAACAGCCGTCGAAGGCGACAGGGGCATAATAGGCGGGAAGGAGGTCGGGCGCCTTGTCGGATATGGATGTCCTGACGCCAGTGCGGCCTCATAGGTCGCTGCCCGGCGACTTCCTGCCTGTGGCTGTGGTTCCGGGTCCGGGCGGCAAGCTGCAGCTCAAGGGCCTCAGCCTGCCCGAACTCCAGGACCTGTTCCGTTCCTGGGGAGAGCCCGAGTACCGCGCTGCGCAGGTCATGGAGTGGATGTACCAGCGGACGGCGCAGAGTTTTGACGAGATGACCAACCTGCCCAAGGACCTGCGGCGGCGGCTGGAGGAGACCTGCAGCCTGGAGGCCGTTACGTTGGAGACCCGGCAGGTTGCCTCCGATGGCACCACCAAGTACCTCTTTGGGCTGGCCGACGGGCACGCCCTGGAGACGGTCCTGATGCCGCACGACTACGGGAACAGCGTCTGCGTCACCAGCCAGGTGGGCTGCCGCATGGGGTGCGTGTTCTGTGCCTCCACCCTGGGCGGCGTGGCGCGGAACTGCTCCACCGGCGAGATGATCGACCAGGTGGTCTTTGTCCAGCGCGAGCTGGCGGCTCGGGGCGAGCGCGTCTCCAGCGTGGTCCTGATGGGCTCGGGCGAGCCCCTGGAGAACTACGAGGCCGTAGTGGCCTTCATCCGCCTCCTGGGGGCCCCCCTGGGCCTGGGCATCGGGCTCCGCCACATCACGCTCTCCACCTGCGGCATCGTGCCCGGCATCCGCCGCCTGGCGGCGGAGGACCTGCCCATCACCCTGGCGGTCTCGCTGCACGCGCCCACGGATGAGCTTCGCAGCCGCATGGTGCCGGTCAACCGGCGCTTTGCCCTGGCCGAACTGCTGCAGGCCAGCCGGGAGTACGCGTCGGAGACGGGCCGCCGCCTCACCTTCGAGTACATCCTCATCAAGGGCCTGAACGACTCCCTGGAGGACGCCCGCACCCTGGCCAACCTGATGAAAGGGCAACTGGCCCACGTCAACCTGATCCCCGCCAATCCGGTGCCGGAGCGCGGGGTGGAACGGACGCCGCCGGAGCAGGTGCAGGCGTTTGCGCGCGTTCTGGAGGAGCGCGGCGTCCCCGTGACCGTGCGCCGCGAGATGGGGACCGACATTGATGCCGCCTGCGGCCAGCTCCGACGCCGCCGCGGGCGTGACCGCTGAGGAGCAGACCAAGCCTGCGGGGTGAGGCGGTTGGAGGTGCTCGCCTACCTGGTGGTGCGGGAGGGCAACGACCGGGGCAAGCAAGTGGCCCTGGGCCGGCAGAACGTGGTGGTGGGCCGCAGCCTCAAGTCGGCCCTGCAGCTGTCGGACGAGACGGTTTCGCGCCAGCACGCCAGGCTGGAGTATGAGGCAGGGAGCCACGTCATCGTTGACCTGGGGTCCACCAACGGCACCTTTGTCAACGGCAAGCGGGTGGACCGGCGCCGCCTGAGCCCGGGCGACCGCATCGTCCTGGGCCGGACACGCCTGGTCTACCAGGCGGGGAAGGCGCTGGACCTGGCGCAGTGAGCCCGGCCGGCCGGGGCCGGCGGGCCTGGAGGTGAGTCACCGTGAGGGTGGCTGCAAAGACGGACATTGGACGCGTGCGTGACGTTAATGAGGATAGCTACTGCGCCTTCGACCTGTCGCCCCTGTGGGCCGGCAGAATCTTTGCCGTGGCCGACGGGATGGGCGGGTACGACGGCGGTGAGGTGGCCAGCAGCCTGGCCATCATGACCCTGCACGACCACCTGCGCCAGGCGCTGGAGCAGTGGAAGGCCCAGACGAACGGCGACGCGGCTGCCGTGGGCGCGGCTCCGGCGGCGCTGGTGGCCCCGCGCGAGCCCGACCTGGAGCAGATGCTGGCCGATGCCTTTGCCGCCGCCGACGCCGCCATCCAGGAGGAGTCTCGCCAGCGACCCGACCTCAAGCGGATGGGCACCACGCTGACCGCCGTCCTGGCCGGAGGAGGCCGCCTCTGGCTGGCCCACGCCGGAGACAGCAGGGCCTACCTGATGAGCGGTGGCGTCCTGCGGCAGATCAGCGAGGACCATTCGCTGGTGGGCGAAATGGTGAAGAACGGCACCCTGACCGAGGCGGAGGCGATGGTTCATCCCCAGCGGAACATCATGACCAACGCCCTGGGGACCGGCGCCGACACGCACGTGGATCTGAGCGTCCTGCCCTACTCGCCCGGCGACAGGCTTGTCCTCTGCACGGACGGCCTGACCGGGGCGGTTTCCTCCGCCGAGATGGCCGGCATCCTCTCTGGCCGCGACCCTGCCGAGGCGGCGGAAGCGTTGGTGTCCCTGGCCAACGAGCGCGGGGGCCATGACAACATCACCGTGCTGGTCGTGGAGCTGTCATGAACAAGGGAACGGACAGCATGATCGGACGGCTGCTGGGCAAGCGCTATGAGGTGCAGGAGCGCATCGGCGGCGGCGGCTGGGCTCTGGTCTACAAGGCCATGGACACCTTCCTGCACCGGCCCGTGGCGGTCAAGGTCCTGCGGCAGCAGTACACGGCGGATGACGACTTTGTGCGCCGCTTTAAGCGCGAGGCCCAGGCTGCGGCCTCCCTGTCCCACCCCAACGTGGTCAGCATTTACGACGTGGGGCAGGAGGACGATGTTTACTACATCGTCATGGAGTACGTGGACGGCAAGACGCTCAAGGAGAAAATCGACGCCGAAGCGCCGCTGCCCGTGCCGGTGGCGGTTCGCCTTACCATTCAGATCCTGGACGCCCTGGAGCACGCCCACTTCGCCAAGATTGTGCACCGGGACATCAAGCCCCACAACATTCTGCTGACCAGGAGCGGCCGGGTCAAGGTGACCGACTTCGGCATCGCCCGAGCCGCCGCCACGGCGACCCTGACCCATACCGGCTCCATCATGGGCTCGGCCCACTACTTCTCGCCGGAGCAGGCCCGCGGCGGGTTCACGGGCGAAAAGTCGGACCTCTACTCCGTGGGCATCGTACTCTACGAGATGCTTACCGGACAGGTGCCGTTCCAGGGCGACAGCCCCATCACCGTGGCCATCAAGCACCTGCAGGACCAGATGGTGCCGCCCAGCCAGCTTAACCCGGAAGTGCCACTGGAGCTAGAGCAGATTGTGATGAAGGCGGTCCAGAAGGACCAGAACCTGCGCTACCAGTCGGCCGGCGACATGACCGCGGACCTCAACCGCTTCCTCAAGGACTTCACCGAGGGGCGGACGCAGCTCATCGATCCCGCCGCCGTACAGCGGCCGTATTTCGGGGAGCCGGAGGCGGTGGAGGGCGTGCTGCACCGCGACCCCGACCTTCAGGACACCATCACCCTGGAGGACCGCGACGCCAAAAAGGTGCGGCAGGCCGCCGAGGGGCGCCGCCGGGTCTGGCGCCGAACCTGGCCCTGGCTGCTGGGGCTGGCCCTGTTCGCCGCCGCAGTGTTCGTCTCCTGGTGGGCGTTCACCACGTGGCTGAACGTCCCCACCGTCCAGGTCCCCAGCGTGGTGGGCATGCAGCAGGTGGAGGCGCAGAGCAGGCTCAGGGCCAGCCTGCTGACCTTTGAGGTGGCGGCCACGCCGCCCGACCCCACCCACCCCGCCGGCGAGGTCATCAGCCAGGACCCCCCGGCCGGCACGATGGTGAAGCAGGGGCGCAAGGTGCTCCTTTCGGTCAGCCGCGGCCCGGAGCAGAAGACCGTGCCGGACGTGCGCAACAAGTCCCTGGTGCAGGCCCAGACGGACCTGGCTAATGCCGGCTTCCGCGTTGGCAACGTCACCACCCGGGACGACCCGGCCTACGCGGCCAACACGGTGATCTCCCAGAGCCTGGCCCCGAACCAGCTCTTCCCCCAGGATACGCCGGTGGATCTGGTCATCAGTTCCGGCAGGGCCCAGGTGGCCATGCCCAGCCTGGTGGGCCAGGACCTGGAGCAGGCCAAGGCCACGCTGGAGCAGAGTAAGCTGGTGCTGGGCAAGGTGACGCCGGTCACCGACCCCACCTTCGCGCCCAACCAGGTGGTCAACCAGGCGCCGCAGCCCAACACCCCGGTGACGGAGGGCTCCACGGTGGACCTGTGGGTGAACCAGCCCTCGGGCCTGCGCCAGGCCTCCCTGCAGTTCGTGGTGCCGCGGGGACCGGGCGGCGCGGAGACACCCGCGTTGGTGGAGGTAGTGGTAGCCGACACGCGCGGTCGCATCAGCCAGTACAAGCAGTCGCACCGCCCCGGGGAATCGCTGCAGGTCCCCATCTCCTGGGTGGGGCCGGGCACGGCGTTCATCTACGTGGACGGTACGCTGCAG
>JBLNCQ010000123.1:0-5563 GCA_050260815.1 Bacillota bacterium
CTTCCACCTCGTAGACCCGCCGCCAGAGCTGGCCCACCTTCAGGTCGTTCTTATCTTTGCAGGAGATCTGGCAGGTCTTGCAGCCCATGCAGACCTGCTGGTTCACGTAGAAAGCCAACTGCTTACCCAAGGTCGAACCTCCTTTCCTCCGGCGTTAAGCCCGAGCGACCTCGACCAGATTGGTGTGCTGGGCATTGGCCCAGGCCATGGCCGTGGGGCGCTGGTTCGTCAGAACGTTCAGCGCACCGCGACGGTCCACGCCGTCCGGGCCCGGGGTATACCAGGCGCCCTGCGGGATAGCCACTACGCCCGGCATGATGCGGACGGTGACCTTCACGGGCAGGATGGTGGCGCCGCGGTCGTTGAAGACCTTGGCCTTGTCACCATTCTTGATGCCGCGCGCCTCGGCGTCCGCCGGGTTCATCCACATCTCCTGCCGCGCGGCCTCTTCCATCCAGGGGTTGTCGTCATGGATGGAGTGGGCCCGGCGTTTGTAGTGCCAGCCGTGAAGCTGCAGTGGGTACTTCTCGCGGAGCGGGTCCAGCGGGCCTTCGAAGCCGGGCACGTACTTGGGGATAGCCGGCACTTCCTCGTGCTGGTTGCGGTCCCAGAGCTGCTGCGAGAAGATCTCAATCTTGCCCGACGGCGTGGGGAATTTGCCCGCCTCCACCATGGGCGCAAGGGGCGGCGTGAAGTCCGTCCGCGTGACGCGGAAGACGCCGGCTTTCTTGAAGGCCTCGATCCCCGGGAATTCCGGGTAGGTCTTGGCGGTGGTGGTGAGGCACTGCTCCAGCCACTGCTCGGCCGTCTTGCCCTCGGTAAACTGGTCCTTCAGGCCCAGCTTCGCGGCCACCTCGGCGATCCAGTCATACTCCTGGCGCGCCTCAAACAACGGGTCGATGGCCTTGTTGATCCAGATGAGGTACTGGCCGAAGCCCCAGGGGGAGATGAGGTCGCAGCGCTCGTAGACGCTGGCGGCGGGCAGGACCAGGTCCGAGAACCGGGCCGTTGGCGTCATGACGATGTCGGACGTGACGATGAACTCCACCAGCGACTCGTCCTGCAGGATCTTGACCGTCTTGTTGATGTCCGCGTGCTGGTTGACCATGGCGTTGCCCGCCATGTTGAAGATGAGCTTGATGTTGCTGGGCAGCCGGTCGGCGCCTTCGATGCCGTCCTTCTCTTTGGTCATCTCCGTACCGCGCGTGATGGCGTCGGTCCACAGGAAGACCGGGATCTTGGTGCTGCCGCCCTTGACGGGGATGGAGTCGGTCGCGACGTACTCGGGGGTCATGCCGATGCCCGAGCCGCCGCCGCCCTTCAGAGCCAGGTTGCCGGTAATGGTGGCCAGGGCGATAGCCGTGCGCACGGTCTGCTCCCCAGACGCATGGCGCTGCGGGCCGTAGCCCTGCACTAGGGCCGCGGGCTTCATGGTGGCGTACTGGCGTGCCAGAGACTTGATGGTGCGCGCCGGGATACCGGTGATCTTCTCCGCCCACTCCGGGGTCTTGGGCGTCTTGTCGTCGCCCTCGCCGAGAACATAGGATTTGAAGGAGTTCCCGGGCGGAATGCCGGGGGGCATGTGCGCCTCGTCAAAGCCCTGGGCGATCTTGTCCACCAGAGCCTGGTCGTACAGGTTCTCCGAGATGATGACGTAGGCCATGGCCACGAACAGCGCGCTGTCCGTGTTGGGACGGATGGGGATCCAATCGTCGGCGAAGGCGACGGCGGTATCGGTGTAGCGCGGGTCGATGACCACGATGCGCGCCCCGGCCTCCTTGGCCTTGCGGAGGAAGTAGGTGGTGTTGGTGCCAAAGACGTTCTCCGCCGGGTTGAAGCCGTCCAGGATGATCAGCCGCGAGTGCACCCAGTTCTCACGGAAGTCGCCGCAGGCGAAGGTGCCGTAGGTCAGCGGCGTGGCGTACTCGGTCTGGGCCGCGCTGTAGTCGCGGGCGTAGTTGAGCCAGTCGCCGTTGTACAGGCCCAGCAGACGCTGGATCCAGGTGTTGCCGCAGTTCATCCCCGACAGGCCCCAGCCGTAGTGGGGATAGAGGGCCAGCGGACCGTAGTCCTTGCTGATCCGCTTGATCTGCTCGGCCACCATGGTGGTGGCCTCGTCCCAGGAGATCTGCCCAAACTTGCCTTCGCCGCGCTTGCCCACGCGCTTCATGGGATGCTTGACGCGGTCCGGGTTATACACCATCTGCCGGTAGGACCGGCCGCGCAGGCAGGCGCGCAGGGCGGGCAGGTCCGGCGTGTCCGCAGCGGGGTCGCTGGTGATGCGGACCAGCTTGCCGTCCCGGACATGCGCCTTGATGACGCAGCGTCCGCCGCAGTTGTTGGCGCAGCCCGACGGAACGATGGTTTCCGGAGTCTCCGCCTCGCCCGTAAGGGGCGAGAAGGGCAGACGCTCCGCCCCTGCCCACCCGGCCACCGCAGCCGTGCCGGCGATGGCGGAGCTCCATTTGATGAACGTACGGCGTGATACCTCGTTGCCGAACAGTCCATCCGCCATGGGAACACCTCCTATTGTTCTTGCCTAGACGGAGCCAACAAAAGGTGGGGGCGCGGGTCAGGCGCGTCCCTCCACCGTTTCGCCCAGAAGTGAGGCCTCCAGGTCCAGCCACGAAGATAGCCACAGGGCCAGCGCCCGATAGTAGTCCGTGGCGGCGTGGCGCTGCACGTCAGCGGCAAACGCCGGCGCCCAGGTGAGCAGATGCTCGCGCAGAAATGCACTGCGCTGGCTCAGCCAGGGCTCGGGGTCCTCCCCACGTTCCAGCGCTTCGGCGGCCCTGGAACAGAGGACGGACATAAAGGCCAGTTCAAAAGAAATGTGGTCGTCGGGCACGGCGTGGCCGCCCGTCACCTCCAGCCCGGCGGCGCGGTAGGCAGCGCGGACCTCCAGGCAAGGTGCGCCGCAGAGCAGATGCTCTTCGGTCCGGTACACGGACTCCCACGGCGGCGCCGGCAGATGGTCGGGGCCCACAAAGAGCCGCTCGTAGTCGGCGGCAGGGGCCGCTGCCGCCGCGGGATCCTGGCGTACCTGCCGGAGGGCGGCCATGACACCTGCCATCGTCTCACTCAGGTTTCCCTGGGCCTCCTCCCCCTCGCTGGCCGGAGCGGGTACACCGTCAGCGGGCCGGGGCGGCTCACCGAACAGCGAACCGAACATTCCGTAGATCTGCGCGAAGAGCCGCAGTTCTTCAGCCTCCAATGGTCTCACCGTCCTGTCTGAGGGGACACTTTGTGAAGTCAGGAGCAAATCCGTGCCCACTACGGGACGGAACTTTCGGGGCCTCCCACGCTCTGTGAGTGACAGTTACATTCTCCGTCCAGCCGCAAAACTCCGCTGGAGTCCCGCACGAACCTGAGGGGGTGGATTTTGTCGCTTTCACCAAATACCGACTGCCGTGGCTGTTTGACAATTAGCACGCGGAAAAGGACTTCCGGGGGGTACCCCGGAAGCCCGGTGCAGCAAGAGTGGCCGGCCCGGCCCGTGGACGACGCAGCGGCACCGCGGCCGGTGCAACAGGCACAGCCGTCAGCCCATGTTGCGGAGGCCGGCGGCAATGCCGTTCACGGTCAGCAGAAGGGCCTGCAGGAGACCGCCGTCCTGATCGCCATCACCCCTCCGCCAGCGGCGCAGCAGTTCCACCTGCAGGTAGGAGATGGGGTCCACGTAGGGGTTCCGCAGCAGGATGGAGCGCTGCAGGTGCGGCTGGTTGTCCAGAATCTCCGTCTGCCCCATGATCAGCAGGACAAGCCGGCGCGTAAGCTCGTACTCCTCGCGGATGCGGGCGAAGATCCGGTCCCCCACCGCCGCCGGCTCCACCAGGCCGGCGTAGAGCCGGGCAATGCGCATGTCCGCCTTGCCCATGGCCATCTGCAGGTTGTCCAGGAGCGTGCTGAAGAAGGGCCACTCCCGCGCCATGCGCCGCAGTTCGCGGAGGCCGGTCTCGCCCTCGGCATCCAGCACGGATTGAAGGGCCGTCCCCACCCCGTACCAGGCGGGCAGCAAGTGGCGGCTCTGGGTCCAGGCAAAGACCCAGGGGATGGCCCGCAGGTCGTCCAGGCTGCTGACCTCGCCGCGGCGCACCGGCCTGGAGCCCAGGCGGGCCTGCTCCAGCACGTCGATGGGCGTGGCCTGGCGGAAGTAGGTCAGGAAGTCGGCGTCGTCCCGAACCAGCGACCGATAGGCACGGTAGGAGGCGGCGGCCATCCGCTCCATCAGCCGCGGCCAGGCTTCGGGGACGGGCGCCCCGGCGCCGTCCCGGTCCCGCCGGTAAGCGGCGGCCGTGGCCGTGATGATCTGTTCCAGCGACCGCTCGGCCAGGGCCGGCAGGGAGTACTTGTGGTCCAGTGTCTCCCCCTGCTCGGTGATGCGGATGCGCCCCTGGAGGGTGCCGGGGGGCTGGGCCATAATGGCGGCCCCCGTGGGACCGCCCCCGCGGCCGATGGCCCCGCCCCGGCCGTGGAAGAAGATCAGGTCGATGCCGGCCCTCCGCGCCACGGCGGCCAGCTCGGCGTGGGCGCGGTAGAGCGCCCAACTGCTCATCAGGTAGCCGCCGTCCTTGTTGCTGTCCGAGTAGCCCAGCAGCACAATCTGCCGGTTGCCGCGAGCGGCCAGGTGGGCGCGGTAGGCCCTGCTTTCCAGGATGCCGGACAGGACGGCGGGCGCCGCCGCCAGGTCCTCAATAGACTCAAAGAGCGGCACCAGGTCGAGGAGACTGTGGGCGGTACCGGCTCCGGTCCAGCGGAAGCAGCCGGCCTCCTTGGCCAGCAGCAGGGCCACCACCAGGTCCCGCCGGCTTCGGGTGTGGCTGATAATGTACGTGGTCACTGCCTGGCTGTCGATCACCCGGTCGGCCCAGGCCGCAGCCGCCATCGTCTCCAGCACTTCGCGGGACCGCGGCGGGAGAGCCTCCCGGTCGGACACCAGGGGGCGCCTGTTCTCCAGCTCCAGCTCCACCCATTCGTCCCAGGCCTCATCCCGGGCCACCGTACCAGGCACGGCCGTGCCCTGCAGGAGCCCGGCGGCCTCGGCCACCTCGTCCGCGGCGGCATGCAGGTTGGGAGCGTAGTCCCGCAGCTCCAGCGCAGCCAGTTGAAAACCAAACAGCTCCACCTTGCGCTCCAGCGTCGCCAGCACGTGCGAGGCGGCTCTCCGGCCGCCGGCCGCCGCCAGGCTGCGGTGCAGGGCCTGCAGGTCAGCCAGCAGCGCGGCACTGTCTGGGTAGCCCGGCTCGCCCGTGCCGGGCGGCCTGCCGTCGGGAAGGACAACACCCGCCTCAGCGGCCAGCCAGGCCTCCGTCTGACGCAGCTTGTGCGCCACCAGGGTGAGCCACCGCCGGTAGGGCTCGCGCGGGTTGCGCTCCGCCGCCGCGCGGGCCACGCCCGGGTAGCGCCGGGCGTTCTCCTGCAGGAGCGCCAGCAGCTCCGGCGAGGGCCTGGCCAGGTCCTGGTCCTGGCTGAACCGTCGGGCCAGCTCCTCCACCTCGCCCAGGTAGCGGCGAAGCACCAGCCGCTTGTGCCTGATGAGCGTCTGGCGGGTGACGGCGGCCGT
>JBLNCQ010000124.1:0-4826 GCA_050260815.1 Bacillota bacterium
GCCACTGCGGATATAGCCACCACCTCGGTTTTTGGCGACGGCCGTCTCGAAAAACGCCTCATTACCCTCGATACCCCTTCCCTAAGCTTGATTCTGCAGCATTCTCCTAGGAGCGGAGGGGTGGGGCGGAACAAGAAGCAGGAATCACTGCACTTGCACGGAATTACTGCTCACCAGGAGGCCTGTGCGCAAGTAGGCTGGACTGCTGACGCCGGTGCCAGTGAGGTGGGCTGTGAACATGAACGACTATAGCGACTGGGTGGTGGGGGCCGACTCCCGGGTGCCTCTGCTGGACGGCCGCACGGTGCGGTACGTGAACCTGGACAATGCGGCCAGCACCCCGCCGCTCAGGGATGTGGCGGAGACCCTGGACCGCCTCATGCCCTGGTATTCCAGCGTGCATCGCGGCGCGGGCTACAAGTCCCGCCTCACCACGCAGGCCTTTGAGGCCGCCCGCCGCAAGGTGGGGTCCTTTCTGCGGGCTGATCCGCAGCAGGACGTGGTGGTCTTCGTCCGAAACGCCACCGAGGCCCTGAACAGGCTGGCGCGCCGTCTGCCCGCCCAGGGGCGGCGGGACGTGGTCATCACGTCGCGGATGGAACACCACTCCAACGACCTGCCCTGGCGGGCCGGAGGCCGCGCGGTCCACGTGGAGGTGGACAGGGACGGCCGCCTGGACATGGCCGACCTGCGGGCCAAACTGGCCCAGTACCGGGATACCGTCCGCCTGGTGGCGGTCACTGGGGCCTCCAACGTCACGGGCTTTATCAACCCTATCCACGACATCGCCCGTCTGGCCCATGAAGCCGGCGCCCTGATGGCCGTGGATGCAGCCCAACTGGCGCCCCACCGCGCCGTGGACATGCGGCCCCACGGCGATCCGGAGCACCTGGATTTCGTCATCATTGCCGCGCACAAAATGTACGCTCCCTATGGCTCCGGCGCCCTGGTGGGGCCGCGCCAGGTCTTTGAGCAGACGCCGCCCGCAGACGTGGGCGGCGGCACGGTGTCGCTGGTGGGCGACCGGCAGGTGGAGTGGGCACACGCCCCGGATCGCGAGGAAGCCGGGTCACCCAACGTCCCCGGCGCCGTGGCACTGGGCAAGGCGGTGGAGGTGCTGGGGGCCCTGGGCATGGACCGGGTGGCCGAGCACGAGGCGGACCTGGTCCGCTACGCCCTTCCCCGTCTGGCGCGGATCCCCCGCCTGCGGCTCTACGGCTGCAGTGACCCGGGGCGGGTGGAGGAGCGGGTGGGCGTCATCAGTTTTGACTTGGAGGGGCTGCACCATGCCCTGGTGGCGGCTGTGCTCGCCTATGAGGCCGGCGTCGGCGTTCGCAACGGATGTTTTTGCGCTCATCCCTACGTGACCCGGCTGAAGCGAGTCGGCCCTCGGGAGTTTGAGCGCATTCGCCGCCAGGTGTCGCGCGGCGACCGTACCCACGCGCCGGGCATGGTCCGCGCCAGCTTTGGACTATACAACACCACGGAGGACGTGGACGTCCTGGTGGAGGCCCTGGGACGTGTGGCCCGCGGCGATATCCGCGGTGACTACGTATTCGATCCAGCCGGACCCAGCTATGAGCCACGCGGGTTCTCCTGGGACCTGGAGCGTGCCCTGGAGCCCGGCCGTGATCTGATTGGGCCGCGCTAGGCCGCGCATGGCTTCGGGGCTGCTCGTGGCAGGCTACCGGCGGAAGGAGGCGGCAGGTTGCAGGAGCAGATGGGGACGGAGAAAACTCCGCCGGCCGGTCTGGTTACGGCGGATCAGCTCTGGCAGGACCCCGAGGTGCAGACGTACATTCGGAAATCGGACGAGTACCTGGCCGCCATCGGCTTTACCGAGCACGGTCCGCGCCACGTCAAACTGGTCAGCCATATTGCGCGCAACATCATGCTGCGCCTGGGCTTTCCCGAGCGCGACGCAGAACTGGCGGCCATTGCCGGAATCCTTCACGACATCGGCAACCTGGTGGCCCGCCACGACCACGGGCAGACCAGTGCCATGCTGTGCTATCCGATCTTGCAGCGCCACGGCATGCGGCCGAACGAGATTGCCCCGGTGCTGGCGGCGATGGGGAACCACGAAGAAGAGACGGGCCTGCCGGTCAATAACGTGTGCGCGGCCCTCATCCTGGCCGACAAGTCGGACGCGCATCGGAGCCGCGTCCGCAACACCGAGCTGGCAAAATTCGACATTCACGACCGCGTCAACTATGCCGTCACGCGCAGCTTCGTCCGGGTGGAAGCCGAGAGGCGGGCCATCGCTCTGGAGTTGACCATTGACACGAAGGTGGCGCCGGTCATGGAGTATTTTGAGATTTTCATGTCACGGATGGTGATGTGCCGCAGGGCGGCCACTTTTCTCGGATGCGAGTTCGAGCTGCTGTTCAACGACATTCGCCTTCTGTAAGCGAGGTTTTGGCGCCCAGGTTAGGGTTTGGCGTCGTTGACAAACCAGCGGTCACCGCTCATAATGGTCCGTGGGTATTTTTGCGTTGAGATGAAGGGCGGCCGAGCAACCGCCCTTCTCACATCTATAAGGTGCCTGGAAGAACTGGTTAGAAAGGGGACAAGCCATGGGCAACAAGCGTAGTATTACGTATCTTCTCCTCATCGCCCTGGCCGTGGGTCTGCTCAGTTATGTGGTGGGTGTCGGCCTGCCGGCCACGCAGCCGGACGGCACCAGGGCCAACCTGCCCGTCTACAAGCAGATTCCGTTGGGCCTGGACCTGCGCGGCGGCGTGCGGGTGGTCTTTGAGGCGCAGGACTCCAACCTGGGACCCGTCAACGACGCGTCCATGGATGCTGCCACAAAGATCATCGAGTCCCGCGTGAACGGTCTCGGTGTCTCCGAACCGGTCATCCAGCGCAAGGGCGACCGCCAGATCCTGGTGGAACTGGCCGGCGTCACCGACCCTGAGGAAGCGGTCAAGCGTATCGGCTCGACCGCCGTCCTGGAGTTCCGCGCCCCCGATGGCACGGTTCTGCTGACCGGCGCCGACGTGGCCGACGCCCGTGAGGCGTTGTCCCAGGACGCAAGCCGCGGAGCGGCCGTCGTCAACCTGGAGTTCAAGCCGGAGGGCGCCAAGAAGTTCGCCGACATGACCTCCAAGTACCTGGGGCAGCGCATTGGCATCTACCTGGACGGCAACGTGCTCACCAACCCTGAGGTGCAGACGGTCATCCCCGACGGCAAGGCCGAAATCACCGGCTATGGCGATCTGAGCCTTGCCCGCAACGATGCCATCCTCATCAAGTCCGGCTCCCTGCCGGTCAAGCTGGACATCGTGGAGAACCGCACGGTGTCGGCCACCCTCGGCGCCGACTCCATCCGCAAGACCGTTACCGCCGGCGTTATCGGCGTGATCGGTATCCTGCTGTTCATGGTCGTCAACTACGGGTGGATGGGCCTGGTTGCTGACTTCGCCCTGCTGGTCTACGTTCTGCTCAACCTGCTGGCCCTCTGGGGTATTGATGCGGTCATGACGCTGCCGGGCATCGCCGGTGTCATCCTGTCCATCGGCATGGCCCTGGACGCCAACATCCTCATCTTTGAGCGCATCCGCGAGGAACTGCGCAACGGCAAGACCGTGCGCGCCGCGCTGGAGTCCGGCTTCCACCGGGCCATGGCGGCGGTCATTGACTCCAACGTGACCACGCTGATCGCCGCGGGCCTGCTGTACTGGCGCGGCACCGGCCCGATCAAGGGCTTCGCCGTCACGCTGGGTATAGGCGTTATGCTGTCCATGTTCACCGCCATTACCTTCACCCACTGGATTCTAAGGCTGCTGGTCAACAGCGGTCTGGGCAGCCGCCGCTTCTTCGGCGTCAGGGAAGGCGAGAAGCAGCACTACCCGACCTTCCAGTTCATGAAGACGGCCAAGACCTGGATCACCATCTCGCTGATCGTGACCCTGGTTGGCCTCGGCTCCCTGGCCTTCCGCGGCATGAACAAGTCTATCGACTTCACAGCCGGCACCTACGTCCAGGTGGTGTTCGACCAGCCCACCAGTGCGGCCTCCATCCGGGCCGCCCTTGGCGCTCAGCACCAGGGCGCCACCATTCAGGGCGCCTCGGATAGGGAGTTCACCATCAAGACCATCACCATGACGGACGAGGAGTCCAACGCGCTGATCAAGACGCTGGGCGACAAGGTGGCGAAGGTCAACACCTACTCCAAGGACCTGGTCCAGCCGTCCATCAGCCGGGAACTGGTCAACGACGCGTTCTGGCTGCTGATCGTCTCGTCCCTCCTGCAGGTGGTCTACATCACCATCCGGTTTGAATACAAGTTCGCCATCACCTCCATCGTGGCGCTACTGCATGACGCGCTGATTGTGTTGGGCCTGTTCTCACTGTTCCAACTGGAGGTGAACGCCACCTTCATCGCGGCCATCTTGACTATCATCGGCTACTCCATGAACGATACGGTGGTCGTCTTTGACCGCATCCGCGAGAACCTCAAGCTGCGCAAGCGGGGTGAGAACCTGGAGGACCTGGTGGACACCTCCGTCAATCAGGTTGTGTCCCGTACCGTCAAGACCGGCGCCACCACCCTGATCGCCATCGTCGCCGTCCTGATCTTCGGCGGGCGCACGGTGCGTGAGTTCAGCGCGGCGCTGACCATGGGCATCCTCTCGGGCACGTACTCCTCGGTCTTCATCGCCAGCGCCATCTGGGCCTGGTGGGAGAAGTGGTCCGTCGCCCAGACGACGGCCTGGGTCACCCCGTCCACGGCCAGCAAGGCCTAGTTCCGAAGTCGCTGCCACCGCCGGCCGACGCTCCGCGTGGGCCGGCTTCCTTTTATTGCCGTCATTTGGCATGGC
>JBLNCQ010000125.1:0-6914 GCA_050260815.1 Bacillota bacterium
TGTACGCTCCCGAGGGGCTCCTGGGCATCGCCCAGAAGCGGCTGCTTCCCTCGTTAAGCACCTGGCTGCGCCTCCGGCAGCGGAGGGAGGTGAGCGCGGCCAAGCAGTCAGAAAGCCCGGGGGACGCCGCATAGGCGACGGCCCGCCAGGATCAGTGCGCGGGGAGAAAGATCTGAGGAGGTAAGAGCCAGATGCGAAAGGGCAAGTGGATTGCGCTCCTGCTGGCCGCCATGCTCCTTCTGACGGCGTGCAGCACGGCGGGCAAGCCCGCCGGGACCCAGACTCCAGGCCAGACCGTCGCTCCTCCCACCCCCTTCAAGCTGGGCCTGCTCATCCCACTCACGGGTGTCTTTGCTGCTCCCGGCAAGTACATGCAGGAGGGCGTGCAACTGCTGCTGCAGGAAAGCGACAACAAGTTCGCCGGCCGCCCGGTCGAGGTGGTCACGGCTGACAGCCAGGGCAACCCGCAGGCAGCCCTGACCCAGGCCCGCAAGCTGGTGGAACAGGACAAGGTGGATGCCATCATCGGCCCGCTGTCCGCGGCGGAGGGCAACGCTCTGGTGCAGTACCTGGACGGCCAGCAGATGCCCGCCGTCTACCCGATCGTATCCTCCGACGACCTGACCCAGCGAACGATCCCCAAGTACATCGTCCGCACCGGCTGGACGAGCAGCCAGACCACCATGCCCTTTGGCGAGTACGCCTACAAGACCCTCGGCTACAAGAAGGTCGCCACCATTTCCTACGACTTCTCCTTCGGCTGGGAGAGCGTGGGCGGGTTCGTTCAGACCTTCCAGGAAGCCGGCGGCAAGGTGCTCAAGGAACTCTGGCCTCCGCTCAACGAGACGAACTATCAGCCCTACCTGTCGCAGATCCCCAAGGACGTCGACGCCGTCTTCGTCAGCTTCTCCGGCTCGGCGGCGATCCAGTTCGTCCAGCAGTACAAACAGTTCGGCCTCGGCAAGCCCCTCATCGCCCAGGGCAACACGGTTGACGAAAGCACGCTTCAGGCCACCGGACCCTCGGCCGTCGGCGTGGTGACGCCCCTGCACTACAGTGCCGCCCTGGACAACCCCGCCAACAAGAAGTTCGTTGCGGACTACGAGAAGGCGTTCGGGCACGGACCGTCCTACTACGCGGAGGGTTCCTACGTGGGCGCCATGGTGCTGAAGAAGGCCCTCGAGTCTTTGAACGGCAAGTCCGACGACCATGCGGCCCTGGTCAAGGCGATGAAGGCGGTCAACCTGACCGACGCGCCCCGCGGGCCGGTGAAGATGGACGAATACGGCAACCCCATCCAGAACGTCTATATCCGCAAGGTTGAGGACGTCGGCGGCAAGCTGCAGAACACCGTCATCTACACCTACCCGAGCGTCTCGCAGTTCTGGAGCTACGACCCGAAGACGTTCCTGGCCCACCCGGTGTTCTCTCGCTCTTACCCGACTGTGAAGTAAACGCTGGAGGCGAGAGCATGCAAGCACAGGCCAACATGGCTGTCGCGGCCGCGCCGGCCGCGGCGGAGTCCCTTCCGGGAGAGCCGGTTGCGGCTCTCCACCTGGAGGACGTGAAAAAGCGCTTCGGCCGGCTATCGGTGCTGGAAAGCGTCTCCCTGACCGTGCCGGCGGGGGAACGCCGCGGCATCCTGGGCCCCAACGGAGCAGGCAAGACCACCCTTTTCAATCTGATCACCGGAGAACTGCCGCTCAGCGGCGGAACCATCCGGTTCTTCGGCCAGGACATCGGCCCCCTCTCCGTCCATCGCCGCGCCAGCCTCGGCCTGTGCCGAACCTTCCAGACCACGACTCTCTTCCCCAAGCTGACGGCCGTGGAGAACGTCATCGTGGCCCTGCAGTCCCAGACTCGGGCCCGGCTTCAGATCCTCCGGCCACGCAGCTGGAACCGCGACCTGGAGGCACGGGCGCGGGAACTGCTGACCCAGGCGGGCCTGGCGGCTCAATCGGACCGCGAGGTACGCTACCTGTCCCACGGTGAGCAGCGCCAGATTGAAATCCTGCTCGCCGTTGCGCAAAAGCCGAGGGTGCTCCTCCTCGACGAACCCACCGCCGGACTGGCGCCGGGCGACGTGCCCCTGGTGACCAACATGCTCAAGCAACTGGGGCGAGACGTTACCATTGTGCTCATCGAGCACGATATGTCCGTGGTCTTCGAACTTGTGGACCGCATTACGGTCCTGCACTACGGCCGGGCCATCGCCGAGGGTACCGTCGAGGAGATCCGGCGCAACGCCCTGGTGCAGGAGATCTACCTGGGTGGTAAGCTATGAGCCTTCTTGAACTGGTGGACGTTCATACCTACTACGGCGAGAGCCACATCCTCCAGGGCGTCTCCCTGTCGCTCCAGGCGGGCGAGGTCGTGGCCGTGGTGGGCCGCAACGGCGTGGGCAAGACGACGATGATCCGATCGGTCATCGGCTTCACGCCGCCCCGCCGCGGCAAGGTACTGCTGGAGGGCCGGGAGATTCAGCAACTGTCCCCGGAGCGGCGGTCCCGCCTGGGGATCGGCCTGGTGCCCCAGGGACGCAGAACCTTCCCCTCCCTGACCGTGCTGGAACACCTGAAGCTGGCTGCCCGGCCGGGCACGGACGGTCACTGGACCGTGGCCGAGGTGTTCAAGCTCTTCCCGCGCCTGGCCGAGAGGCAGCAGCACTTCGGCGGGCAGCTGTCCGGAGGCGAGCAGCAGATGCTGGCCATCGGCCGAGCCCTGGTGACGAACCCACGCGTCCTGCTCATGGATGAACCGACCGAGGGGCTGGCGCCCCTGATCGTCGAGGAGGTGGGTAAGGCCATTCAGCTCCTGGCCGAGCGCGAGCTGTCCATCATCCTCGTGGAGCAGAACCTGCCCCTCGCCCTTCGAGTCTCCCGGTCGGCCTACGTGATGAGCAAGGGCGTCGTCGTCTTCCGGGGGGAAACCGCGGAGCTGGCGCGCAACGAAGAGATCCGTCACCAGCACCTGGGCGTTTGACGACCCCTCAACAGCTAGAAGGAGTGAACGCAGTGATCTTCCGTATTCCCAAGGCCCACAACGCGGGGGGCGCCAGGCGCGTCCTGGCTGCCGGCCTCGTGCTGGTCCTGTCGCTGAGCGTTGCCGCCTGCAGCAGCGGCGGCAAGGGGGGCACGTCCGGCCAGAACCAGGCCACGCCCCAGAAACCCATTCGGGTGGGGTTCCTGTCTCCCGCTACCGGCAACGCCGCTTCCTCCGGCCAGGACATGGCCAACGGATGGAAGCTGTGGTGGCAGCAGCACGGCGACGAGGTGGCCGGGCGCAAGGTGGAGACCATCTACTATGACACCGCTTCTGACCCCAACACCGCCCTGACCAGAGCCCGCAAGGCGGTGGAGCAAGACCAGGTCGACATGATCGTCGGGCCCTACCTTGCCAACGAGGGGCTGGCCGTTGCGGCTTACACAACTCAGAACAAGGTCCCGCTCTTTCTGCCCACGGTGTCCGCCGACGACCTGACGCAGCGCAAGGCGAACCCCTACGTCATCCGCGTCGCCGGCTGGACCTCCAGCCAGACCACGCACCCGGCCGGCGAGTGGGCCTATGACCAGGGCTACCGCAACGTCCTGACCATTGCCAACGCCTACGCCTTCGGCTATGAGAACGCCGGCGGCTTTGCCCAGACCTTTACCGAGAAGGGCGGCAAGATCATCAAGCAGATCTGGTCGCCGCTGGGCACCAGCGACTACAGCCCGTACCTGTCCCAGATCTCCGCCGCCAAGCCGGATGCCGTCTTCGTGGAGATGGTCGGCGCGGACGCCGTCCACTTCCTGGAGCAGTGGAAGTCTTTCGGCCTCAAGGACAAGATCCCGCTGATCGGCAACGAGACCCTGACGGACCAGTCCAACGTGCGCAAGCTGCCGGTGGACGTGGCGAGCGGCATCACCACGTTCGGCCACTACGCCGAGGGCCGTGACGATCAGGCCACCAAGACCTTCGTGGACGCTTACGCTGCGGCGTACGGCGTCTACCCCTCGTACATGGCGGCGGCGGCCTTCACCAACGGCCAGTGGATCAGCCAGGCCATCCTTCAGGTCAAGGGCGACCTCAGCAACAAGGACGCCTTCCTTGACGCGATGCGGGCGGTCAAGCTGGACAACTCGGCCTTCGGCCCGATGACCATGGACAAGTATGGGAACCCGGTGGAAAACGTCTACATCCGCAAGACGGTCCCCGCTCCGGATTCCAGCAAGGCCGGCGTCTGGAACGTGGTGGAGAAGACCTACCCGAATGTCTCGCAGTTCTGGACCTACAAGCCTGAGGACTACCTGCAGCAGCCCGTCTACTCGGATAAGTTCCAGGGCATCAAGCAGTAGCCTCACCCGGGAGGGGCGGCGAAGGCGGCCCTCCGGCCGCGGCGCCGCTCCTTCCCCTTTTATGCCGTTGGGAGGGTCTAACCGTGCGCATCTTCGTGACGCAGCCGCTTCTGGGCAACGCCATTCAGCGCCTGCAGGCGCTGGGTGACGTGACGGTCTTCCCGGACGCCGGCCGCATCCTGCCACGCGACATCCTGCTGAGCGAGATGGCGACGGCGGACGTGCTCTGCTGCCTGCTCCAGGACCGCATCGACCGCGAGGTGCTGGACGCCGGCCGTTCACTGCGGCTCATCGCCACGGGCGTGGTCGTCCCGGGCAACATCGACATGGCCTACGCCACGGAGCGGGGCATTCCCGTAACCTCCATCCCCAACATCGTGGCGGAAACCACGGCCGACCTGCAGTTTGGCCTGCTCATGGCCATCGCCAGGCGCATCGTCGAGGGTGACAAGGCCCTGCGGGCGGGCGTGTTCCCGGGTTCGCAGTCCATCCACTTTGCCGGCGGCGACGTCGGCGGCCGGACGCTGGGATCCATCGGGCTCGGGGCCATTGGCCGGGCGGTGGCCCGCCGCGCCCGGGGCTTCGGCATGAAGGTCCTCTACACGCAGCGCCACCAGCTGTCGCCGGCGGACGAGCAGGAGCTGGGCGTGACCTACAGCCATCCGGACGACCTGCTGCACGAGAGCGACTTCATCACCCTCAACGCCAGCTACCACCCGGGGACGCACCACCTGATCGGTCCTCGCGAGCTGGGCCTGATGAAGCCCACGGCCTACCTGATCAACACCGCCCGCGGCCCCATCGTCGACGAGGCGGCCCTGGCGGACGCCCTGGCCGTCGGGCGCATTGCCGGCGCAGCCCTGGACGTATACGAAAGGGAGCCGGAGGTTCATCCGGCCTTGCTCGGCCTCAGCAATGTGGTGCTGACGCCGCACCTTGGCAGCGCCACCCGCTCCGTGCGGGAGCGCATTGCCTCCATCATCGCCGACAACGTGGAGGCCTTCGTTCAGGGAAGGCCTCTGCCCAACCTCTGCAACCCAGAGGTGTTGGGCACAGCGGCAAACGGCGAATAAGGAGGAAAGGCTGTGCCCTACGAGCTTGCCATCGAGAACGTAACCGTGGTTTCACCCCACGGGCGCCAGCGGGCGCACCTCTACGTGCAGGACGGCCGGATCGTCGCCATGGCGGCGACTACGGCGGAGCAGCAGGGTGCGGCTCACAGGGTGGATGGGACCGGTCTTCTGGCGCTGCCCGGAGCCGTGGACGGACACGTTCACTTCATGGACCCCACGGAGCCGGACCGCGAGGACTTCATCAGCGGCACGTCGGCAGCAGCCGTGGGCGGCGTGACGACCGTGATCGAGCATACCCACTCCGCCCCCGTCCGCGACGCCGGGGAACTCAGGGCCAAGGCTGAGCGGGTCCGCGGCCGCGCCCTGATTGACTTCGGCCTGGCGGCCCACGTCTGGCCGGACCGCATCGCCTCACTTGAGGACACGTGGCGGGCGGGCGCCACCTTCGTCAAGATCTTCACGTGCACCACCCACGGCGTGCCGGGTCTGGACAACGCCCATGTGTACCGGACCTTCGAGCGGCTGGCCCGCTTTGACGGGCTGGCTCTGGTGCACTGCGAGGACGAGAGCCTCACCGCCGAGGCCGAGCATGAGCTGCGCCAGGCCGGCGCCGGCGGCGGTCACATCATCCCCCTCTGGCGCAACCGCGAGGCGGAGAGCGTCGCCGTCGGCGCCGTGGCCCTTCTGGCGGCCCGGACCGGCGCGCGGGTGACCATCGCCCACGCCAGCAATCCCGACGTCGTCAACATGGCGGCGGGGTACCGCGCCCAGGGCGCGCGGCTCTGGACCGAAAGCTGCCCCCAGTATTTCTACCTTCGCGAGGATGAGGTCCTGAAGGAAGGAGCTTTCCGCAAGTTCACCCCGCCGGCCCGGGCCCGCTCGCAGGCCGATACCGATGCCATGTGGTAGGCCCTGCGCAGGGGGTTCATCACCCATGTTTCCTCCGACCACGCCCCCTCCACCACAGGGCACAAGAACCGCGGCATCTGGGCGGCTCCCTTCGGCCTTCCCGGCGTCGAGACCACCCTGCCGATGCTGCTTAAGGGCGTCGCCGAAGGACACCTTGACCTGGAACGCCTGGTGGACGTGGTCGCCGAAACCCCCTCCCGCCTCTACGGACTCTACCCCCGCAAGGGAGCCCTGGCGGTCGGCTCGGACGCCGACATCGTGCTGGTTGACCCCGAGGCTCGCCGGCGTCTGGCGGATGATGCCGTCGTGTCCCGGGCCGGCTGGACGCCCTACGCCCAGACGGAGCTTCACGGCCTGCCGGTGATGACGTTCAGCCGCGGCCGCCTCGTCGCCGAGAACGGCAAGGCCGTGGGCGAGCCGGACTGGGGCGAGTTCCTGCCGGGGCCGGGCGGCCGATGAGCGGCCGGCGGACGGCCCAGGCGGTATTGCGCGCGGCCGTGGGCCTGGTGCTGCTGGCATCCGCCGTCCTTAAAGCGCTGGACCTGACAGGATTCTCGGTGATCATGGGCCTTTACCGCCTGCCCCTCGCCGGTCA
>JBLNCQ010000126.1:0-2716 GCA_050260815.1 Bacillota bacterium
GCAGCGCGTTCAGGTAAGCCACGAAGATCTCGTTCTTCTCACGAAGGACGGCGGTAACGATCCCAATCGTTCCCGCCACGCGGCCATCCTCAAGCCAGGCCGTCAGGAAGTGCCGCCCGCCTTCCAGACCACGTCTGCGCAGCGCGCCGTCCATCTCCTCCGCAGTGGAGCAGAGCGGCTCCTTCCATCCGGCCAGGAATGACAGCAGCTGATCCCGCTGAGTCTGATCAAGGTCCGAAAACGGCTTGACCTCCATCACTCGTCGACCCGCCAGTAGAACCCGTCCTTGCGCTCCATAAGCTTGGCCATGATGAACTCACGGCGCAGCGTGGCGTAGTCCTCGTGGTACTTCTTGATGATGGCGTTGACCTGTGCCTCCGGGTACTTGCGGCCCTTGTCAAAGTGCTTGACCAGCCAGCGCAGGATGACCTCGCGCTTCTTGCGCTGGGCCGGGATCTCCGCCAAACGGCCGTCCACCATGAAGGTGCGCAGAACCTTGCGCTCATAGGCGTCCTCGTTGAGGTCGTCGGCCACGGCGGCGATGACCTCCGGCGTCAGCACCTCCTTGCTGAGCCCCCGCAGGGCCTCGGCATCCAGCGCATAGTAGTGCGAGTTCCCCTCCGCGCGCATGGTTACCAGGCCCAGTTCCTTGAGCTTGGCCAGGTGGTGAGACACCGTGGGGTCCTTAACGCCCAGCGTGGCAGCCAGCTCCTCCACGCTATACTCGCGCGTGGCCAGCAGGCCGACGATGCGCAGGCGTGTCTCGTCCGCCAACGTCTTGAAGAAAGAGACCAGCTTATCCAGCAGCTCCTGTCCCATGCTAATTTCGCCTCCGTCTAATTAGACGGTAGTCTATTTAGGCGGCTCCGTCAAGTGTCGTACGGTCCAAATCTCCGCATGCAGTGCCGCCGGGCGGGCCGCATCAGGAGCAGGCGTGAACGAAGGACCCGGCCACTGGCCGGGTCCTTCCTCAGTAGGCGTACCAGAACCGGTGGGGCCGGTTGCCAATTCTACAGTCCCGCTAACGGCCGGCCGCCTCCGGCACCGCCACGGCCAGCGCCTGCTCCAGGTCGGCAACGATGTCCTCCACATCCTCCAGCCCCACGCTCAGGCGCACCAGGCCGTCGGTGATACCCATCATCGCCCGCTTCTCCTCGGGCACCGGCGAGTGCGTCATGGAAGCCGGGTGCTGGATCAGGGTGTCCGGGTCGCCCAGGCTGACCGCCACGTGGCAGAGCCTGACGGAGTTCATCAGCCGCCGCCCCGCCTCCAGGCCGCCCTTCACTTCAAACGACAGGATGCCGCCGAACCCGTCCATCTGCGCGCGGGCCAGCTCATGCTGGGGGAAACTCCGCAGGCCGGGGTAGTCCACACGCGCCACCGCCGGGTGCTGTTCCAGGAACTCGGCCACCCGCTGGGCGTTGGCGGAGTGCCGCTCCATGCGCACGTGCAGGGTCTTCAGGCCGCGCAGCAGCAGCCAGGCGTCGAAGGGCGACAGGACGGCGCCCACGTTCTTGAGCGTGGTCATCCGCACCTCGTCGATGAACGCCTTGGGGCCGACCGCCACCCCGGCAATCACGTCGCCATGGCCGCCGATATACTTCGTGGCGCTGTGGACGACCACGTGCGCACCCAACTCCAGCGGCCGCTGTAGGAAGGGCGACATGAAGGTGTTGTCGACGACAAGGGTCACGCCGTGCCGGTTGCAGATCCGGGCCAGAGCCCGAAGGTCGCCCAGCTTCATGGAGGGGTTGGCCGGGGTCTCGATGAGCAGCACCCGGGTGTTGGGGCGGATGGCCGCCTCCACCTGCTCCGGACGGCTGAAGTCGACGACGGTGTTGGACACGCCAAAGCGGTCCAGCACCTCGGTGATAAAGGCATAGGTGCAGCCGTAGATGGAGTCGCCGAAGAGGACGTGGTCGCCGGCCCTGACCAGAGCCATGACCACGGCGGAGATTGCCGCCATGCCGGAGCCAAAGCCCAGGCCGGCCTCGCCGCCCTCCAGCGCCGCCACCTTTTCCTCCAGGGCCGCCTGGGTGGGGTTGCCGAGGCGCGTGTAGATGTAGCCCGCCTCCTCACCGGCAAAGCGGGCCGCACCCTGCTCGGCGCTGTCAAAGACAAAGGTCGACGTCTGGTAGATGGGCGTGGTCAGGGCGCCGGTGAGCGGGTCCGGATGCTGTCCTGCGTGTACGCACCGGGTTGCCATTCGCTGCATTCGTTCGTCGGAGTCGGTCATGGGCATGCAGCACCTCCAGGCGGTTGTCATCCCCCTTACGTAGCAAGCGTCATGCCACTCCGAAAAGACAGAACCGACAGGCATTTCCCCGTGAAGGGTTCTGCCTGTCGGCTAGAAACCGTGCCAGACTGGAACGTACTCGTTCCGGAAGCGGGCTACTCGCGCACCAGGTGCCTGAGCCCCAGCCGGCGCAGCTTGTTGAGAATCGTGGTGTGCGACACGCCCAGTTCGGCGGCGGCCTTGCGGGCGCTGCCGGTGCGGGACAGCACTTCCAGCAGGACCTCCCGTTCCAGGCTGTCCACCCGGCTCCGGAGAGGGCGGGCGGCAGCAGCCGCGCCGCCGGCGGGGGCTGCCGCGGCGGCGGAGCTTCCCGCGGCGGAGCCCGCGGCACCCCCCTCCAGCATCAGGTGCTCCGGGCCGATCACCGCTCCCGGAGCCAGAACCAGGGCGCGCTGCACAACGTTCTCCAGTTCCCGGACG
>JBLNCQ010000127.1:0-6318 GCA_050260815.1 Bacillota bacterium
CGTGGCAGGGGGCCGTCCGGTGGCGGCGCCGCCGCTCTTCCTGGACGCCACCACCGGCTACATGGGCATCAGCGCCGGGGCCGGACCCATCTCCGGCACCATCCTGGTGACCCGTGACGGCGGGCGTTCCTGGAAGGGCATTGGGGAGGGCCGCGACTGGAGCATCGAGGCCCTGGTAATGGACTCGCTCCAGGACGGCTGGGCCATCGGCCGCTCGCCGGCCAAAAGCAACTTCCTCCTGCACACGGAAAACGGCTGGACCTCCTGGCAGCAGGTCCTGCCGGGCCTCACGCCCGTCCAGGACGTCAGTTTCCTGGACGCCAACCGCGGTTTCGGCATTGGCACCGCCTCGGATCCGTCGGCGCTGGTGCGCACCGAGGACGGCGGGGCCACCTGGACCCTGGTCGATGCCAAGCTTACGCGGCCCTTTGTTGCGATCTCTTTTGTGGACCCAAGCAGCGGCTGGGCCATGGCTGAGGGGTTGGCATCGGCGCGACAGATTCTTCACACCGGCGACGGCGGGCGGACCTGGACGCAGACCGCCGCACTGCCCGACGATCAGGCCGACGGACTGGCGCCCTCTTACCCTTACCTCCGGTTCTTCAGCGCCAGCGACGGCCTGGTGGAGCCCCTGGAGTGGCCTCAGACAACGGTGGCTCGCAGCAGGGATGGGGGAAAGACATGGAGCCCCCAGGGGTCGTTGACCCGTAAGTCAGGGTCTTGGATCAAACTCGCCTTCGTAAGTCCTGACCAGGGCTTTGCGGCAGTCCAGAACCCCCGGCAAGGCTCCGGCACCACCGGCGCCGTCACGCTGCTGAAGACGGACGACGGTGGCAGGACCTGGGCCAACCTCCCCGCCCTGGAAGGGGACTACTGGGTCCAGGGGCTGGCCTTCCTCTCCACCGACAGGGGCTTCCTGCTGGTCCGCCGCGACCCGCTCTCGCCCCAGCCAACGGAGGAACTGCTTCAGACAGCGGACGGCGGCAAGTCATGGAAGCCGTTGGCGGTGTCGGCGGGCGGCCCCAGCCCCCTGTCGGAAGCTCCGTCGGAAGCAATCCGCCTGCTCTTTGCGGACGATGCCCACGGCTGGATTCTGACGCCCGGCGGCATGCTGGCCACGCGGGACGGAGGGCGGACCTGGGTCGCTCTTCCCTGAAAGCGGCCGGCGGCCGTCAGCCCTCGATCCTGGGATGCGTGGGGTCGCAGCCGGAAGAGGGGAAATCGGTGAGCCCGGTTCGGGTGTACTCGATGAAGGTCGCGGACTTCTTGTGCAGCTCCGAGAAGCGCCGCGCAAAGGCTTCCGCCTGCTGCCTCGCCTGGGCTTCCACGCTGTCCACGTCGCTGGCGATGACGGCGGCGTGGCCCTCCGCGTCCTCCAGCCAGAGGAGGTGCAGGCTCAGGGGGGCCATTGTCGGCGGCGCCTGTCCGGCCAGCAGATAGGACTCGATTTGCATGCGGCGGATGGGCCGCCGGCACGCCTCCGCCTCTTCCGCCTCCAGCGGCGACAGGGCGTTCAACCAAGCCTATGCTCCGTCTGCGTGTGCGCAGAAGAAGAGGCCCCCCGCAGGCGGGGGGCCTCAACTGTCCGGTCTCATTTCAGCAGGTCTTTCAGACGCCGGTACTCCTCTTCGCCAATCTCGCCCTTGGCCAGCCGCATCTTCAGCGTCTCCAGGGCCTCGCTGCCGGGAGGCGCCGCCTGGGCGCCGCGCTTGGGCCCGGCCATGGCCCAGACAATCAGGCCGATGAGGAGCAAGGGAATCAGCCACATAAACAGGCCTCCTACCATCATCCAGGGACCGCCCCAACCCCACATCATAGGGCACACATCCTTTCGTACCGTCTGCCGGGATTCACAGCCCTACTCTATCATGCGTCTGTGAACGCCGCTTGGGGGAAATCATGAGATTCTGTGGAGACTGCGGGCGAAGCAGGGCATCGTCACGCGGGTCCAGAATGAGTGTTCCCTGAGATGGCGCTGTTTACGGCGCAGCCGGATACGAGGCCGTACGGAGGTGACCTGAATGGCCGGCGAGCGCATTCTGGTTGTGGATGATGACCCGTCCCTGCGCCAGGTTGTGGTCCAGTACCTGCGCAGCGAGGGTTACGCGATCAGTGAGGCGGCCGATGGGCAGTCGGCCCTGGACGCCTGGCGGAACGAACGACCGGACCTGATTGTGCTGGACTGGATGCTGCCCCGGCTGAGCGGGCTGGACGTGGCCCGCCAGATCCGCCAGGCCGGCGGCACGCCCATTGTTATGCTCACGGCCAGGGCCGAAGAGCCCGACAAGCTCCTGGGGCTGGAGCTGGGAGCCGACGATTATCTGACCAAGCCCTTCAGCCTGCGCGAACTGGGGGCCAGGATGCGCGCCGTGCTGCGGCGTTCCGGGTCCGGCCAGGCGGAGCAGGAGGTCCTCACGCTGGGGGACCTGGCGGTAAACCTGGCGGCGCATACGGTCACCCGCGGCGACGAGGAAATCGCCCTGACCCCCACCGAGTTCAAGCTCCTGGCCATCCTGGCCCGCAGCCCCAACCGGGTCTTCTCGCGCCTGCAGCTCATGGAGGGCGCCATCGGCGACTACTACGTGGGCTACGAACGCACCATTGACAGCCACATCAGCCACCTGCGCCGCAAGCTGGGCGCCGAGTCCCTGATTCAGACCGTTCACGGCACCGGCTACAAGCTGGTGCCGCCCCGGGGGTGATCCCACTTGCCATTGCGCACGAGACTCACCTGGGCCTTCATTGGCGTGGCCTTTATGGCCCTGGTGCTGGCGTTTCTGGGCCTCAACGTCGGCATGTACGCCTCCTTGATGGGCATGCACCACTGGTCCCCCGGCATGATGGGCGGGATGGGCGGGATGATGGAGGGCAACCCGCTGCGCCCCGTAGCCAACTGGAGCCTGCTGTCCAGCCTGGCCGCCCTGGCGGTGGCGGGCCTGATTGGCTACCTGACCGCCCGGCGCATCACCCGCCCCCTGGTTCACCTGCGGGACGTAGCCCAGGGCCTGGATCTGCGGGACCTTTCCCGGCGCGTGCCGGTGGAGGGGGAGGACGAAATTGCCGACGTGGCCCGGGCCTTCAACCACATGGGCGACCGCCTGGAGCGGGAGGAGCGCGCCCGGCGCCAGCTTCTGGCCGACGTGGCCCACGAACTGCGCCACCCGCTGGCTGTGCTGCAGGGGCGGCTGGAACTGATGCAGGACGGCGCCGTGGCCCTGGATCAGGAGGCCCTTCTGCCGCTGCAGGACGAGGTTATCCGCCTCAACCGGCTGGTGGGCGATCTGCGGGACCTGAGCCTGGCCGAGGTGGGCCAGCTTTCGCTGCACGTACAGCCCGTCTTCCTTCTCTCCCTGCTGGAGTCGCTCCTGACCAACCTGGAGCCCGTGGCGGCCGCCAAGAACATCGCCCTGGACGCAGACGCACCGAGTGACCTGCCGCCCGTGGCCGGCGACCCGGACCGCCTCCGCCAGGTGCTGGTCAACCTGCTGTCCAATGCCCTTCAGTATACGCCGGAGGGCGGTCAGGTCCGGGTGCGGGCCTGGAGGGAGGGGCGGGGGGTGCAGGCGAGGCAGGAGTTGGGCCTTTCCGTCTGCGACACCGGCCCCGGCATCTCGCCGGAGGACCTGCCGCACCTGTTTGAACGGTTTTACCGGGTCGACAAGTCGCGTTCACGCTCCACCGGCGGCAGCGGCCTGGGCCTGGCCATCGTCCGGAGCCTGGTGGAGCTGCACGCCGGGCGGGTACAGGCCGAGAGCCAGGTAGGAAAAGGGACCTGCATCACCGTATTCTTGCCTGTGCAGGCGGCGACCGAGGAGTCGGGGCCGCTCAAGGGCCACGCTCGGGAGGGCTAGATCTTGGCGGTTGTCGTGATTACAGGGGCATCCAGCGGCATTGGGGAAGCGGCGGCGCGAGCTCTGGCAGCCAGGAGCCATAAGCTGGTCCTGGCGGCGCGGCGTGTGGACCGGCTGGAGGCCCTGGAGAAGGAACTGTCGGCCCACACGGAGGTGGTGACGGTCCAGACGGACGTGGCGCGCCCCGAAGACCTGGAGGAGCTGGCCCGGCGGGCCGCGGAACGTTTTGGCGGCATCGACGTCTGGATCAACAACGCCGGGGTGGGTCACCGCCTGCCCTGGTGGGACAAGGACGCGGAGGGCGTGCGGCACGTGGTGGACGTGAACCTCACGGGCCCCATTCTGGCTGTGAGGGCGGCCCTTCCCTACATGCTGCCGAAGCGGCGGGGCCACTTCATCAACGTGGCCTCCGTGGCCGGCCATGTGGGCACCACAGGCGTCTACTCGGCCACCAAGTTTGGCCTGCGGGGCTTCACCGAGGCCCTGCGGCGGGAGCTCCTGCCGCACGGCATCCGCGTTTCGCTGCTGACCCCCGGGTTCATCCGGACGGAGATGACCCGGAATAACCCCTTCCCCATGCCCTCTGCTGAGGTGGCGGGGCGGGTCATTGTCCACCTGGTGGAGCGCCCGCGCCGCGAGGTGGTGGTCCCCGGCTGGTACCGGCTGGTGATCTCGTTCAACCGCTGGTTCCCCGGCGTCACCGACTGGGTGACGAGCCGCTACTTCCGGGCCGAGGGCGGCGTGGGCCAGGCGCGTCGGGCGCGCCTGCGGTAACTCTTCCCCAGGACGTTCGCCATGGGGGTGCCCTACCTGAACAAGGCCGGGAGCCCTGCTCTCCCAGCCCGCCATAGGAGGAATCTGGACTTTCCAGCAAGAAGGAATGAGGACGTTCCCTGTAGTATAGAAATCACTGGCAAAATAGCCGGTGACCGGAGCATGAACTCCGCCGCGGCAACGCAGAATATGGGCAGCCAGAACAAGCCTCCTGGAGGTTGATGTCATGGATGCCCAGAACCCGCATGCGATAGCCGAGCAGATGGAGCAGGCCTTCAAGGACAAGGTCTGCGTCGTCAAGCTGAAGCACCGTGCCGATCACCTGGCCTCCGCCCGCATGGAGATAGAAGACGTCTACGTCGACAACGACACGGACGGCAACACCCTGCGGTTCGTCGGCCGGGTGGCTGGGGACTCCCAGGACCACGCCATGGTGGCCATCCCCACGGGTGCCGGCGCGTTCCACGCTTCCCTGTCGGAGGCGGACAACCGCGCTGTCGTTGACGGAGGCGAGTACCAGGTCACGATTATTCCCGACCCGGTGGGCCACTAGGCCGCCGCTCGGAAATAGAAGGGGAGGACCGCCTGTGGCCTTTGTCATCTGTGAACCGTGCATTGGCACGAAGGACACCGCCTGCGTCGACGTGTGCCCGGTGGACTGCATCCATCCGACCAAGGCTGAGGGAGAGTTTGAGGCTGCGGAACAGCTCTTCATCAACCCTGACGAGTGCATCGACTGCGGCGCCTGTGAATCCGCCTGCCCCGTCCAGGCCATTTTCCCGCTGGACGCGGTGCCGGATGAGTGGAAGTCCTATATCGACAAGAACGCCGAGCACTATAAGTAATCGGCGGGACCCGGACGCAAGCAAGAGCAGGACCTTCCAAGGCCCTGCTTTTTCTTTGCCCATTTGCAGACAGATGTGTGAAACCACATCCATGTTGGTCATGGCGGCGCCCGCCTCCCGGCCATTAACCGCTGGAAGCGGAGGCTGGGAGGGGACCGATCAGGGACTGGGGGATACAGAGCAGCTTGCCGCTGCCCGGGTCATGGACGAAGCAGGCCTCCACACCAAATGTTTTCTGCACCAGCTCCGGGTTGAGGATGACTTCCGGCGGGCCTTCCGCCACCACGCGGCCGCCGGCGACGGCCACCAGATGATCCCCGTAGCGGGCAGCCTGATTAAGATCGTGGAGGACCATGACCACGGTCTTGCCGGCCTCCCGGTTCAACCGCCGCAGGAGTTCCAGAACCTCTAGCTGATGAGCGATGTCGAGGAACGTGGTGGGCTCGTCCAGCAGCAGCAGCCTCGTATCCTGGGCCAAGGCCATGGCGATCCAGGCACGCTGACGCTGGCCGCCCGATAGAGCATTCAGCGGACGTTCCGCCAGAGAAGCCAGGCCCGTCACCTCAAGGGCCCATCGAACCAGCCGGTAATCAGCATCAGTGCGCTGACCGAAGAAACCCTGATAAGGGTAGCGGCCATGCCATACCAGACCCTCCACAGTCAGACCCTCCGGGGCCTGTGGGCCCTGGGGAAGGACGGCCAGCGTTTGGGCCACCTGCCGGGAGGCAAGGCGCTGGATATCCATACCGTCCAACAGCACGGCCCCACCCTGGGCCTGAAGGAGCCTTGCCAAAGCACGTAGGATGGTCGACTTGCCGCAGCCGTTTCGGCCTACCAGAACGGTGATC
>JBLNCQ010000128.1:0-7899 GCA_050260815.1 Bacillota bacterium
CGCCGCGCGGCCTAGCGCGGCGGCAGGTAGTTGAGCGGGTTTTTCACCTGGCCGTTGACGCGCACCTCAAAGTGAAGGTGTGGGCCGGTGCTTAAGCCTGTGCTGCCCACGTAGCCGATGACCTGGCTCCTGGCCACCCTGTCGCCCACCTTGACGGCCAGCTTGGCCTGGTGCGCATACAGCGTGGAGATGCCGTCGCCGTGGTCGATGACGGTCATGTTGCCATACCCGGAGTCCCAGGTGGCCATGATCACCGTGCCGCTCTCGGCCGCCTTGATGGGCGTGTTCATCTTGGCGCCCAGGTCAAGGCCGGTATGCATTTTATACTTCTTCAGGATGGGGTGGTAGCGGTTGCCGAACGGCGAGGTGATCGGGGCGATAACCGGCCAGACCATGGACAGCTTGCCGGTCCGCTTGGTGCCCAGCTTGGCCTGAATGGCGCTGATCTGGTCGGTCAGCTGGTTAGACCGTTCAATGAGCGCGTCTTCCTGCTTCTCAAGTTCGCGCAGGTTCACGGCCAGCTGGCCCTTCTTGGTCTGAAGGTCTGAGGTGACCTGCGCCACGGTGGCCCTCTGGCTGGCGGTCTGGTCCTTGAGGCGCGCAATCTGCGCCTTCTTTTCCTCCAGGGCGGCCTTCTTGGCCGCCACCTCTTCGCGCTCGGCCTTGACCTGCTTCATCAGCTCGGCGTCCTGCGCCACAATGTCCTTCAGCAGCTCAAACCGGCTGAGGAAGTCGCCGAAGTCCTTGGAGGAAAGCAGCACCTCCAGGTAGCTGACGGTGCCCTCCTCATACATGGTGCGCAGGCGTGTCTCCAACAGGTTCTGGCGCAGGTTCAGGCGGGCTTCGGCGTCGGCCAGCTCCTCTTCGGCCGCCGCCACGTCATGGCTGGTCGCCTGAAGCTGGGACTCCAGGTAGGCCAGGTCCTTCTGCAGCTGCGCCAACTGGGCTTGCTTCTTCTTGATCTCGCTCTGGACCTTGTTGTACTCCGCCTGGGTGCGGGTCTTCTGCTGCTTCAGCGCATTCAGATCCCTGTTGAGCTGCTCCTGCTGCTGCTGCAGCTTCTGCAGGTCATCCATGACGTCTGCCCGGGCGGGTACAGGGCGTACCGCCACCAGGCTGAATCCCAGGGTCGCCACCAAAGTCCCGGCCACCAGGCGCTTCAGCCAGGCGGGACGGCCCTTCTTGACGGTCACGGAGCCACGGTCCAGCAACACGGCCATCACCTCAAGCGGAAAGTAACGCGTCGTCTAGACGCGGAGGAAGCGGCGGACGGAGACGGCGCTGCCCAGAGCCCCCAGCACCACGCCCAGGCCCATCAGGGTCAGGGTCAGGTTGAACAGCAGCGGCGAACCGGGCACAATCTCAAAGAAGGGAAGGTTTGCCGCAGCGAAACGCAGGAAGCCGGCATAGATCCAGGAGGACAGGGCGGCGGCGATCACCGAGCCGATCAGGCCAAAGAACATGCCCTCCAGGACGAAGGGCCGGCGGATGTAGGCGTCGGTGGCTCCCACCAGCTTCATGATGCCGATCTCCCTCCGCCGGGCGAAAACCGTCAGGCGGATGGTGTTGGAGATGATGAAGGTGGTGGCCGCAGCCAGGGCCAGGACCAGCACCAGGCTGAAGATGCGCAAACCCCGCGTGATCTGGAAGAGCTTCTCCACGGTGTCGCTCTTGTAGTCCACCTTCTGCACGCCCGGCTTGCTGCTGATGGCCTCGGCCACGGCGGCGACGTCATCAGGGCGCTGGGTCTTCACTTCAAAGGAGGGGCGAAGCGGGTTGGTCCCCACGTACTCCAGCGCCTGCTGGTTGCCCAGGCGCTCGGCCAGCCGCTGCATGGCTTCCGTGTTGCTGACGTAGGTCAGGCTCTTGACGCCGGTGAAGGCCTTGATTTCATCGGACAGCCGCCCGATTTCGTCCTCCTTGAGCGCTGGGTCCAGCCAGGCCTTGATCTCCACCTGGTCCTCCAGGCTGGTGGCCATGGCGTCCAGGTTGATGGCCACCACCAGGAACAGGGCCAGCATCAGCAGGCTGACGGAGACGGTGGCAATGGCGGAAAGAGAACTGAACCGGTTGATGCGGAAGGAGCCGGCCGCATCCCGAAAGGCGTACCGCCAGGTGCTAAGCCTCACGGCCGTACGCCCCCTTCTCCTCGTCCCGCACCACTTCGCCGTGGTCCATGGCAATGACCCGCTGCTTCAGATGGTTGACGATGTGCTTTTCATGGGTGGCCACGACCACCGTGGCCCCCATGCGGGAAAGCTCCAGCAGGATGCGCATGATGGCCCAGGAGTTGTCCGGGTCCAGGTTGCCGGTGGGTTCGTCGGCCACAATCACCGCCGGGCTGTTGACGATGGCACGGGCCAGGGCAACCCGCTGCTGCTCCCCGCCCGATAGCTGGATGGGCAGGGCCTTGGCCCTGTCCTTCATGCCCACCAGTTCCAGCACCGCCGGCACGCGCTTGGCAATCTCCCGCCGCGACGCCTCGGTGCACTCCAGCGCAAAGGCGACGTTCTCATAGGCGGTTCTGTTGGGTAGAAGCTTGAAGTCCTGGTAGACAACGCCCAGGTCGCGCCGCAGGTAGGGCACGGCCGCCGGCTTGAGGGTCGTGACGTCGCGGCCGTTGACCACAATGGTACCCCGGGTGGGCAGTTCCTCCCGGTAGATGCACTTCACCAGCGTGGACTTGCCGGCGCCGCTGGGACCCACAACAAAAACGAACTCGCCCTTGTCAATGGCGATGTTGACGTTGCGTAGGGCAGCTACGTTGTTGGGGTAGACCTTGCTGACCCCGCGGAACTGAATCATCATAAGGCTTTCGCTCCCGAGCACGAATTTCTGCCCGTGGCTTCCAAGAGAGGTAAAGGCTCCACACTCCCGGATTGGGTTGGGTTGTTGCTTCGACGCTGTCTGACCCTTGTCCTTCCTTTTCGTGACATTTTGTAGAAGTTTCCATGATACTGACGCACGGAGGAAACTGATGGTTCCGTGAGAAAACAAAAAGTCCCTCTCCGGAAGGAGAGGGACCGGGCAACAGCCCAGCAGGGCCTACCTCTTCAGCTTCATGACCTCGCGCGCCGCAGCCGCTATATGATGGGACTTGAGCCCGTACTTCTCCAGCAGCTCGTCGGGCCTGCCCGACTCGCCGAAGGTGTCCTGCGTGCCGATGAAGCGCATGGGCGTCGGCAGGCGGCGGGCCAGGGCTTCAGCCACGGCGCTGCCCATACCGCCCATGACGTTGTGCTCCTCGGCGGTCACCACGCAGCCGCACTGCCGCGCCGCCGCCACCACCGCCTCCTCGTCCAGGGGCTTGATGGTGGAGACGTTGAGCACCAGCGCGGAGACGCCCTCTTTCTCCAACTGCTCCGCGGCCTGCATGGCCTCGCCCACCAGCACGCCGCAGGCCAGGATAGCCACATCCTTGCCGTCCCGCAGCTTGGGCGCCTTGCCGATCTGGAACCTGTAGCTGTCGCCGAACAGCACCGGCACCGGCGGCCGGCCCAGTCTCAGGTAAGCGGGGCCGTCCATGGCGGCCAGGGCCCTGACGGCCTGCTTCGTCTCTGTGGCGTCGGCCGGCACCACCACGGTCATGTTGGGCAGGGCGCGCATCAGGGCCAGGTCCTCCAGCATCTGATGGGAGGCTCCGTCCTCGCCCAGGGTGACGCCGGCGTGAGACAGGGCCAGCTTCACGTTGAGGTGCGGGTAGCAGACGGCGTTGCGCACCTGGTCGTAGGCGCGCCCGGTGCCGAAGATGGCGAAGGTACTGACAAAGGGGATCTTGCCCGTCAGGGCCAGGCCGGCGGCCATGCCCACCATGTTCGCCTCGGCGATGCCGATGTTAAAGAAACGGTCCGGGTACTTCTTGCCGAATTCAGCGGTCTTGGTGGACTTGGACAGGTCTGCGTCCAGCACCACCACGTTGGGGTTCTCCCCGCCCAGTTCCGCCAGGGCCTGCCCGTAGGCGTCGCGGGTTGCAGTGAGTTCAGCCATGTGCGGCACCTCCTTAGGCAAGCTCCTTCAGGGCCTTCTCCAGATCTTCCGGCTTGGGCGGCACGCCGTGCCAGCCCAGGGCGTTCTCCAGGAAGGAGACGCCCTTGCCCTTGAGCGTCTTGGCCAGGATCATGGTCGGCTTGCCTTTGGTCGCGGCCGCCTCTTCAAAGGCCTGGAGGATCTGGTCAAAGTCGTGCCCGTCAATGTTGATGACATGCCAGTTGAAGGCCCGGAACTTTTCGTCCAGGGGCTGCAGGCCCATGATCTGCTCGATGGGGCCGTCGGTCTCCAGGCCGTTGTAGTCCACAATGGCGCACAGGTTGTCCAGCTTGTAGAAGGGCGCGGCCATGGCCGCCTCCCAGTTCTGGCCCTCCTGCAGCTCGCCGTCACCCAGCATCACATAGACGCGCCAGTTGGCCCTGTCCATCCTGCCGCCCAGAGCCATGCCCACGCCCTGGGAGAGACCCTGGCCCAGCGAACCGCTGGCAATCTCCACGCCGGGGAGCTTGTGAACCGTGGGGTGCCCTTGCAGCCGGGAGTTGATCCGGCGGAAGGTGCTGAGCTCCTCGCGGGGGAAGAAGCCGCGCTCCGCCATGGCGGAGTACAGCACGGGACTGGCGTGGCCCTTGGAAAGCAGGAACCGGTCGCGCTCAGGCCATTTGGGATTCTTGGGGTCCAGCTTCATGACCCGGAAGAACAGGGCGGTCACCAGTTCCACCGCCGACAGCGAGCTGGTGGCGTGCCCCGACTTGGCCGCCGTGGTCATCTCCAGAATCTCGCGGCGCAGGGTGAGGGCGATGTCCTTCAGGTCCTGGTGCTTGTCGCTCACGTTCGCTTCAATGCCTCCTTGTTGCGCCCGGCCGCTCCGGACGCGTGCCATGCCGCCCTGGTGTCCACCCGCGGCGGCCCTAACCCGGCGGGTTGGGCCGGGTCGGCTCCGAGAGGGGCAGGGAGCCGCGGCGGCGGACGGCCAGAACAAACTTGGGCAGTGCTAGCATTCTCCAAAAACGGCGGGGTTCCTTTCCCAGCCGGTAGAGCCATTCCAGGCGAAGACGCTGAAAGATTCGCGGGGCGCGGGGCACGCGGCCGGCCCAAACGTCAAAGCAGCCGCCCAGACCTATGCTGACCGGCACGCCCAGCTCCTGGCGGTGAGCCGCCATCCACTTTTCCTGGCGTGGCGCACCCAGGCCCACAAAGAGCAGGTCGGGCCGGGCGGCACGAATGGCCTGCAGCACCGCCGCCTCCTGATCGGGGCCAAAGTAGCCGTGGTGCGTGCCCACAATCTTCAGTCCGGAAAAGCGCAACTGCAGCCTGGCGGCCGCCTCCTCCGCCACGCCCGGCCGGGCGCCCAGCAGGTACAGTCCCCTGCCCTGGGCTGCGGCCCGCCGCATGACCTCCTCCGCCAGCTCAATGCCGGTGACGCGCTCCGGCACCGGTTGCCCCACGCGGCCGGTGGCCCAGACGATGCCGGTGCCGTCCGGGGTCACCAGGTCGGCCTGCAGCAGCACCTCCCGGAGGTCCCTGTCGAACTGCGCCATATAAACGATCTCCGGGTTCGGCGTGACGACCAGGCGGGGCGTTCCGGCAACGACGAACTCCTGAATGCGGTCGGCGAATTGCTGCAGGGTAAGGCGATCAAAGCCGATGCCCAGCACCCGCACGCGAACGCCGGCCCCCGCCCCGGCCGTCGGGCTGTGGTCAGCGCTCATGGCCGCGTCCTTCCGATTGCAGCAGCCGCGCCACCCAGTCCACGTTCTCGCGGGCCCGGGCGCGCGCCGCTTCCCGCTGGGCCTGCAACTCCCGCCGGCGTTCCGGCAGGGAGGGCCACAGACGGTCCACCGCCTCCGCGGCGGCCGCAGCGTCAAAGGCGGAGGCCGTGCCCAGGGACGGCATGCCCGTATCCGTCAGGAAGTGTTCCACCTTGGGGTCATAGATGATGCCCATGGCCGGCGTGGCCTGGACCAGGCTGAAGATCAGCGCGTGCAGGCGCATGCCCACGGCCAGGCTGGCAACGGACAGCAGCGACAGCACGCCCTGCAGTCCGATGTCCTCAGACAGCACGCGGCTGGGCTCCTCCATCAGGGATGCGGTCTGGCGCAGCACCGGCCCGTCCTGCCCCGGCTGAACGGGAAAGAAGACAACCTGGGCGCCGTGGGCCTGCGCCAGGTGGTCGGCCAGCCTGGCCACCCCTTCCACGTAACCCTGGGTGCGCCAGGGGCGGATGGAGATCGCCACAACGGGGCCCCGGTCAGGATCAATGCCCTGGGCGCGACAGAACGCCCTGCCCTGATCCTCATCGACGGCGGGCAGAAGCAGGGCCGGGTCCGCGGTGACGGCCACGGGCGGGCCGCTCACGCCCAGGCGGCTCAGTTCGTCGGCGGAGGCCCGGTCACGGACGGTGATGGCGTCCACGCCGTTCAGGACCAGGCGGACCAGCCGCGCGCTGCTGGGACGCAGCACGGGCCCGATGCTGTTGGCGTAGACCATGGTGCGCTTGCCCAGCAGGCGTGCCGTCGTGATAATGCCCAGGTAGTACAGGAGCGACCGCTGGCTGGTATAGTCCTGGAGCAGCCCGCCGCCCCCAAACAGCAGCAGGTCGCTTCGCAGCAGGGCCGGCAGCGGGTGCAGGCGGTGGACGGAGGCAACGCCATGCTGGCGGCTGGTGGCCGCCGGGTTGGCGGACAGCACTACCAGCTCCACGTCTGGCAACACAGAACGCAGTTCCCGCACCGTGGCCGTAAGGATGGCCTCGTCGCCGACATTCCCAAACCCCACGTACCCGGATATGACGATGCGATACGGCAGGCTCATGAAGGCAGGACCTCTTCCTGAAGTGGGATCGGCCAGCGGAAAGCGGACAGGGTTTCCCTGCCGTCCACATGGATTCTCTGCGCGACGGCCACTTCCCTCCGCAGCCCCTGGTGGCGCCCATGCCACGCGGTCCTGCGAGAAGGAGGCAACCGGCACAATCGCCAACTGTAGAGGCAGGACAAGCTAGGCTTGTCAGAACCCAATGCACCGGCAAGGAAGTGCTATTGCGTGAACTCCCAACCAACCGCGGCCTCCGGAGGAAAGCGCCCAACGCTCTCGCTGGGGCTTCTGAAAGCTATCGTCCTCTATGCCCTGGTGGCGTATCCCTGGGTGGACGCCGTCGTGCGGCGCGTTCCCATCAGCGTGGTGGGTTCCTTCTGGGACGAGGGTATCTTTGCTCTGGGCCTACTGCTGCTTGCGCTGCGGGTCCGCTCCGGGTGGTCCCTGCGGACGTCTCCCCTGCTGCGGCCCATGGGCCTGTTCTTCGCCGTGTCCGTGGCCATCCTCCTGGCTGATCTGCGCCACCTCTCCATCGGCCTGGAGGGGATGCGGGCCACATTTGAGTACATGGTGGCTGTTTTCCTGGCTCTGAACCTGATCGACGACCTGCAGGAAGCCAGACGGTACTCCTACGTACTGATCGGCCTGGGCAGCCTGGCCGCCCTGCACGGCATCTACCAGTATGCCACCAACGCCCCCATGCCGGAGAGCTGGACCAGCGTCACGGAGACGCTGCGTACGCGCGCCTACTCCATAGTGGGCAGCCCCAAC
Source organism: Bacillota bacterium (assembly GCA_050260815.1). Taxonomy (GTDB): domain Bacteria; phylum Bacillota; class Sulfobacillia; order JAMDAP01; family JAMDAP01; genus JAMDAP01. The sequence goes on from JBLNCQ010000128.1 coordinate 7,570, forward strand.
GGCCTGGGCGACTACCTGGCCCTGCTGGTGCCCCTGGCCCTTGGCTGGGCCGGGCAGGAGAGGCGCCGCTGGGTTCAGCTGACCCTGGTGGCCGCCGCGGGCGTGCTGGGCGTGGGTCTCCTGCTCACCTTCTCACGCGGCGCCTGGCTGGCCCTGGTCGGCGCGATCATGGTGGTGGCGCTCTCCTTTGACCGCCGCCTCCTGGCGGCGGCGCTGGCCGCGGCGGTGCTCCTCACCGTCGCCGTGCCGCCCATCAGCCAGCGTGTTGGTCAATTGTTCTCGAGCAACTACTGGGAGCGCAGCATGGTCTACGGCGGCCGGCTCTACCGC
>JBLNCQ010000129.1:0-5634 GCA_050260815.1 Bacillota bacterium
GCAGGCGCCGTATGGAGTGCCGGGTGTGTTGGGTCAAGGGGATTCCCCCCGGTGCGAGTTTGACCGAGGGCCCGCCGCACCGGCGGCGCGCCCTCGTCTTCACACCTGAGGATACCATGTCTCGACAATCTTCCGCAACGCGACCGACTCTTGCGAGCGCGCGACCTCCAGGCCGCGTGTGGCCGCGGCCCCTACTCCACCCGTCCCAGTTCCACCGCCGTGCCGCGGGTGGTCACCTGCGTGCCCAGCCGGGGTTGGCGACTGCGGTCGGAGAGGGCCGTGATGCGGAAGGACAGGAGCCGGGCGTCGCCCCCGGGCTCAAGGGTCAGCCGAGCTCCGGCCGGTGCCGCCACGGTCAGGGTGCCGCTGGTGAACCGGCCCGCCTCGCGGCCGTCCACCAGCAGACGGACGTCCGGGGCCGTGTCGGCGTTGACCAGAGTCACGGTGAGCGTCAGGGGTTCCGCGGCGGTGGCCGGGACGCCGGCGCCGGACGCCAACCGCTGTTGCTCGCGGGTCAGGGCGTTGCCCTCGAACTGGGAGAGCTGAAGCCACTGGCTGATGGCGCCGCGCTGCCAGAGCTGGACCAGCACCAGGGCCACCAGCCCCAGCACCACCAGCCGGAGGAGGAGTTGTTCCACAGCCCGCATCCAGGTGGGGCGCTCCTCTTCTTCTTCCTCACCAGCGCCGTACTGCCGGGGATAGCCCTGGCTCTGGTTGTCCCAGTGCCGCGGGTCCCAGGTGTAGCGCTCCTCGCCGCGCAGCGGGTAGCGTCCGTTGTCCCCATGTTCCCGTCGCAAACCGCGTGCCCCCTCGACCTAGTATCTGTGGTATGTCTACGCGAGGGGGGAGCGGCGTATACGGAAAACGGTCAGCATCCTCAGGGCAGATCCAGGAGGGCGTTCTGAATGTCCCCACGGCGAGCGTACTCAGCCACTTTGGGGATTTCACTCAGCACAAGCCGGCGCCATGGTTCCCCCGAAGGCCACACGTCCCTGGTGTACTGCCTGGTGTCGGGGAAGACCAAGACGGAACAGAAGGCGATCCCTGCCTCGGGTGGTCCCACCCGTGACGATGATCCTCCCGGTCAGGTCAGGCCACGCCAGTACATCTCGGCTGCCCGGTCGGCTCTCGCGTGTTGGTGGCCACCCAGGACCAAAAGGTAGTCAGCAAGTTGCAGCTCGTCGACCGAGAACAGGACTGACGAGATCTGCCTATCACTTAGCTCGATCCGGTCAAGGTCGGCTGCATGCACTTTCATGCCAGGCCTCCTGCCCACCACGATGGTCGCTCAGACCTGGCGCAAGGCCTGTTCCAGGTCCTCCAGGATGTCCGCCGAGGCCTCGAGGCCGGCCGACAGCCGCACCATGCCGGGCACGATGCCCAGGCGCCGGCGCTGCTCCTCCGGCAGGCCACGGTGGGAGGTCAGCACGGGATGGGACACGGTCGTTCCCGTTTCACCCAGGCTGGGTACCAGGCGGCAGAGCTGAAGCGCCTGGACGAAACGCCGGGCCTCATCCAGCCCGCCCGGCAGGACGAAGGAGAGCATGGCGCCGCCGCCGTCCAGCACGCGGTCCGCCACGGCCCGGTCCGGGTGGTCCGCAAGGCCCGGGTAGTGCACTCGCACCACCTTGGGGTGGGCCGCCAAGAAGGCTGCCACGGCGGCGGCGTTCTCCGCCTGGCGGCGCACCCGCACCTCCAGGGTCTTCAGGCCCCGGAGACAGAGCCAGGCGCCGAAGGGATCCGGCGTGGCGCCGGTACGGACGCTGGTGGCGGCGGCGGCCTCCACCAGGCCGCGGTCGCCGGCGATCAACCCCAGCGTCAGGTCACCGTGCCCGCCCAGGTACTTGGTGGCGCTGTGCACCACCAGACTCGCGCCGAGGGTATAGGGGCGGCACAGTACCGGCGTGGCGAAGGTGTTGTCCACCACCAGGGGAACGCCCCTGCTCCTGCAGACCTCGGCCACCGCCGGCAGGTCGGCCACGCGCAGCGTGGGGTTGGTGATGGTCTCCAGGTAGACGGCGCGGGTGTCCGGGCCGATGGCCCGGTCAATGGCGGCGGGGTCCGCCTCCTCCAAGAGGGTGGCGCGCACCCCGGCCCGGCCCAGCTCGTCCACCACCAGGGTGTGCGTGCCGCCGTAGAGGGCGCCGGCCAGGACCAGGTGGGACCCGGCCCCGCAGAGCGAGAAGAGCGCGGCAAAGATGGCGCCCATGCCGCTGGCGCAGGTCACGCCGGCCGGGGCGGACTCCAGGTCGGCCACGGCCTGCGCCAGCGCGGCTGCGTTGGGGCTGCCCATGCGGGTGTACATGTAGCCGCCCAGGCGGCCGGACTGCATGGCGTCCAGCTGATCCAGGTCCTCAAAGGCAAACACGGAAGTCTGGTAGATGGGCATGGAGACCGGCACAGTGGGACCCGCTTCCCATGTCTCGCCGGCATGGGCGGCACGGGTGGCAATGCTGGTATCGCGGGCTTTGGGCATGGCGCTACCTCCCTGGCGTTCCGCGGGAGCCGCGGTTGGTCGCGGCCGAGGCTTGCCCCAATTATAGGAAAGCGGCGGGGGGGAAGCAACCTAGCGGCGCAGGTCCGGTTTGCCCGGCACCACCGCCGCCACGCCCAGGAGGTAGGCAACCCCGGACAGCGCCCCCAGGGTCAGGGTGGCAGTGGGCGAGGCGGGGCGCAGGGGGCCCGGCCCAAGCCATAGAATCAGCGCTGCCACGGGCACTACGGCCAGCGTGGGGCGGACGGCCAGGGCCAGGATTCCGGTGGGCGCCTGCAGGAGCCGGACGGCGGCAACAAAGTCCAGCGCCGCCTCAATCAGGAAGCCGGCGGCCCAGGCCGCGGCCGCGCCCGCGATGCCCAGGCGGGGCACCAGCAGGCAGACCAGGACCAGGCTGAAGCCCTCGCCGATGGCGTAGTTGCGGAGGGCCACCGCGGGCTTGCCCAGGCCCTGGATGACCCCGGTCATCACCTGCTCTACGTGGAGGAAGGGGCTGGCCGCAGCCAGGAGGAGCAGCGGCAGCGCCGGCGCGGCTGTGCCGAAGGCCAGGGAGGTCAGCGAGGCCGGCATGAGCGTGAGCAGCGTGGCCGCCGGCAGGGTGATCAGCAGGGTCACCGTCAGCGCGCGCCGCAGCAGGTGCAGCAGCTCCTCCTTGTCTTTCCGGGCGTGCGCCGCGGAGATGGCGGGAACCAGGTTGTACGCCAGAGCAAAGGTGATGAGCGTGGGGAAGGATACCAGGGTCATGGCCATGCCGGTAAGCTGGCCGTAGTGGGCGGTGGCCTCCGCCCGGGTAAGGCCCGTGGCCGTCAGCAAGGCCGGGATGAGCACGGCGCTGACCATCATGCTGACGGCGCCCAGCAGCCGGCTGAGCGTGGTGGGCCAGGCCAGGGCAAAGACGGCAGGCACGTCCACCGTGTCCGGCAGGGCCTCCTCCTCCGCTGGACGCCAGCGCCAGGAAAGGCTTCGCATGTCCTCCCTCTGGCGGCGATAGTAGGCCATCAGGGTCAGCAGCCCGCCCAGCTCACCCATGGTCATGCCCACGCCCATGCCGGCGAGGGTCGTCTCGATGCCGCGCGGCAGGAGCATGGCCAGCAGGGGCAGCGTGACGCTGATGTTCACCACCTGCTCCGCCATCTGCGCCAGGGCCACCGGGCCCATGTTCTGCAGCCCCTGAAAGTAGCCACGGTAGACGGAGGACACCGCCACAACCAGCAGGGCGGGGGCGATGGCCAGCAGCACCAGGTCCAGCCGGTCATCGCGCATGACATGGTGGGACAGCGGCCCGGCCGCCGCCAGGAGCAGCACCGTGACCGCCGCGCCCAGCAGGCCGGTGAGCAGCAGCGAGAGCCGCATGAGGCGTTCAATACCCAGGGCATCTTGACGGGAGCGGCGCTCCGCCACCAGGTTGGCCACGGCGGCGGGAATCCCGGCCGATCCCACAATCAGGAGCAAGATATAGAAGGGAAGCACCAACTGAAAGGCGCCGATGGCCTCGGCGCCCACCAGGCGCACCAGATAGATGCGGTAGAGAAAGTCCACCGCCCGGTTCCAGGTGTTCGCCACCATCAGGATGGTCGTCCCCCGGGTCAGGGAGGGGCTGGTGATCTTGGCCAACAACGAACGCCTCCGGTTCCGGCCCTGGCTCTCCACTACTGTATGGAGGGGTCCGGGCAGGCAGAACGAAGGCGCCCGGCGGGAGGACTTTCGGGCGCTCCCGCCAAAGTAAGCGGACGAGGAGGCGCAACTGTGAACGACACCTTCAAGGTCTTCGCCGGCCGCCCCGTTCAGGACCTGGCACAGGACGTCTGCAGCATCCTGGGGATCGAGCTTGGCCGCGCGGAAATCTTCACGTTCAGCAACGACAACACCTTTGTCCGCATTTTGGATTCGGTGCGGGAGTGCGACGTCTTTGTCCTGCACACGTCCACGCCGCCCGTGGACCAGAACCTGATGGAGACCCTGATCATGATGGACGCGCTGCGGCGGGCCTCGGCCGGCCGCATCACCGCCGTCCTCCCCTACTACCCCTACGTTCGGTCCGACAAGAAGGACCAGCCGCGGGTGCCTATCACGGCCCGGCTGGTGGCCGACCTGCTGACCACGGCCGGGGCGGACCGGGTGGTCACCATGGACCTGACCGCCGCCCAGATTCAAGGCTTCTTCCGCATTCCGGTGGACCACCTGACGGCTCTGCCCATCCTCTGCGACTACTTTGCCGCCAAGAAGCTGCGGCATCCGGTGGTGGTGGCCCCGGACGCGGGCTCCGCCAAGTGGGCCTCGCGCTACGCCGAGCGTCTGGGCGCCCCGCTGGTGCTGCTGGACAAGCGGCGGCTGGGCAACAGCGGCGAGGTGAGCATCGCCCACGTGGTGGGCGACGTGCGGGACGCCGACGCCATTGTCTTCGATGATGAGATCGACCGGGCCAGTTCCGTGGCCCAGGCCGCCCGCGTCCTCCTGGACCACGGCGCTCGCGAGGTCTACGCGGGCTGCACCCATGGCGTGCTGTCCGGGCCGGCGGTGGAGCGCATTGCCGCCTCGCCCCTGAAGGAAGTGGTGGTGACCAACACCATCCCTATCCCGCCCAGCAAGCGCCTCCCCAAGATCACCGTGCTGTCGGTGGCCGACCTGCTGGCCCAGGCCATTCGCGGCGTGCACGAGGGCGCCTCCCTGTCGCCGCTGTTCCGCTAGGGCTGCGGCTGACCGCCGCGCCGCCGCCGACCGCGTGCCACTGCTGAGAGTGCTGGCAACAACACAGAACCGCCGGTCCGGAGGTGCTCCGGGCCGGCGGTTTGCCGTCTCTCAACGGGGTGCCCCAGTGGCCTGAGCGAAGGAGTCATCCGCAGACCGGTTCAGGGTGTGGCGGCCGCGCTGCTGAAGATGGGGTCCAGCTGCCTGCGGGCGTCCGTCAGGGCCTGTTCCAGGGGCTTGCGCCCCTGCAGGGCGGCCCCCAGTTCGCCCACCAGAACCGGCTCCGCGCGGGTCCACGACGCGCCGCGCGGCGGCAGCTCCGCCTGGGGGAGAAGTGCCGCCAACTGGGCGCGGAGCGGGTCGGCAAAGGGATTCTGGTCCGCCACGGAGCGCCGGGCGGGCAGGGCGCCCAGGCGGACCAGGGCCGCCTGCGTGGAGGCGTCCGCCAGCCG
>JBLNCQ010000130.1:0-3227 GCA_050260815.1 Bacillota bacterium
CACCATTCGGCCAGTACCCCAGCAGGGTGGTCGATTTGCTCCGGAATCGGTGGTCGATTTCGTCCGGAATGGGTGGACGATTTCAGCCGGAATGGGTGGTCGATTTCGTCCGGAATACGCACGCTGCTCAGATCACGAAGAACTGCGTTGATCGTGCCGAGCCCGTCGAGATAGCGCTCCACCTGCGCAGCGCTCAGGTCTTTGTGCTGCGCTTCAGTGTTTGCCAAAAACTTTTCGTCCATGACCCAGTCTCCTTTCATTTTTCGTACTCTCGCTCTCACTTGAGAGCTTGCAACGCTCTTGCAGGACTGCATCGACGACTCTGTGAAACCTGCCCTCCGCGGCGAGGCGCTCAAGCATGTCTAGCAGCCTCCACCGCGTCTCCAGATCACCCCCCTTCATGCCCAACTGGTATCACCTCCCATTTCTTCCAGGATATCCGGGCTCAGGAGGCCCGAAAAAGTGGCTGGCTATCTCTTTGTACCCCACGCCGCCTTGCGCGGCCTCCCAGAGGCCGCCCTACCCTTCGCAGGGGCTTTCGCGCGGGGGGCCGGGAACTCGAAGAGCACCCCATCCCCCTTCTCACGAAGGGCCAGGACCGCCGAGAACGACTTACCGTTCTTCCCGGTAAAGCCGTCGAGCAGGGGGGTCCGCCTCTGCCGCAAGAGCCCGCACAGCTCCTGATCCGTGAGAACCCGCCCCAGCAGCCGCCGGCTGACGCGCAGCGTACAGCCGGGGGTTGCGCAGCGCAGCTCGAACCGTTCCGGTGTCACCGGGCCGCCACAGACGGGACACGGCGGCCAACTGGTGTCGTCCCCGCCAGGCTCAGGGCTTGCTGTCCTGACCTGGTTGACCAGTCCGTTCACGTAGTCCGCAATGTCCCGTTCGAGGTCGGCCGCACTGGCGCGGCCCTGCTCAACGTCAAGGATGCGGGCCTCCCAGTCCCCCGTGAGTGCAACGCTGGCGAGCGTCGTGGCCCCGGAGCGTTCCACAAGCGCCAGCAGCCGCAGCCCCTTCTCGGTGGGCCGAAGCGTCTTGTTGTCCGCCGCGATGTAGCCCACCGCCTTCAGGCGCTCGATGATGGCCGCCCGTGTGGCTGGCGTGCCAAGCCCCCGCGCCTTCATGGCGTCTCGCGCGTCCTCATCGTCCAGGTCCTTACCGGCGGCCTCCATGGCCGCCAGCAGCGTGCCCTCGGTGTAGTGCCGTGGTGGCTTCGTGCGCAGAGTCTTGATGCCCACGCTGGCGATTTGAACCGTCTCCCCCTCCTGAAGCACAGGCAGGGGAGAACCCTCCTCTTCCTCTCCTTCCTTCCCCTCCTCCGGCGCCTCTACCAGGCGCCACCCACGCTCCACTTCGACGCTGCCCCGCGCAACCAGGCGGTCCTGGCCCGCCAGGAGCGTAACCCTCTGCCGCCGGTCCCTCGCTGCCGGCAGGCAGTTCGCCAGGAACCGCCGCGCTACCAGGTCGTAGATGCGGGCCTGTTCCTCGGGCAATTGGCTCCGTGGCGTTCGGGCCGTGGGCAGCAGAGCGTGGTGGTCCGAGACTTTGGCATTATCGACCACGCGCTTGCCCATGGCCAGATCGGCATTAGCCTGGCCCGCGATAGAGCTGTAGTGCGGCAGGGCCAGCAGGGCCGAAAGAAGGCCCGGGAAGGTTGCGGCCAGGGATTCTGTGACGTGGCGGCTGTCGGTGCGGGGGTAGGTCAGCAACCCGGCTTCGTAGAGCGCTTGCGCGGCCTCCAGGGTCTTGGCCGCAGTGAGCCCGAAGCGCCGGTGTGCCTCTCGCTGCAGGGAGGTCAGGTCGTGGAGCTGCGTTGGCAAGGTGGTAATGTCTTGGCTGTCCACTTGGGCCACAGTCGCCCGTCCAGCTGCCCGTAGGCGTGCTTCTACGCCGCTCGCCTCATCCAGGCTGGCGAGCCTGCTGTTTTCAGCCGCGTCCTCCCACCGGGCCCGAAAGCGAGCAGTCTGAGTCTCCAGGCTAGCCAAGACCTGCCAGTAGTCCTCCGGTCGAAAGGCTGAAATCTCAGCTTCCCGGCGGACAATCAGAGCCAGCGTTGGGGTTTGGACGCGACCAACTGACAACACCCCCTGACCAGGCGAGCCAAAGCGGAGCGTGAAGGCGCGGGTGCCGTTGATGCCCGTCAGCCAGTCGGCCCTGGCCCGTGCCAGGGCGCCGGCGTATAGCGGGTCGTAGTCCGCGCCCGGCTTCAGGTCATTGAATGCGGCGCGGATCTCCTCCGGCGTGAGGGAAGACAACCAGACGCGCCGCGTGGGCTTCTGTTCCAGTCGCAGCACCTCCACAACCCAGCGAAAGATCAGCTCACCCTCACGGCCAGCGTCGCAGGCATTCACCAGCCCGGTAGCGCGCCCGGCAAGGGCCTTGATGGCCTTCAGCCGTGCCTCATAGTCCCGCCCTGGCCTGGGCTCGACCCGCCACGTAGGCGGGATGATCGGCAGGTGTTCCATGCGCCAGTGGGCGTAGGCACTGTCGTACTGCTCGGGCCGTGCCAGGTCACAAAGGTGGCCCAAGGCCCACGTGATCTGGTAGCCACCAGATTCCAGGTAGCCCTCCCGCGTCATCGGCTTTCCCAAGGCATCCGCAATGGCCCGCGCAACGCTGGGCTTTTCTGCGATGACGAGATTCACGGTTCTTCACCTCCCAACAACAAAAAAAGGAGCGGAAGACCGCTCCTTGATGGATGACGTGTTCTGTTAGTGTTCCGTCAAGGTACCGTTCGGCTCTTTCGTAAAGACGGCTGTGGCGTGAACATCGCACGAACCGCCGCCCGCTGCGCCAGGTCGTGCTTGGTGGGGGGATAGAAGCCACTGCTGCGCGCTATCTTGCGAAGCTGGGCATCAGACAATGGGTGGTCTCCGGGAACGGTCTCTGCGTGGTCCAGGTACGCTGTGTTGCTGCCAGCCACAATCCCCCGCCAATGCTCAAGTAGGGCTCGCTCAATCAGGCGATCTGGATTCTGCTGCGTCGCTCTAGCCAGCTCGGCGAGGAGCTGTGCATACCTGCGGTCGATCTCCAGTGCGACGCCTTTGCGAGCGTAGCCCCAGCGGAGCCTGCCGAAGCGGGTGCGAGCGCGAATGTTCACGTTCAGTCACTCCTTGTATGCTAGCGGCAGGTAGCCGCTAGTTTACTTTTTCGGGTTGTTCACGGATGCTGGCTTTAGGCCGGTGAGGGGTGGGAGCTATTCACTCCTGCGGGGCGATGAAGGGTTA
>JBLNCQ010000131.1:0-5053 GCA_050260815.1 Bacillota bacterium
CGGGGGCGGGCCGCCGGCGCCCCCCATAGATTTCAGCGCCGATGCCAGCTGCGGGTCGCGCAGCAGGTCGATCATGATGGCAATGAGCTGCGGCCGGTACTTGGGATCCCGAGCGAGGTCCCGAAACACCTTCAGGTTGGCCGCCCGGACGCGGTCCTCCAGCGTGGGGTCGCTCCCCATCTTCTCCATGAGGTCCATCTGAAGGCGCAGTAGGTCCGGCAGGTAGCGCGGGTCGGCAGCCAGTGACTTCTGCTCCGCCACGTTCTGCTGCAGGAAGGAGTCCCGCACGCCGTTTTGCGTCAGCAGCGCGCGGCGGCCGTCGGCAAAGGCCCGCTGCACGTCGGCGTCCTGCGCCAGGCCCAGCGTGGCTGACTTGGCGGTGCCGGTCCCCGTGTCGGGACGGCGGGCGGACCGGCAGCCGATGAGCAGCAGGACGGCCACGGCCAGGGTGAGAATGAGGGTGCGTGTCGCCCGGCGCGGGCGAAGAAGGCGACGGATGAAGGCCAGCATGGTCAAGCCTCCTCAGCGTTGGTGTCGGCTCTAGTCTTCCCCAGGCGTAACGAAAATCGCCAGGCGCCAGAGCTTGACTCCCCGCCGCGGGACGGCAAAAGCCCCCGCCGCGGCGGGGGCTTTCATAAAAGGCTAGGCAGGTCAGTGGGTCTTCTGCACCATCTTGGTGACCATCTTGGCCAACGCGTGCTGGTCCTCCTGGTCGCCGGATTCCCAAAGCTCCTTCAGCAGGCGCTGCTCTCGGTTGGCGGGATCGACGTTGTTGGACAGGTAACTGCCCATCTTGGTGGCAACACTGGTGAGCTCCTGGTCCGAAGCACCGGCGGCCTTGGCCATGCCAATTCCTTCGGCCAGCATGTCCTTCCACTTATCAAAGGAGTCAACGGTCTGCATCGAACACACCTCCCTCATCCGCGCGGCCGGCGCCGTGCGTTCGTCTGAATGCTCCGCAGGCCTAGTCTAACCACCACCTTGGGTGTCATACACTGACGAGCGGTTGGCACGCTCGGACACCTTTCGTGGAAGGAATTGGAAGGCGGCGCACGGAAGCTCTGACCTGAGAGCCCGCACCACAACAAGGAGAGATGGCATGAGGCGTGTTGTCCGCCCATTCACTGCGGCAGCGGTTCTGGGCGTCCTGGCGGCGGGACTGTTCACCCAGCCAGCCCTCGCGACGGCACCGACGGCCGCGCAAACGGGCCCCCGGGACAGGCGCGTACTCTGGCTAGGACACGACGCGGCCGTGATGGTGTTCCGCGCCGACGGCTCCTGGGAGTGCATCGCCTCCGACCCGGCCACGCTCGCCTTTGGCCTTGGCTATGCGGCGGCCAGGAGCAGCCCGGACGGCGTTGACCTGGTCCGGCGCCGCGCCGAAGGCGGGCTTGAGCCGGAGGACGACCCAGCTGTTCAGGCGTCCAACGCGTTGGCCCGGCTCAGCCGCCCCAACCCGGCCGATGTGGAATCCTCGCTGGCGGAGTGGCCGCCCGTGTCGCGGCGGATTCTGGATGCGCTTGCCGCCGGACTGAACCTGGGGCTGGAGGAGGAGGGGCGCTCATCCGTGTGGTCGGACGTCCGGCTGGCTGCCCTGGCACTGCAGCAGGATGTCTTCAGGTCCCTGGGCGGCCTGCCGGTGCCGCCGGGGGAAAAGGACTTCACGCTGCGCCTCAGGCTGGGCGGCGGGGCGGCCCAGCCATGGGGCTACCATCTGGCAGGCTGGGTACAGGACCTTTTCCCCTGGCTGCAGGTAGACCAGGCCGAGATGCCGGCCCCGGCGGAGGGGCCGTTCACCTGGGCCGATCCCTCGGAGTCGGACGGTGTCCTGGTCTGGACGGATGCTGCCGGAAGGCTGGGGCTGGTCTATAAGGACCGGCCCAGAGGGGAGCGGATGCGCGACCTGGAACATATTCTCGCCGGTGTTCAACCGGAGTCCTAGGACCATCGGCCTATTTTGCTGGAAAAATCGCTCATCATTCGACGAGATTCGACAAACACGGTCTGGAACCTGTGCTATTCTCTGGGTGCACTGACCAATTGCATACCCAAGACGTCCGATAAAGATTAACCATTCCGAAAGGGATGGCGCGTAAAGCAGTGGGTCTACAGGCGCAAGCCCATGACCGCCACCGCCGCCGAAGATGACCGTAGTTGTGGGGCACCCGTCAGGGGTCCGGCGACTTGGCCTTCGGCCAGGCTCCGGACCCTTTTGGTTCGCCCAGACACTTGAAGGGGGTTCCCACGTGCTCCTTGACATGCTTGTCATCAGCGTTCTGGTAGCGGTGTTGCGGGGCGGGCGCCCGGCAGACAGCATCAACATCCGCTACCCCTGGATCATCTTCGTCTCCCTTGGCATCCAGTTGGCCGCGGTGGCCACTCCGCGCAACATCAGCCCCATGCTCATCCTGACCGGATACGCCATTCTGTTGGTGGTCCTGGCGCTGAACCTGGACAAGCAGCACATGCGCCTCATCTTCGTGGGCGTGCTGCTCAACGCCGTGGTCATCAGCCTCAATGCCGGCCACATGCCGGTGAGCGTGGCCGCCGCCGCGGGCCTGGGTTTTGACACCCAGCCCCTTCTGGCCGGTACGGACTACAAGCGCGTGGCCATGACCGACCAAACCATGTTTAACTTCCTTGGGGATGTCATTCCCGTTCCCTTCCCCATGCCCCGCGTTGTGAGCATTGGTGACGTCCTGATTGCCCTGGGAGCGTTCCTGCTCATCCAGGAGTTCATGTCCAAGCCGGTGACCTTTCGGGCCAGAAGGCTGAGCCTTTAGCGAAGAGTCGAGAACTCGACGGAAACAGAAGGGGGTGTTCTTGTGCGCAAGTATAGCTACTACTTCTACGCCGCCCTGCTCGTCCTGGCTCTCGTCTCCGCCTCTGTCGCCGAGTGGCTCTGGTAACCTGACATCTCGATCTGCTTAGCCCTTCTGGCCCGACTTCCTTTAGAGATTATTTCAGGATTCTGCAAGGTCCTTTGAGGGGGCGGCGATGTGACGCGGCGAGCCGACCTTTACATAGCCACCGTGACGGGTCTGGCGGTTGTCGTGTTGTTCCAAACGGGTCACCAGATGAGTCAGAGCAACTGGCCGCTACTGCTGGGTCTTACGGTGGCGGCAGCGGCCTTTGACCTGTTCCGACTGGAGGCGCCGACCGGCCAGTCCGTGACCCTGACCAGCGCCGTCCGCTACGTGGCCATCCTGCTGGGAGGAGCGCCCCTGGCCGTCTGGGTGGCGGCCTTGAGCCAGCTCACGTCGGCCATGATCCTGGGCAACGACCTCCGGCGGAGCCTGTTCAACACCTCGCAGGTCATCATCACGGTTACGTCCGCGGCATATGTGTTCCAGGCCCTGGGCGGGGACCCCAGCAGCCTCAGCAGTTCGCTGCTGCCGGCTTTGGGGGCGTCGCTCACCTACCTGGTCGTCAACTCGTTCTGCATTTCCACTCTGTTCGTACTCCTCCAGAACAAGCCATTTCTACAAACCTGGTCAGGCATGCTGCAGTCCGGCCTGGAGACCTACCTGGTCATCCAGGCGGTGGGCCTCATCGCTGCCTTTGTAGTGGTGGGGGGAGGATGGGCCTGGGCCGCTTTCCTCTTGGTCCTGCTGGCCCTGCTGCAGCGCGTGCTGAGCCGCTACTACGGGGCCCTGAAGCGGAGTGCCGAGTCCAGCCGCCTGCGGGAAGTGCAGGACTCCATGCTGTCTGCTCTGGTTGCCGCCCTGGACGCCCGGGACCCCTACACGCGAGGACACTCCGCCCGGGTGTCGCACGTCGCCGGACTGCTGGCGCAGGAGATTGGACTGGACCCCAAGCGCCGCGAGGATCTGAAGTACGCCAGCCTGCTTCACGACGTGGGCAAGATCGGCATCCCGGACGCCACGCTGCGCAAGGACGGTCCACTGTCACCGGCAGAGCGCGCCCTGATGATGGAGCATCCCGTGCGGGGCATCCAGATTCTGCAGCGGGTGAACGTGTCCCCCAATGTCATGCCGGCCATCAAGCACCACCATGAGTGGTACAACGGCGGCGGCTACCCGGAAGGCATCAAGGGCGACATGATTCCGCTGGAGGCCCGCATCATTGCCGTGGCCGACGCCTTTGACGCAATGACCTCAGACCGGCCTTACCGCAAGGGCATGCCCTGGTCGGAGGCCATCAACCGCCTCAACCAGGGGCGCTCCGTTCAGTTCGACCCCATCCTGGTGGACGCGCTGGTACGCATTGTGGAGCGCATGCCTGACCTGGCGGGCCAGATGGCGGCCATGCAGAGTCCGGACCTGGATGACGTGGATACCCTGCTGGCGGAGCAGCTCGTGGCCAGCCCGACCACCTCGCGCACGGGGCGCATCCTTCCCGTCCACTCCAAAGAGCTGAAGATCCTGTATCAGCTTTCGCTGGAGCGCCGCTCGCTGCTTGACACCTCCCGCGCCCTCCACCGGGTTCTGGAGATCCTCTATGACACCGTGGGTCCCCACGCCTACTACATTGTGCTGATGGACGACGCCTCCCGCGAGCTGGTGGTCAGCTCGGTGGCGGGCTGCCCGCGCGACGTGGTGGGCCACCGCTGGCCGGTCGACACCGGCATCTGCGGATGGGTCCTGCGGCACGGCCAGCCGCTGGTGATCTCGGACGTAGAGCGGGACGAACGCTACGTGATGATCAACCCCACCACCCGCTCCGAGCTGGCGGTGCCCCTGGTCACGGACAATCAGGTCATTGGCGTGCTGAACCTGGAATCCACCCGCGTGGGCGCCTTCAGCGAGGACGACGTTTACCTGCTGACGGCTGTGGCCCGGCAGGTAGCGGACTCCATTGAGGTGGCGCGGGCGCACGAGCGCATGACCTACGCCGCCACGCACGACGGACTCACCGGCACGCTGAACCGCACCAGCTTCTACCGCCTTTTGGAGGAGGAGTTGCAGAAGGGACGCCGCGAGGGCTACCCCGTTTCCGTCGCCCTCTTTGACATCAACAACCTCAAGCTGGTGAACGACACCTACGGTCATCTGGCCGGCGACCAGGCGGTGAAGGAGTTCGGACAGCACCT
>JBLNCQ010000132.1:0-21787 GCA_050260815.1 Bacillota bacterium
GCCGCGGTGCGCCAAGGCCAACCGACACGGAACTCGCCGAAACCCTCGATACACGTGGGTCTGGGTGGCGTCCCCAAACCCAAAAAGCGCCAAACTCAAGAAGCCGGCCCCTTCTGGGGGCCGGCTTCGCCTTTGGGTCAGTCCACCGGGGCCTCCGGCTCCGGCGGGCAGTGCGACCGCAGCCACTCCGCAAAGACGTCCCGCACCAGGTCCGGCCAGACCCGCTCCACCACGCGCACGCGGGGCGGCAGTTCGTAGCCGACTCCGGGAATGGCCAGCAGCGTACAGGCCCCGGCCCGGTACCAGCGGCGCGGGTCGAAGGGGACGTCCTGGACCCGCACGTCGTACGTCCGTGCTCCCGGAGGAGCGTCGGGGCGGACCCGCCAGGTCAGGCCGGAGGCGAAGATGCGCCCCAGAACAACCCCTTGCCCGCGGAGGCCCACGCCCCATACCTCACGGGCGTGGTAGCGCCCGTCCTCGGACTCCTCCAGGAGACCCCGCAGGTCTTCGCCCAGGATCTCCAGCAGCCCCGGGTTCACCAGGCTGGGAATGCTCTCCAGCAGGTCGCGCCGGGTCACCGGACCCGCCTTCAGGCCGGTCAGCATGGTGCCGCCGTTGACCAGGCCTATCTCGGCCCGCCAGCGCTCCTTCAGGGCCTGGGCCACGCGCTCTGCCAGGGGTGACCGGCCGATCATGCTGTGGGGCAGGCCCTCGGGAAGCCAGGCCAGCACCTGGGACAGATGCCGGTCGGCCACGCGCCTCGCCTCATCCAGGATGTCCAGGCTCTCCCGGTCGGAGGGCCCGGACGGGTCGACGGGCCACAGCCGGGCATGCCAGTCGGCGACCCGCCACCGCACTGCCGGTGCGCCGGCCGGCGGCTCCGGCGCCTGCGGTTCAAGCTCAAGCCGCGCCTCGCCCAGGTAGCGGCCGAACGAGCCCGCCTGCAGGATGGGCACGCCCGCCGCCTCCTCGCCCTCCGCCAGGGCGTGGTGGCTGTGGCCGCCAATGATGGCGTCCAGACCAAGCCCGGACGCCGCCAGGGCGCGGTCCTCCTCCAGGCCCAGGTGGGAGAGGGCCAGCACCAGGTCGCAGCCGTCCTCCCGCAGGGAGCGGACGGCCTCATGCACGGCCTGGTGCGTGTTCCGCCAGCCAATGCCGAGGTAGGGGAAGATGTTTGGGAAAAGCGCGGTCACGCCAACTATGCCCACGCGCAGGCCGCCTGCCTGAACAGCGGCGGCGGGAGGCAGCCCCGGCAGGGGCTGGGCGCCGTCGGGCAGGCTCAGGTTGGCGGCCAGCCAGGGCACTTGCGAAGCGGAAGCCAGGGTGGTCAGGCGTGACGCGGTCTGGCGGATGGTCTCATTGTTGCCCGGCACAAACGCCTGGCAGCCAAGGGACTCCAGAAGTCGGACGTTGGCCCTGCCCCCGGTGCCTAGCGTCAGAGGGTGGCTGAAGTCCAGATGGTCGCCGGCGTCCAGCAGGAGGACGGGTTCGCCCCGCGCCTCCAGTTCCCGCCGGCGGGCGCGAGCCAGGGCGGCCAGGGCCGGCCAGGCGTCAAAGCGGCTGTGTAGGTCGTTCGTGTGCAGAATGGTCAGGGCCTTGCGTTGCAACCGCTTCACCTCGTTTGCCGGGAGGGGCAGGGAACCTGGCCGCAAAAGAGAATGCTTTTGACGGACATGAACGGGAAGAGCTGGAGGGAGGGAGCACGTGGACGGGTTTCGCGTCTCGGCCGACATGCCCGTTATCTTTCGCGACCTTGACGCCTTTGGCCACGTCAACAACGCCGTGTACCTCACGTACATGGAGAACGCACGCGTGGCCTACCTGGAGCGCATAGGCGGCAAGGGCCTGGACGCCCTGCGCCTGATCATCGCCGAGATCACCTGCAGCTACCGGTCCCCGGCTCACTTTGGAGAAACGGTGCGCGTGGGCATACGGGTCTCGCAGGTGGGCAGGAGCAGTTTCACCATGGAGTACCGCATGGAGGAGGCGGCCAGCGGCCGCCTGGTGGCGGAGGGCAGAAGCATTCAAGTTGCGTTTGACTACCAGGCGGGACGTCCCATGCCCGTCCCGGACGAGTGGCGGCGGGCCATGGAAAAGCTGGAGGAACTGCCGCCGGGGACCTTTGCCGCAGCGGCCGGCTGAGACATACGCAGGATATGTCTCCGCTATTTCGCCGCTGACGGCCGGCCCCCTGCTCCGCAAACAATCGCGTCCTTCTGCGGAGTCAGAAAGGTTAAGGTTCCGTTACAGTCTGCCTGCGCGACAGGACATGCGCAGGGTGACCTCGTAATCAGCCGAATGGCATTCATTCTTGCGTCAGGAGGCGCTTTCCGTGGCTACTGCACCGGTTGGGCTCAGGCTCACCATCCGGGTTGAACTGAAGAACGAGGTGGGCATGATTGGACGCATCACCTCGGCCATCGGAGCGGCCGGAGGCGACATTGGCGCCATCGACATCATTCAGAGCCGCCGCCAACTTGAGGTCCGGGACTTCACCATCAGGGTGCAGGACCATGACCATCAGAAGCTCGTCACCGAGGCGATCGGCGCACTCCCCGGGGTGAAGGTCCTGGGCGTTGCCGACCGCATCTTTGTTGCCCACACGGGTGGAAAGATCGAGACGCACTCCAAGGTGCCGGTGAAGGGCCGCGAAGACCTCTCCATCGTCTACACCCCCGGCGTCGCCCAGATTTGCCGGGCCATTGCGGAAGACCCGGACAAGGCCTTTACCCTGACCATCAAGAGCAACACCGTAGCCATTGTCTCTGACGGCACCGCCATTCTGGGCCTGGGCGACCTGGGCCCCCTGGCCGCCATGCCGGTCATGGAGGGCAAGGCCATGCTCTTCAAGCAGTTCGGCGGCGTTGACGCCTTCCCCATCTGCCTCAACACCAAGGACCCCGACGAGATCGTGGAGACGGTCAAGCGCATCGCGCCGGCCTTCGGCGGCATCAACCTGGAGGACATCTCCGCCCCGCGCTGCTTCCAGGTGGAAGAGCGCCTCATCAAGGAACTGGATATCCCGGTCATGCATGACGATCAGCACGGCACCGCCACGGTGGTGCTGGCGGGCCTCATGAATGCCGTCAAGATTGTGGGCAAGCGCCTTGCCGACCTGACCGTGGTGGTCTGTGGCATTGGCGCCGCCGGCGTGGCCTCCTCCAAGATTCTCATGGCGGCCGGCGTGAAGAACGTCATCGGTGTGGATCGTCAGGGCGCCCTGGTGGCCGGCGAGAACTACGCCAACCCGGTCTGGGCGTGGTTCGCCGACGCGACCAACCCGGAGCGGCGGCAGGGCAGCCTTTCCGAGGTCATCGCCGGCGCGGACGTGTTCATTGGGGTCTCCGGTCCGGGCGTGCTCAAGGTCGAAGACATCAAGAAGATGGCCCGCGACCCCATCGTCTTCGCCATGGCCAACCCCAGCCCGGAGATTGACCCTGAGGAGGCCGCGCCCTACGTCCGGGTGCTGGCCACGGGCCGCTCCGACTTCCCCAACCAGGTCAACAACCTTCTGGCTTTCCCCGGCATCTTCAAGGGTGCCCTGCAGTGCCGCGCGCGGGCCATCAACGACCAGATGAAGCTGGCGGCCGCCCGCGCCATCGCCTCCGTCATCGGCCCCAACGAGCTGCACGAGGACTACATCATCCCCAGCGTCTTCAATCGCCACGTTGCGGAGGTTGTGGCCCAAGCGGTCATCAACGCAGCCCAGCAGACCGGCGTGGCTCGCCGTGAGGCCGGTTCGGAGGCGGCCCGTCCCTACGCGCTGCCGGCTCAGCCTTGGGAGGAAGACTGGTACAAGAACCTGGATTGAGCGCTGTACGGCCTTTATGCGCCGCTCCCGAGAGGGGGCGGCATTTTGGCATCTAGCAGCCTGGCATTGACAGGCGGCCCTGCCAGTGTGTAGGATAGACCCACGGCCTCGAACGTCTGTTTGATATCCAGTTGCCGGGGTGAAAGCGTGACACCAGAGAAAATCCCTCCCAACGCCGCTGTGGCGGCCCGCGGCCTGGTCAAGCGCTACGGGTCCCACACCGCAGTGGACCATGTGGACTTTACCGTTGAACCCGGCGAGTGCTTCGGGTTCCTGGGCCCCAACGGTGCCGGCAAGACCTCGACCATGAAGATGATCTACGGGCGGTCCGCGGTGAGCGGCGGCATCCTGCGGGTGCTGGGGCTGAACCCGGACACGCAGCTATCCGAGGTCAAGCGCAGGGTCGGGGTGGTACCGCAGGACAACAACCTGGACCCGGATCTGACGGTCTGGGAGAACCTCTACCTGTACGCCCGGTACTTTGACCTGCCGCCCGCGGCCGCCGGGGAGCGGTGCCGCTTCGTGCTGGACTTCGTGTCCTTGGCTGACAAGTCCGGGGCGCGGGTGGACGAACTGTCCGGGGGCATGAAGAGGCGCCTGGTCATCGGCCGGTCTCTGATCAACAGCCCCAGGGTTCTGGTGCTGGACGAACCGACCACGGGCCTTGACCCTCACGCGCGCCACCTGGTCTGGCAGCAGTTGGCGGCGCTGCGCGCCGAGGGTGTGACGCTCCTCCTCACGACCCACTACATGGAGGAGGCGGCACGGCTCTGCGACCGGCTGGTGGTCATGGACCAGGGCCGTATCCTGGCTGAGGGGCGCCCGGACCGGCTGGTGGAGGAACAGGTGGGTTCGCAGGTGGTGGAGCTGCCCGACGCCGGACGCGTGGACCCGGAGACCGACCTGCCGCAAACGGTGCGGCAGAGCATCCGGCGCACTCACCGCGTGGGCTCCTCCCTCTTCCTCTTCACCGATGATAACCGGACGCTCCTGGGCAAACTGGCCGACGCGGACCCGGGACTGGTCGCCGGGGCGCTGGCTCGGCCCGCCACGCTGGAGGACGTGTTCCTGACCCTGGCCGGAAGGGGGCTGGAGGAGTGAGGTTCCTGGAATACTTGAGGCACTGGCCCCACTTTGACCGGAGCTCCATTCGGGTCTGGGACCGCAACCTGGTGTCCTGGCTCAAGTACTACAAGACCAGCCTGCTCTTGAACTTCGGCGAGCCGCTGATGAACCTGCTGGCCCTGGGATTCGGCCTGGGCGCCTACGTGACCAAGCTCAACGACCTGACCTTCGCCCAGTTCATCGCTCCCGGCCTGCTGGCCTCCACGGCCATGATGGGCGTGGTGTACGACACCTCGTTCTCCGGCCACTCCATGCTGGAGAGGGGCGTTTTCGAGTCCATGGTCACCGGTCCGCTGCGGGTGGAAAGCATCGCCGCCGGCATGTTCCTCTGGGAAGCCAGCCGCAGCGTCCTGTACGGCTGCACCTTCCTGTTGGTCATCCTGGCCATGGGGCTGGTTCAGTCGCCCCTGGCCCTGCTCATTCCGGTGCTGATGGTGCTGTCCGGCCTGCTGTTCACCGGCCCGTCGTTGTTCGTCGCCGCCTGGGCCAAGGTGGAGGACCAGATGTTCTACTACTTCACCCTGGTCATCACGCCGATGTTCATGTTCTCCGGCATCTTCTTTCCTGTGGAGAACCTGCCGGAGGCTGCGCGCTGGGCCATCTGGTTCAGCCCCCTCTACCATGTGACCAACCTGAGCCGGGCGCTGGTCCTGGGCCGACTCTACCCCGGCCTGTGGGGCGACGTGCTCTGGCTGATGGTCGCCACCCTGGTCCTCATGCCCTGGCCGGTGGCGCAGCTGCGCCGCCGGCTGACCGCCTGAGCGCCGGCCAGAGCGCTGAGCGCAGACTGCACGCCCGGCATCGCCCGGGACAAACGCAGGGCAGCCCGCGCCGTAGGCGGGGCTGCCCGGAACGGGGCCTGGGAGGAACGCGGTGGTCAAACGGGAATGAGAAGGGTCATGCCAATCATCAGGTTGTTGGGGTCCATGATGCGGTTGATGCGCGCCAGGCGACGCCAGTCAACCCCAAAGCGCTGGCCCAGCAGCCACAGGGTGTCGCCTGGGTTGACCGTGTAGCGGATGTACGTCACCGCGCCCGGTGCGGGGATGCGGAGGATCCTGCCCACTTGCAGGTTCTCCGGATCCACGCCCGGGTTGACCTCCAGGATGGACTCCACAGTTACGCCGTAGCGTGTGGCCAGGTTGTACAGGGTGTCGCCCGGCTGCACGGTGTAGAGAAAGCCCACGGGAGTCCCCTGGTCCGTCTCCATCTCCGCTTCCGCAGCGCCGGCGGGCTGCCAGTTGTAGGGGAACGTCCAGCCCATGCATCATCACCTTCCTCACAAACAGTCCGGCTCCGTGGTCTATACGTATGCCCGGGACCGGCGATTGGGTCTGTAGGCGCGGCGGATGTCCGCGGGAGGCGCGGCGCCGGTCGCAAACCTGTCCAGTCACCTCAAGCCAGGAGGGATCTTGTGGCCATCTCCGTTGACGTTTCGTACATGGTTCAGTTTCTCATGCGGCTGCTCGCCATGCGAAGCCCCACGGGCTTGACGGTGGGCGCCGTGGAATGGGTGGAGCAGGAGATGCGTTCGCTGGGGTACCAGCCGCGGCGCACCACAAAGGGAGCTCTACTGCTCACCCTGCCCGGCAGGGGGGCGGGCACAGCGCGGGCCCTGACGGCACACGTGGACACCCTGGGCGGCATGGTCCGTGAGGTCAAAGACAACGGGCGACTAAAGATCACCGCCATCGGCGGCACCGAAGCGCATGCCGTGGAGGGCGAGTACTGCGAGGTGCGCGCCTCGGGCGGCCGAACCTACACGGGCACCTGTGTTCCCACCAAGGCCTCCGTTCATGTCTTCGGCGACGAGTACCGGAAGCTGGAGCGGACCCTGGAGAACATGGAGATTCGTCTGGACGAGCGCGTGGAGTCCCGCGAGGAGGCCGCGGCCCTGGGCATCCGCCCCGGGGACTACGTCCTGTTCGATCCACGGCCGGTTCACACCGCCAGCGGCTTCGTCAAGTCGCGCTACCTGGATGACAAGGCCTCGGTCGCCTGCCTGCTGGGAGCCCTCAAGGCCATGCGCGATCAGAACCTGCAGCCGGCTGTCACCAGCCACATCCTCATCAGCGTCTACGAGGAGGTGGGGCACGGCGCCCCGGCCGGCCTGCCGGAGGATATTGAAGAGCTCATCGCTGTGGACATGGCGGCCGTGGGCAAGGGCCAGGCCTCTGACGAGTATACCGTCACCATCTGCGCCAAGGATTCCTCCGGCCCGTATGACCTGGGCCTGCGGGAGCGGCTGGTGAACCTGGCGGAGGCCGAAGGGCTGCGCTACTGCGTGGACATCTATCCCTATTACGGCTCGGACGCCAGCGCCGCCATGCGAGCCGGGTGGAACATCCGGCACGGACTGATTGGCCCGGGGGTTGACGCCTCCCACACCCATGAGCGGACGCACCAGGACGCGTTGGAGAACACCGCCAGGTTGGTGTTGGCGTATCTGACGCACTGACCCCGGCCTCCAGCGCCACACCGCAATGAACAGGGAACGCCCGCGGGCGTTCCCCTATCGTCTTGTGGCCAGTCTTCCTGCGCCTTATGACTGCTCTTTCTGCCGCAGGCCGTAGTCGCCGTCCGTAAGGGCGGCGAACCCGTCCCACTCCTCCGCCGCCTGCGGCCCGGCCAGGGCCAGCATCCGGTAGCCCAGGGCGGCGTTCCGAATGCCCAGCACCTGCCCAATTCCGTTGAGGGCCTCCCATCCAGTCGTCGTCCTGGCTCCGGCCCCACACCTGCACGTTGACCAGGCTGATGTTCAAGCGGTACCGCCTCCCGGACATGGCCGGACGCGGTCCCGCCGGACCGCGCCCCTAAAACGACCGCACCCAATACCGTCTCTCCAGCGATCGGGCCAGGGCGGACAGGATATAGTTTACCAGAAAGTACGCCACCGCGATGCTGAAGAACAGGGCCAGGACCGCTTCGGCGTGGGCGCCCATGATAATCTTGGCCCGGCCCGTCAGCTCATCGACGCCAATCAGCCACACATAGGCGGTGTCCTTGACCACCGTGATGAACTGGCTGACGATGGGCGGGATCATCCGGCGCAGGGCCTGGGGCAGGATGATGTGGCTCAGGATCTGCACGTAGCGTAATCCCTGCGACCGCGCCGCCTCCCACTGGCCTCGGTCGATGGAGTTGAGGCCGCCCCGCACCACCTCGGCCAGAACGGCGGAGGTGTACAGAGACATGCCCACCACGCCGGACGACCAGGCGGTGAGGCGGAGGGCGAAGTGCGCCGCCAGGATCAGCAGCAGCATGGGCGAGTTGCGCATGGCCTCCACGTAGACGGCGGCGACTATCGCCAGCACAGGTACACGGGCGTAACGCAGGATACCCAGGACCACGCCGGCCGCAAAGCTGAGGAGGATGACCTCCAGGGCCAGCTGAAGGGTGACGCCCAGGCCCAGGGCCAGGAAGCGCAGGTTCTCACTCTGCGCAACAATCCGCATGCCGGCCTCGAACACCTGAACGAAGCGGTCCATCAGGCCACCCCCCTCTGGCCGTGGCCCAGCCGGACCTCCAGGTTGGCGGTGAGCCAGGCCAGGGGCAGGGTCAAGGCCAGGTAGAGCAGCCCCGCCACAATGTAGGCAGGACCGTAATGCAGGGTGTCAGAAGACCAGGAATCCGTGTAGTACATCAGGTCGCCGCCGGCGATCATGGCCAGGACCGCGGAGTTCTTGATCAGGGCCAGGGCCTGGTTGGTCAGCGGCGGCAGCACCACCCGGGCGGCCTGGGGCAGGACGATGTGGCGCATGGCTTCCACATAACTGAAACCCTGCGAATAGGCCGCTTCCAACTGTCCGCGGTGGACGGAGTTGATGCCGGCCCGGACCACCTCCGCCACGTAAGCGCCGTGGTAGATACCCAGGCCCAGCACGCCCACCCAAAGCACCGGCATCATGATGCCGACATAGGGCAGGCCCAGGTATAGGAACAGCACCTGCACCACCAGAGGCGTGTTCTGCGTGAACTCCACGTAGGCCCGGTTCAGCCAGCGGGGAAGGCGCCAGGGCGCTACCGCCATCACGCCGAAGACCGCGCCCAGGAGCAGAGCCAGGCCCAGGGCCAGGGCCGAGGCCAGAACGGTCTGGCCCAGTCCCTGCAGAAAGATGGCGCGGTTCTCAAGGAGAGCCTGCCACCGCCACCAGGCGAGGGGACTCAACTATTTGAGGCCCCACTTCTGCTTCAGCTGGTCGAGCTCCCCGCTGCTCTTCAGCTCCGCCAGCGTGTCGTTGACCACCTTGGCCAGGTCGGTCTTGGGCTTGGCGGTGGCGATGCCATACTCTTCCTGGCTGTAGCGGTCGGGCAGAATCTCCGTGGAGTCGTCCAGGTAGCCGTAGAGGATGGCGCCGTCCACGGAGAAGGCGTCCACGCGGCCCGCGTCCAGAGCGGCCTTAATCTCCGGGTAGGAGTCATACTCCAGGAATTCCGGCTGAACGCCCAGCGGCCCGGCCTTCTCCTGCAGGCGCGCCTTGGTGGTGGCGGATTTGGCCACGCCGATCTTCTTCTTGTCCAGGTCCTTGAGGCCCGTGATGCCCGAGCCCTTCTTCACCATGATGGCAATGCCGTCGGTAAAGTACGAGTCAGTGAAGTTGAGGCTCTTCTTGCGGTCCTCGGTGATGGTGAACGTGGCGGCCACCAGGTCAATCTCGCCGTTGTCCAGTAGGGCCGCCCGCGTCTTGGCGGTAACGCCGGTCAGCTCAATCTTGTTGGGGTCGCCCAGAATCTTCTTGGCGACGGCGCGCACCAGGTCAATCTCAAAGCCGTCGATCTTGCCCGTGCCCGGGTCCTTGTAGCCGAACTTCGGGACGTCGATCTTGACGCCGGCCTTGAGAACGCCGCGCTTTTGGATGGCGTCGGCGCTGGGCCCCAGGCTCGCTGACGGTGACGTGCCGGCCGAACCACCGCTGGGGCTGGAACATGCGGTCAGGCCCAGTAGGCCGACGAGAACCGCGGCGGCTACGGCCGCCCGAACCCCTTTTCTCACTTCTTGTACCCCCTAGATTGTATTGGCACTACCGCAGGATGCGGCTCAGGAACAGCTTGGTTCGCTCGTGGTTGGGATTGCTGAAGAAGTGCTCCGGCGGCCCCGTCTCCAGGATGTTGCCCTCATCCATGAAGATGACCCGATCGGCCACCTGCCGGGCAAAGCCCATCTCGTGGGTGACCACCACCATGGTCATGCCCTCGCGGGCCACGGCCACCATGACATCCAGGACCTCCTGGATCATCTCCGGGTCCAGGGCGGACGTGGGTTCGTCAAACAAGATGAGCTTCGGCCTCATGTTCAGGGCCCTGGCAATGGCCACGCGCTGCTGCTGACCGCCGGAAAGCTGCGAGGGGAAGGCCTGCGCCTTGTGCAGCAGACCCACTCGATCCAGCAGCCGCCGGGCGGAGTCCTCCGCCTCGGGCCGCGGAACGCCCTTGACCACCACCGGGGCCAGGGTGAGGTTGTCCAGGACCGTCCTGTGTGGGTACAGGTTGAAGTGCTGGAACACCATCCCGATATCCTGACGGACCCGGGCCAGATCTGCGCCGGGGCGGGTGACGTCCTGGCCCAGAACCACCACCTGTCCGCTGCTGGGCCGCTCCAGGCCGTTGATGCAGCGGATGAGCGTGCTCTTGCCCGACCCGCTGGGTCCGATGACGACGAGTTTCTCACCCACGTCCACCTGAAGGTTGATGTCCTTGAGGACTTGGTGCTGCCCAAAGTGCTTATTGACACCGCTGAACCGGACCATGGTCGAATCCGGCTGCGGCTCGACCGCCAGGGCGCTCATGCCATCCACCGCCCCCTTTCCCCAGAAGATGAAACGCAATTCGCCACGTAGCGTCCTTTCGCCTGCTAACCAGGTAACATTTTTATTCGCTGAATCACCCAGCTCTGGCAGGCCTGGCAGATTCTCCGCCGACAGGATATAGCCCGGCCGGCCCCGAACTCTTCCCGGTGTGCCTGCGTTATGTAGCATTCACGAAACCCGTCGGCAGGCGTCTCGTCTAGACTTGAAGAGACGCCAGGAGGTGACCCCGTGTCCACGCCCGTGCTCCAGCCGTCACCTTACCCGCCGCGGAAGCGGGGGCGCTCCCGCTCCCGCGCCTGGCTGACCGCTGTCCTGATTCTGATCCTGGCCGCAGGAGCGGCATTCGGCGGCTATCAGCTTGGCGCGGCCCGCACCGCCGTCCCCGTCTGGGATCCCGTGTGGCTTCGCGGCTACTTCGACCGGCCTGTGGACACGTCCGGCCCCGGCCAGGGGTTCTGGGTGGCGGGATATTGGGTGGACTATGACCTGGAATCGCTGCGCACGCTGCAGCAGCGCTCCCCCCACCTGGACCAGGTCATCGCCTTCTCCTACGGCTTTGCGCCGGACGGCAGCCTCCAGGGTAAGGACCCCTACGTTCTGCGCGGCGTGGTGGCGCGGCCGAAGCGCATCCTCCTCTTTGCCAACCTGACGGACAATGATTTCTCCGTCGACACCGTTCGGCTGCTGCTCACCGACCCGGCCGCGCAGGCCCGCTCCCAGCAGGCCATGGTGGCCAAAGCCCAGGAGTATGGCGCAGCCGGCATTCAGTTGGACTTTGAGGGCGTCCCCAAGGAGCTCCGCTCGGAGCTTACATCCTACGTGCGCGAACTGGCCACGGCCACCAGAGCCCAGGGCCTGACCCTCAGCATGGCCGTCCCGGCCAAGGTGGCGGACTCGCCGAACAGCGACTGGAGTGGAGCCTTTGACTACCCGGCCCTCGGGGCCATTCTCGACGAAATGTATATCATGGCCTACGACGAGCACTACCGCCTGGGGCCGCCGGGGCCCGTAGCCTCGCTCCCCTGGACGGAGAGGGTGATCCGCTATGCCATCTCCGTGGTGCCCACCAAGAAGATCGTCCTGGGCATACCGGGCTACGGCTATGACTGGACCACGTCCAGCCGGCCGACGTCAGGCGGCGAAGCGGACGAAGGCGCCGCCGGCGGGGGCGCCGGCAGAACGGGCGCCAGGACGGTGACCGGGCGCAGCGCCGACCGGCTGCTCAGCCAGGCTCAGGCCCAGGTGGCGTGGGATCCCACCATGGGCGAAAACGTGGCCGTCTACGGCAGCGCCGACCAGTCCCACACCGTCTGGTTCCCGGATCAGCGCAGTCTGCAGGCCAAGCTGGGCCTGGCCCGTCAGTACAACCTGAAAGGCGTGGCGCTCTGGCGCCTGGGCCTGGAGCCGCTCACCTACTGGGAGCCCATGGCGGTCTGGCGCCAGACGCCGGAGGAGGGCTCCACTCCGGTGACGGCGCCGCCCTCATCTCAGTAAAGACGGAAACTCGCAAGACAGACAACGGGCGACCCCATGGGGTCGCCCGAGCTCATTCGCGCGCTTTGTGTTTCGGAACGGTCGCCCTAGCCCTTGTAGTACTTGACACGCGGGTAGTACTTCTCTGCGTAGCGGTCATTGCGCGTGAGGTCGGTGTCCAGGTTGGCGCTGGTGAACACCGGGGGCTCAATGCCTCGCGCCGCCAGGGCCAGGTCCGTCTCCAGGAGCAGGGCGCCCAGGATGGCGGCATTGGTGATCGTGGTCACGGGCGCGGCCTTCCTGCCGTCGGGCAGGGGCATGGAGGCATCTCCGGCGGGGCCGGCGTTGTCCAGCACAATGTCGGCAATCTCATGCAGACGCTTTCCGGACGCGTCCCGAGAGGGGACGCTGGTGGCGTAATCCAGCGAGGTGATGGCGACCACCGTCAGCCCGCGCTCCTTGAAGGTGCGGGCCAGCTCGATGGGCGTGGCGTTGCGCCCGGAGTTGGACAGGATGATGGCCACTTCCCCGGGCCGGGCGTCGTGGTGGCGGGCCAGGATGGTGCCGTAGCCGGGCAGCTTCTCCAGGTCGCTTCCCTTGCCGGGGCCGTTCTGCGGCCAGAGGTTGGCGTCAAACAGGGGGCTGACGTAAGCGGGCTGCCCCGCCCGGAACCAGACTTCCAACACCAGGATCTGCGTGTGACCGCAGCCGGCCACGTGGATCACGCCGCCCCCGGCCACCGCCTCGGTCATGGCTGCGACAGCCTTGGCCATGGCATCGGTCTGGGTGGACTCAATGCGGTCGAGAAGTGCATGAAGGTTTTTGAAGTATGCCCTGGCCTGTTCCATGGATACCCTCCTTCGTTCTTGGCTGGTCCGTTGCGCGGCTCAGGAGCAGTTCAGAATGCCCGCCGGCACCAGGGCCGGCGGGCACGAACACACTCGTGTTAGGCGCCGAAGCCGAATAGGGTTAGGATGCCCTTGACAACAGCGGCAATCACGATGCCGTCCGGGACGATGAACCCAAGACCGGAAGCGCCAAGGGCCGCCAGGTCGCCGAAGAGCTGGACCTGCATGGCCCAGGAGGCCAGGATGAAGCCGGCGAACGACCAGAAGAAGCCGCCGGAGATGGCTCCGCGCCTGCCCGCCATGGCGTTGCCGAAGATAGCGCCGGTGCCGCTGGCGAAGAATGCTGCGATCATGCTGGGGATCGGCACGGGCCACTTGAGGGCCACTACCACCAGGATGGCCAGGACCTGTGCGATGGTGCCGGTGATGAGGCCGATGAGCAGCGAGGTGGGGGCGTACGGGTAGATCACCGGGCAGTCCAGAGCCGGACGCGCACCCGGGACGATCTTCTCAGCAATGCCCTGGAAGGCCGGGACCATCTCGGCGATGAACATGCGCACGCCCTGCAGCAGGACCAGGACGCCGGCAGTGAAGCCCAGGGCCTTGAGAATGGAGAAGATCAGCCAGCTCTGGCCGCCGGAGAGTTCCTTCTCCACGTACGCCGGGCCGGCAAAGCCGGCAGCCAGCAGGATGACCACCAGCATGACCAGGGACATGGAGACGGCCATGTCGCGGAAGAACGACCACTTGTCGGAGATCTGTACGTTCTCCGCGGTGTCATCGGGCTTGCCGAGAGGCTTGGCCAGGTAGGCGCCCACAACCGCCAGCAGTGTCTGGCCATGACCAAAGGCAATGTCGTCTCCGCCCGTGATCTTGCGCATGATGGGCTGCGCCAGGGCCGGGAAGAGCGTGGTGTAGAGGCCCTGGATGACAGAGCCGATGATGATGTTGGGCGTCCCCACAATACCCACGGAGTGGAGAACGATGGCCCAAATGCCGGCGTGAATCCAGAGCATGTGGCCGGTGAGGTAGATGTACTTCCACGGGGTGATGCGGGCGAAGACGATGTTGAGCAGGAAGCCGAAGGCCAGGATGAGTGCCGTCTCCTTGCCCAACTGCGCGGCAACGCCGCCCACCACCAGTTCGTCGAACGGCACGAATCCCTGAACGTTGAACCCCCGCAGGAACATCTTCTGGATGGGGTCCAGGGCTCCCACAACGGCGCCGGCGCCGACGCCGATGATCAGGAAGCCGAGGGTGGCCTTGAGGGTGCCCTGGATGACTTCTGCTGAGGACTTGCGCTGGACTAAGAGACCAATCAGAGCAACAAGCGCGATGACAATGGCCGGGGTCGTGAAGAAATCAACGATGATCTTAAACATGGTGCACTCCTTTCAGCAACGAAGGTGTGCCTTGCTAGTGCTTCCCGGTCTCTTGCAGTTCGTGGATGACGGGCATCAGTTTGGACTGGATTTCTGCCTTGTTGGTCAGGTTGTCGATGAGAATGACGCGGGCCTTAAAGGACTTGAGATGCTGCTCCATGTCGCGCGGTGCTACGACAATGTCAGCCGGCTGTCCTTTGGCGCTGCCCAGATCCCATGCCAGCAGCTCCGCCTTGATTCCCTGTTCGCGAAGAATCCTGTCGATTGACATCTTCATCATCAGGCTGGTACCGAAGCCCATCCCGCAAACGGTGACAATCCGCACGTTCGTTCACCTCCCTTGCATGGAATGAATGGCATGGGACAGGGAGTCCAGGAGCTCCTGGGGCGTGCCCGCGGCGCGCAGTTTCGCCGCCCCGTCGGACTCGCTCAGAAACTCCGCGAGCTGCGTGATGGCAGTCAGGTGGGTGTCGCTGTCCACGGCCGCCAGAGCGAAGACCAGGTCGACCGGGTCGTTGGCATCGTGGCCGAATCGCACCGGCGTCGCCAGCCGGGCCAGGCTAATGGCCACCTGCCGCGCTCCGTCCTCCGGCCGCGCGTGCGGCATGGCCACCCCCGGGGCGATCACAATGTAGGGCCCAATCTGGCGGACGTTGCGCGCCATGGCCTCCACGTAACGAGGCTCGGCTGCTCCGGACTGGACCAGGAGCCCACCGGCTGCTCGCACGGCTTCCTCCCAGTTGGCGGCGCGGATTCCCAGGGCAATTCGTTCAGGTGTGAGTAGATCGGTCAACACAGGTTGGCATCCTTCCCTCTGAGTTCGTTCGTGGTACGCCTGCAGGGCCTGGCGCACCCGCCGCCTATCCTCCGGCGACAGCAGGGGACCTATCTGAACCACCGGGACCTCGAGACCAGGAATGGGCACGGTGCTGATGACCAGGTTGCACGGTTCCTTGGCCAGCTTGGCGTCTGCATCAAAGACCGAGCTCACGCCGCCGATGTCCAGCTCGGGAAACTCCGTCTTGAGTCGGGCGGCCAGCAGTCGGGCAGTACCCAACCCCTGCCCGCAGACCACCAGCGCGCGCGGCCGCAGGGAAGCCTCGGCGCGCATGCCCTCCAGCGCGGCGCCCAGATGCACGGCGATGAAGCCCACTTCCGCCGGCGGGATCTTGACCCCCCACTGCTTCTCCAGCAGATGTACGGACTTCTGTGTTACCTGCCAGACGGCGGGCATCTTGTCCCGAATGTCGTCCAGCAGGGGATTGTCGGCCGGTTTGGATTGCCGCAGCCGCGTTCCCAGGGGCTTGAGGTGCAGGGCCAGGGCCATGGCCAGCTCCCGGTTTCCGGAAAGGGGGACGCCCAGAAGGGCACCGGCGTGCCGCAGCAGGTCCTTGGCTAGGCGGAGTTCCTGACTTCCCTCGGCTACGGCGGTGGGAACCGCGTTGTCCATCCACAGGGGCGCCCCCGACAGGTAGCGGATCAGCGCCTGAAGATCCTGGGCGGGCAGCTGCACGCCCGTGGCCACGCCCACCTCGGCGGCAACGGTTTCTGCCAGGGCCGATTCCTGCCGGCTCAAGGCCGGCGCGTCAGGATTGGGCGGCAGGGTACCCCCCGCGCGCAGCCTGCGCACGGCGACGGTCAGGTGCACGACCATCTGCAGAAACGCGTCATCAGCCAGCCGGAACTTGAGGATCTCGCCGGCGCGCCGCGCCGCCCTTCCCACGGCGGTCAGGTCCTCCTCCAGATCCTCCGCCCAGGGCAGCCGCTGCTTGCCCTCCAGCACCTGAGCCAGCGAGGCGGGAGTGAGCATTTCCAACAGAACGTCAACGGCGGCCCTGCGCCAGGCCTCTTCCGGGCCGTCCAGGCAGATGCCCGTGTACGGCCGGCGGATCAGGCTGAGGCCACGAGACTGAAGCCGCTCCGCCAGCTCGTCCAGATCCTTGTGAATGGTGGCCCGGCTGACAAAGAGCGCCGCCGCCAGGTCCTGGATGCGTACCCCCTGGGCCGAGTCGAGCAACTGCAGCAGGATGGCGTGCCGCCTCTCGCTGGGGGTGCAGACGTATTCATACTGGCTCTGGGGCCGCCCCGCCACAATGCGGATGCCGGCCTCCGACAGCGTTTCCAGAGAAAGGCCCTCCAGCGAGACGCCGCGTCCGGGCTGGCGCACCAGGCGCCCGCCGCAATGCGCGGCCCAGTCGGCCACCGCGTTCAGGTCGTAGCGCACACTGCGGGGGTCAATGCCGAGCTGCCTGCTGAGGTCACTGATGCGAACCGGCTCTCGTTCCCTGGCAAGACACTGAAGGATGCGTTGACGACGGGCGGTAAGGATAGTCTCACCCCTCTCTGCAACGACTCCCGTGCTGCGTGTCGGGAGCTGTGGTACGCGTCAGGAGGCTAGCTTCTCTGGTAGACGAACCGGCCTTTCACCATGGTGGCCTGCACTTCCAGCGATGGGTCCAGCACCACCAGGTCAGCGTCCTTGCCTGGCTCCAGGGAGCCCAGCCTGTCATTCAGTCCCAGCAGTCGAGCGGGACCCAGCGAGGCCATGTGAACCGCCGTGGGCAGATCAATGCCGCAGAACCGCATGACGTTGCGGACCGCCGCGATCATGGTCAGGGTGCTCCCGGCCAGCGAACTGCCGTCGGCAAGCTCCACCTTGCCTTCGCTCACCCGGACGAACCTGCCCTGCCAGCGGTGCACGCCGTCGTCCAGGCCGGCGGGATCCACCGCGTCCGTCACCAGCGTCATCCCGTCCGGGCCCTTTGCCCGGAACAGCAGGCGGATGACGGCCGGGTGGACGTGGAACCCGTCGGCGATCACTTCGGACGTCAGGCCGGGCAGGTCGAGCGCAGCGCCCACCACGCCCGGTTCGCGGTGGTGGAGTCCCCTCATGCCGTTGAAGGTGTGGATGGTGTGGCCGAGGCCCGCCTGCGCCGCCTGCTGCATCTCCTCGTAGGTGGCGTCCGTGTGGCCGGCAGCGGCGCAGACGCCCGCCGCCGTGAGCCGGCGGATCATCTCCACGGCTCCAGGGCGTTCCGGCGCCAGCGTGACCATGCGGATCAGGCCGTCACCCAACGTCAGCCAGCGCTCCATCTTGTCCAGGTCCGGGTCCTGAATGTGGGCCGGATCCTGGGCGCCGCGCCGGGCCTGGGCCAGGAAGGGACCCTCCAGGTGCAGGCCAATCACGGCAGAGCCGCCGTCGTTGTCGTCCTTGATGAACCCGACCAGATGGGCTATGGCCTCCTCGGTCGCGGCGTCGGAGGCGGCCCCGGTGGTGGCCAGCAGCCCGGTTGTGCCGTGGCGGGCATGGTAGGCCAGGATCTGCTTCAGGTCATCGGTCCCGGCTTCCATGAAGTTGAAGCCCACGGCGCCGTGAACGTGCGTGTCGATGAGCCCCGGGATGACCCAGGCATCGCCCACGTCCAGCGCGCCGGCTCCGGGCTGAGCGGCCACCGTCAGGCCGGCAATGACGCCATCCTCAACGGCGAGGTTTCCCTCCACCAGGCCGCCGGGAGTCACGATGCGCCGGCTGTGAAGCGTCAGTTCCGCAGACATGGCCGCCACCTCACTCTCGGCCGAGCGTCGCGGCGTCCAGCGTCACGACCCGGTTCAAGTGCTGGGGCCGGTCCGGGTCCTGCCCGCGGGCCATGGCCCGGTAGTAGGCAAGGCACTGCATCAGAGGCATGTAGAGCGGCCCGCGGACGAAATCGGGAAGTCCCGAGCCAACGGCATAGCCCAGGTCCGCGGCGCCGTCCGGGACCTCGCCTGCGACCACCATGGTCCGACCACCCAGGCTGCGGACGTCGCGCAGGACGTCCAGTTCGTGCCGGCCGCCGCGGTCACTGCCCAGCAGGACGGCCAGCGTGCCCGGCTCCGCCACGGAGATGGGGCCGTGCCGGAACTCCAGCGGGGAATAGGCCTCACACGGCACCTGGGTCATTTCCTTGAGCTTCAGCATGGCCTCGGAGGCCAGGCCGAAGAACGGGGCCATGCCCAGGAAGATGAACTTCTGATGGCTGGCGTCCCTGCCAAGGGATTCGCCAAAGGACCGCTGATGCTCCAACTGGCTCCGCAGCAGGCCGGGCAGGCGCGACAGGGCTTCAGCACCCTCCCGCCGGTCAGCCGTCAGGGCGGCCAGCAGTTCAGCGGCCAGCAGCATGCTGGTAAACGATGAGGTCATGACGACGCTGCGGTCGCCGGCTCCCGGGATGGGAATGTGGAGGTCAGCCTCCTGCCCCAGTGCGTCCTGATCGTTGCAGGTCACGGCAATGACCGGTCCGCTGCCGCGCGACCTGTGAAACTGCGCCGCCACCACCGTCTCCGTGGTCTCGCCGGACCGCGAGAACGCCACCAGCAGAGCCTTGCGGCCCTTGACCAGGTAGGAGTCCGGGCGCAGGATCAGTTCCGATGCCGGGACGGCCCTCGACGGCATCCCGGTCAGTTCCTGAAAGAACGCCGCCGCCGCAATGGACAGGTAGTAGGACGTGCCGCATCCGGCGAAGAGGCAAACCTCGGGCGTGCCGGACTCAATCAGCTTTTTGGCCTGAGCCGCGCGTTGAGACACGGCGGCGGAAGCTTCCTCCCAGGTATCCGGCTGGCGTAGGATTTCGCTGAGGGTAAGAGGGACTGCGGCACCAGCCATCAGTCGGCGCCTCCTTTTTGTGCCATAAACCTAGTGTTCAACTTCATCGTGGGCTTATGCCCCTTTATGGTCAAGTAGAAAAGTTTCCGCCCCCGCCGGACAAAAGTGACAGGAGTCCGTCCAATGCAAAGGCGGCCCCGCAACGGGGCCGCCGTGGTCAAGGGGCGGCGGGTGAAGGAACCACTAGACGATCAGGTGCTCGTCGCCGAACTCATGCCAGAGGTAGCCGCGCTCCAGGGCCTCGCCGTACGCCTGGCGCAGCGGGAGTGGGGACAGGAAGGCCGCCAGCATGTCCAGGTGGCTGGCCTCCGGTTCGTGAAGCCCGCTCAGCAGCCCATCCACCGCCCGCAGCCGGTGCGCCGGCGTGATGCGGAGGCGGGTCCAGCCGGAGCCGGCGGCCACGAGGCCGCCGCGGTCGGCCACGGTCTCCAGCGCCCGCACGACGGTGGTGCCCACGGCCACCACGCGTCCGCCCGCACGCCGCGTCCGGTTGACGGCCTCGGCCGTCGCCGGCGGAACGGCGTACTCCTCCTCCCCCACCAGGTGGAGCCGGTCGATCTCCGGGACCTGCAGGGCGCTGAGGCCAGTGTGCAGGGTGATGAACGCCAGGCCCACGCCCTCCGCGCGGAGGCGGAGGAGCAGTTCCCAGGTGAACGCCCGGCCGGCGGAGGGCATCTCGGCGGAGCCCGGCACGGCGGCGTAGACCGTCTGGTAATAGTCCAGGTCCCAGGCGCCGCGGGCGTAGCTGTAGCGCACGGGCCGCCCGAATTCGTGAATGGCCTGCAAGAGTTCCGCTCCCTGCCGGTTGAACCGGACCTGCCAGAGGCGCGGCTCCGCGGGATGGGGAGCCAGAACCAGCGCCTCCAGAGGCTCGCGGGGAACAGCCAGGCTGGCGGGTCCGGGCGGCGGCAGGAACAGCAGCCGGTCACCCGGCTCTACCGCGACGTCCGTTGGGCGCCCGTCCTCGTCTGGTTCACCCTTGAGCAGGACGGTCCAGGAGCGCTGGTGTCGGTGCGCCAGACGCACCTCCACCGGCTGGGCGTCGCTCGCCCGCCGGCGGTCCAGGAAGGCGGGCAGCGCGGCGGGCAGGGTCCGGCTGTCGTTGGCCACCAGCAGGTCGCCGGGCCTCAGAAAGGTTCCGATCCGGTCGAAACGGGTGTGCAGGGTTCTGCCGGAGGCTCTCTCCGTGACCATCAGGCGGACGTGGTCGCGGCGGACGCCCCGCGCCTCCGGGGGCAGGCCGGCCTCCAGGTGCTCGGGCAGGTCGAAACGCAGCTCCTCAAGCACGCGGCTCCTCCCCCCTCCGCCAGGCCTGGGCTTCGTAGCGCCGGCCGCTGTCAGCGGTGTTCCCGGCCGCCAGATAAAGGAACACGCCCACCACATCCTCCGGCTCGGCCAGGGTGGAGGGATCGGCGTCGGGGATGGCCGCGGCGTGCATGCGCGTGTTCATCTCGCCCGGGTCCACGCAGTTGATGCGGACTCCGGAGCCCTCCAGCTCCGCAGCCCAGATGCGGGTCATGGCCTCCAGCGCGGCCTTGGACAGCCCGTAGGCGCCCCAGGCGGGGTAGGCCTCAACGGCGGCGTCGGAGGTAACGTTGATCACGGACCCCGATCCCCGCGCCAGCATATTCCCCAGGACGGCACGGGTGAGCAGGAACGGACCCGTTACGTTGGTGGCCAGCACCCGCTCCAGCCAGTCCGGCGGCGTGTCCACCAGGTAGGGCAGGGGCGTGGGGCCCAGTTCGGACGCATTGTTGATCAGCACGTCCACGCGCCCATAGGCCTCAAACACCTGGGCCACCAGGCGCTCCGCGTCCTGGCGCCGGCCCATGTCGGCCGGAACGGCCAGACAGCGGCGGCCCAACGCTTCGGCCTGCCGGCGGACGGGCTCCAGGTCTTCCGAACGGCGTGAGCAAATGGCCAGGTCGGCCCCCTGGCGGGCGAAGGCCAGCGCCAGGGCCCTGCCCAAGCCGCGGGAAGCGCCGGTGATCAGGACAACGCGGCCGCCAAAGCGGCCGGTGCTCAAGCCTGCGGTCTCCGTCACAATTGGCTACCCCCTCGGTTTCCTTTTCACCCCAATCTTGCCATCTCTTCTGAACTTAGTCAACCTTTAAGTTTAGAAAGTTAGATCGGAAAATCTTGGGCGAAGAAGAAGGAAATTGAAGGGCGGTGTCGTCAAGCCTCCAGCCGGTGGCCCGGGCCGCGGGGTTCCAGGGTTCACCGACGTGGAAGGCCACTGGGCGGCTGACGCCATCAGCCAGCTTCATGCCATGGACGTCGTTAAGGGAGACCCGGACGGCCGTGTGCGCCCGGACGACCCCATCACCCGCGCCGAGTTTGTGGCCCTTCTGCTGCGTGTAGAGGACATCAGCGCCTCCGCGCGAACCGAGACGTCCTTTGTCGACGTGCCGTCCAACCACTGGGCCTTTGGCTTGATTCAGGCGGCAAAGGAGAACGGCATCGTCAACGGCATTGACGCCACGCACTTTGGGCTGACGGACAACGTCACCCGTGAGCTTCTACCTGCGCCTGACGGGCGGGGCCTGGAGCATCTTTCTGGCTGAGCCCGTACTCCGCTAGGCGCCCGCGCGCAGCAAGACAAGCCCATGCACGAAGGTAAACCCGAAGGGCCGCCTGCAGGCGGCCCTTCTCTTGAGTTTGGCGCTTTTTGGGTTTGGGGACGCCACCCAGACCCACGT
>JBLNCQ010000133.1:0-3181 GCA_050260815.1 Bacillota bacterium
TGGTCTTGACCCCCAGCGGGCCAAAGTCGATCCAGAGGCGGTAGGCCGGCTTCCTCGCCTGCGGGAAGTCCTTCACGTCCACGACCTTCCCCACGCGGATATCCAGGCTGGCAAAGGCGTCAAAGTCAGCCACTCAGGTGCTCCTCCTTCATTCCTCAAAGGCCACCAGGCCAATCATCCCCGGCCCGCCGTGCACCATCAGGGCCGAACCCGCATCGGCGAACACCACGTCCGTGGCCGAGAAGCGTTCGCGAACCCCTTCAAACCAGGTCCGGGCTTCTTCCAGGCAGTTGCCGTGCATGACGGCCAGCCTGACGCGCCGGCCACCGACGGCTCGCTCCATCAGGTCCGCCAGGCGGTCCAGCGCGCGGGGGAAGGTCCGGACCTTGTCGATGACCTCCACGGCACCGTTGGTCAGCGACAGGATCGGTTTGATGGCCAGCAGGGAAGCCAGCAGGCCGGCGCCGCGCGTGACGCGCCCGCCTCGCACCAGGTGGGTGACGGTGGGCAGGGCGACGAACACGTGCACCCGCGAACGGGCGTCCTCCAGCAGGGTCAGGATCTCGTCCCGGGCCTGGCCCAGGGCCGCGGCGCGGGCGGCGGCCATGGCCATGAATCCCAGGCCCATGCTGACCGTTCCCGAATCGAAGACCGTGATGTCCTGGTCCGGGCAGAGCGTGGTGGCCAGCCTGGCGGTGCTGACCGTGCCGCTGGCGGACCCCATCACGTGCATGGAGATGATGGAATCGGCTTCTTCCTTGAGACTCCGGTAGATGTCGGCAAAGACGCCGGGGGCCGGCTGGGAGGTGGTGGGCGCTTCCCCCTGGTTCATCCGCCTGGCCATCTCCGGGGCGTTGATGTCCAGCCCGTCGGCGTAGGACTGTGTGCCGAACTGCACGTTGAGGGGCACCACGGAGATCCCGTGGGCCTGCGCTGTCTCGGCCGGGAGACTGGCGGAGCTGTCCGTCACGATGCGAACGGGCATGGCATGGAGCCTCCTATTAGCAGCAGGTGCTAAAGACTATTCGACTGGAGGGGGCACAATCCTCCTTCCGCCGACCCACCCTCTGGCGCCGGGAATACGCCGTTCATGCGGCGGACACCAATAGCGCTGGAGGTGGGTACCCGTGCCCAAGCAGAGCCGCAAGGACCCCTCAACGCCGCAGGCCGTAGCGGTGGACCCGCCGGCGCGTCCCGCGCCCAAGGAGAAGAAGCCTAAGATCAAGCTCAAGACCCCCATGGACTTCCTCAAGATGGAGATCGCCGCCGAACTGGGGCTGGCGGAGCGCGTCCTGGCCGAGGGCTGGGGCGGGCTGTCCACGGCGGAGAGCGGCCGCGTGGGCGGTCTGATGACCAAGCGCATCCGCGAGACCAACGGTGCCATTCTGGACCAGGTCAGGCAGAACTGGAGTCTCTGACCTCTGCCGGGGCTGCCGACGGGCGGCCCCTTTTGCATGCCGCCGTTTGGGCATGCGGCAGCGCCGCAACCCGACCCCGGACGGGCCTTCACCGTCGCGCCGCCATCTGATAACATGCCAGGATAGAGGCAGGCGTCATGCGCAGGCCCCTTACGTCGACGGCCGGGGGTGAGTTCGTGGCGGGTTGGCTGAGGCGTCCGCCCCTCGTCGTGCGCCTCTACGAGCGTCCGGGCTGCCACCTCTGCGAGGAGGCGCTGGACGACCTGGCGGAGGTGGGGCAATCCATGCCGCTAACGCTGGAACGCTGTGACATTACCACGCGCCCCGACTGGTACGAGCGCTACCGTGACCGCATACCGGTGGTGGCCAGCGGCGGCCGCGAACTGGAGGCGCCGCTGAACCTGGCGCGCCTAGAATCGTTTCTGCGGGAAGCCAGAGCACGGGGCACGTGACGGGGGTATACTAGATGTAGCCCCCAGGGCACCGGATTCGGAAGGAATTTTTCCCAAGGGCGAGGAATGATTCCTCATGGCTACTCACGAGCGAAACCCAGGCACCCCAAGGTATGAACAGATTGCCCGAGACCTGGCCGAACGCATCAGCCGGGGCGAGTACAGAGAGGGCGAGAAGATCTTCGGCCGCTCCACTCTGGCCGGCACGTACCAGGTCTCCCCGGAGACCATCCGCCGCGCCATTGCCCTGCTCCACAGCCGCGGCGTCCTGGCGGCCGAGGCGGGCCGGGGCGTCACCATCACCTCCGTCACCAACGCGCAGAAGTTCCTGGAGGAGTTCCGGGCCCGCGAACACCTGACGGAGCTGCAGGAGAAGATCGCCGCCCTGTTTGAACAGCGTCGCCACCTGGACGAGGAGATCGAGGGCACGCTGGGCGAGATTCTGGCCTACACCTCCAAGAGCATCAGCACGGTGCAGAACCTCACCGAGCTCGTCATCCAGCCCGGCTCGCCGCTGGTGGGGCAGACCCTGGCGTCCAGCCAGATTCGCCTGCGCACCGGCACCACCATCATCGCCGTAGCCAAGGACGGGGAGGACATCTACTCGCCGGGCCCCGACGTACCCCTGGAGGCCGGCGACGTGCTGGTGGCCGTAGGCACCAACGAGGCCAAGGAGAAGCTCAAGGCCT
Source organism: Bacillota bacterium (assembly GCA_050260815.1). Classification (GTDB taxonomy): domain Bacteria; phylum Bacillota; class Sulfobacillia; order JAMDAP01; family JAMDAP01; genus JAMDAP01. The sequence goes on from JBLNCQ010000133.1 coordinate 2,560, forward strand.
TGGTGGAGGCCTAGACCCGATTCGCATAGCCTGATACATACGCAACATGCAGCCAGCCGCCGGCGGACGCCGGCGGTTTTTTTTGTTTGGGTCGTCCGGCGGGACGTCTGCGCTTTGCCAGGAAAATCCGTCGAATGCCGTCGGCAAGCACCTCTTGCCAACCGACAACCTATATGGTAGTCTAGGGTTGCCGGTTAAACCTGGCACGGGAGGGAGTTCAGCCTATGTGTGGCATTGGTGGCAGTTGGGGTGCGGAAGACGAGGATACTCAGGCTGTTCTGATGCGCATGATGGGGGCTCTCAGCCACCGCGGCCCGGACGGCGTCGGCTTGAAGCGGGTGGGGAAGGGCTGGCTGATTCACACGCGGCTGGCCATTGTGGACCGTGCCGACGGTGCCCAGCCCCTGCCCAGCCAGACGGGCCGCGCCTGGGCCGTGGTGAACGGCGAGATCTACAATCACCGCGACCTTCGCTGCTCTCGGGGAGCGTCCCGCTTCCACACGGGCTCAGACAGCGAGGCCCTGCTGGTGGAGGTGGAAGAGGGAGGCCCCGCGGGGCTTTCACGGCTTGACGGCATGTTCGCAGCCGCCGTGGCCCTGCCGGACCGGCTGCTGCTGGCCCG
>JBLNCQ010000134.1:0-8375 GCA_050260815.1 Bacillota bacterium
TCACGCCCACCCGGTCCGAGATGTACTTCACCGCCGCCAGTCCGTGCGCGATGAAGATGTACGTCAGCCCGAACTCCGCCTGCAGGTCCACCAGCAGGTTCAGAATCTGCGACTGAATGGACACGTCCAGCGCCGACACCGGCTCGTCGCAGACGATCAGCTTCGGGTTCAGGGCCAGCGCCCGCGCCACGCCAATCCGCTGCCGCTGGCCGCCCGAGAACTCATGCGGGTAGCGGCGGGCGTGCTCCGGCGAGAGCCCCACCACCTCCAGCAGCTCCCGCACCCGCCGGTCCTTGGCGGCGCCGTGGGCCACCCCGTGGATGACCATCGGCTCGCCGATGATGTCCCCCACCGTCATGCGCGGGTTCAGCGACGAGTACGGGTCCTGGAAGATGATCTGCATCTCCCGCCGCAGCCGCCGCATCTCCTCCCGCGGCAGCCCCATGATGTTCCGGCCCTCAAACCAGACCTCGCCCTCCGTGGCCTCCTGCAGCCGCAGGATCACCTTGCCCGTGGTGGTCTTGCCGCAGCCCGACTCCCCCACCAGACCCAGGGTCTCCCCCTTGCGCACGTTGAAGCTGACCCCGTCCACCGCCTTCACGTGCCCCACCGTCCGCGAGAACACGCCCTTGGTGATCGGGTAGTACTTCTTGAGGTTCTTGACCTCCATCAGCACCTCGCCCGGGGCCACCTCCTGGGGCACGGCCGGTCCGGAGGCCGCGCTCTTCCGCGCCAACTGTACACTGGCCATTACGACGCCGCCCCCTTCAGTGAGACCTCGTCATGCAGCCAGCAGGCCACCTGCCGCCCGGGGCCCGCCTCCACCAGCGGCGGCTCCTGCTGCCGGCACACCTCCTGCGCGTACGGGCAGCGCGGGTGGAACCGGCACCCCGACGGCAGCCGCTGCGGGTTCGGCACCACGCCCTCAATCACGTGCAGCTTCTCCCGACCGCCGAGGGCCGTGCCGCCCGAAGCAGCACTACCGCCCCGCGACGAGCTCAGCCGCGGTATCGACTTCAGCAGGCCTTCCGTGTACGGGTGCAGCGGCTTCTGGAAGAGCGACACCACGTCCGCCTCCTCCACCACCTTGCCCGCGTACATCACCACCACCCGTTCGCACATCTCCGCCACAACCCCCAGGTCGTGCGTGATGAGCATGATGGCCATCCCCAGCTCCCGCTTCAGCTTCTTCATCAGCTCCAGGATCTGCGCCTGAATCGTCACGTCCAGCGCCGTGGTGGGTTCGTCCGCTATCAGCAGCCGCGGCTCACAGGACAGGGCCATGGCGATCATCGCCCGCTGCCTCATGCCCCCCGACATCTGGTGCGGGTACTCGTGCACCCGCTTCTCCGGCGCCGGGATGCCCACCAGCCGCAGCATCTCCACCGTCCGCTCCATCGCTTCCCGGCGCGACTTGCCCTGGTGAAGCTGGATCGCCTCCGCAATCTGATCCCCCACGGTGAACACCGGGTTGAGGGACGTCATGGGCTCCTGGAAGATCATCGAGATGTCGTTGCCCCGGATCCGCCGCATGTCCGCCTCGGACTTCTTCAGCAGGTCCTCACCCTCAAAGAGGATGCGCCCTCCCTTGAACTCCCCCGGCGGCGTCGGTATCAGCCGCATGATGGACAGCGAGGTCACGCTCTTGCCGCAGCCGGACTCGCCGACCACGCCCAGCGTCTCCCCCTTCTCCAGCCCGAAGCTGACCCCGTCCACGGCCGGCACCAGGCCGTCCTCCGTGCGGAAGGACGTATGCAGATTCTCGACTTCAAGCAGCCTCGCAACCATGGACACGCCTCCTCCGCCCGGCCCGGCCTACCTGTACCAGACCTGTTCCAGCACGCGCATGGTGTTGCCGCCAATGACCTTGGCGATGTCCTCGTCCGAGTAGCCGTGCTTCACCAGCCAGCCGACGATGTTGGGGAAGGCCTCGCCCGGGTTCTCAAGGCCGGCCACGTACTCCACCTCTTCAAAGGCCTTCTTGCCGTGGGACTGGGAGATGGACAGTTGGCTGGCGAAGGCGTGGTGCAGGCCCACGTGGTCGCCAAAGAGCGTATCCGGGCCGAACGTGACGTGGTCGATGCCCACCAGATTGGCTACGTACTCAAAGTGCTCCATCACGGACTCCAGGGAGTGCTGCGGGTGCCGGGGCGTCAGGGTGGTGTGGGGCGCGGCCTCAATGCCAATCACGCCGCCCTTGTCGGCGCAGGCCTTGATGACGTCGTCGGGCTTGAGCCGGTTGGAGTTCCAGAGGAAGCGGGCGCCGGCGTGGGTGATGAAGATGGGCTTCTCGCTCACCTCAATGGTGTCCAGCGAGGTCTTGTCGCCGGCGTGGGACACATCTACGGCGATGCCCAGCTTGTTCATGCGGCGCACCGCCTGCCTTCCGAATTCCGTCAGGCCGCCGTCCATCTTCTCCCGCAGGCCCGAGCCCAGGTTGTTGGACTCGCTGTAGACCACGCCCATGGCGCGGACACCCAGGCCGTAGAGGATGTCGATGCGGTCCAGCTCGTTCTCAATGGGCGTGGCGGACTCCAACGATACAATGAAGGCAATCTGGCCATTCTTCTTGGCGCGGCGGATGTCTTCCGTGGTGAGGCCCAGAATGACCATGTCCTGGTGGGCGATGTCCGACAGGCGCATGCCGATGTCATAGATGATGTCGTCCCACTTCCACCCGTTCCGCGAGGTGATGAGCGCGGTGCCGTCCATCATGTTATCGAAGACGGCGTCCAGGCCGGAGATGCTGAGCCCCTCGTAGCCCGTCCAGTCCCGGCCCCAGCGGCGGTACTCCCAGATCTCGTTCACGTCTTCGGGGACCACAAAGCAGTGCTCGTGCAGAGAGATAACCAGGTTCTCCTCAAAGAGGCGCTTCACCCTGGCCTGCTGATCCGGGGTCAGGCCCAGGTCATAGGGCGCAACCCGACCCACCTCCTTGGCCAGCTTGAACTCCCGATAGTCCACGTTGGGGGTGAGGTATTGGAACGACCTGTAGCCGTTGTAGTTCTTGCGCTGCATGGTCAGGTTCATCCTTTCTTTGTCCCCGGCGCCCGCCCGCGCCGGCGGTGGTCTAGAGCTTGGGGTCAAGGATATCGCGCAGGGCGTTGCCCAACGTGTTGAAGGCCAGCACCGTCAGAGCAATCAGTACCCCGGGGTAAACGGCCAGCATGGGTTTGGTCCAAAGGTAGGTCTGGGCGTTCTGGAGCATGTTGCCCCAGGAGGCCAGGGGGGGCTGAATGCCCAGCCCCAGGTAGCTGAGACCTGTTTCCGTCATCACGGACCAGGCAACGCCCAGGGTGGTCAGGACCACCGCGGACGGAAGCGCCTGGGGCAGAATATGGAACAGGATGATCCGCCAGTGGGGCGATCCGAGGGCGTGCTCGGCCTCCACAAATTCGCGCTCGCGGTACCGCACGAACTCGCCATGGACAATGCGGGCCACCTGCATCCAGAAGCTGAGACCCACCACTATGACCACCATCGTTGGGCTGCGGCCGAACACGGTAAGTTCCGCCAAAATGAGGAAGAAGGCAGGCACAGCCATGAACACGTCCACCAGGCGCATCAGTACGGCCTCCACCCAGCCGCGGTGATAGCCGGCCAGGGCGCCCACCAGGGTACCCACCAGCATGGCGACCAGCATGGAGACCAGGCCCACGGAGAGAGTAACCCGCCCGCCGTAGAGCAGGCGCGCCAGGAGGTCGCGGCCCAGCTCATCCGTTCCCATCCAGTGCTCTGCGGACGGACCGGCGATGGCCGCCAGCGGGTCCGTTGCCGTGGGTGAGACGCGATAGACCAACGGTCCAAGAAAGGCTGCCAGATAGAGCAACAGAAGCAGCAGCCCTGCTGCCAGACCGGCAGGCTGCCGGACGAACCGGCGCCAGGCCCGACGGCGGGGAGCGGCGAGGTCAAGGGCGGCCTGCGCGGCTGCGGGGGCGCCATCAGGTCGGGCCATGGCTGCCTCGGGCATGGCCGTTCCACCGTTAGTCATGGCGAATCCTCGGGTCAATGAGGGAGTAAGCAAGGTCCACTCCCAGATTCGTCACGATGATGATGGCCCCCGCCACCACCGTCACCGCCATGACCACGGGGTAATCTCGGTTCGTAGCTGCGTCTACCGCCAGGCGGCCCATGCCCGGCCAACCGAAGACGCTCTCGGTAATGACCGAACCGCTCAGCAGGGCCGGAAGCAGGAGCCCCAACATGGCTACCACAGGGATCAGGGCATTGCGCATGCCGTGCTTCAGCAGCACCAGACGCGGGGACAGGCCCTTGGCTCTGGCCGTGCGCATGAAGTCCAGTCCCAATACCTCCAGCAGGGCCGACCGGGTGAAGCGGACCAGGTCCGGCGTGATGGTGATGGCCAGCACCGAGGCCGGCAGGATCAGGTGGCGCAGGCGGTCCACCAGCGAGAAGCCGCTGCCCATCTCGGACATCCCCGAGGCGGGAAGCAGGTTCAGGCTGACGGAGAAGACCATGATGGCCATGATCCCCAGCCAGAACGACGGCAGGGACATGCCCATGGTACTGACGCCGTTGATGAGGTAGTCCAGCCAGGTGTTGCGCCGCAGCGCGGCCCAGATGCCTAGTGGCAGACCGACGATAACGGCCAGGGTCAGGGCGGTCAGGGCCAGCTGGACGGTGTTGACCAGGCGCAGTTTCAGCAGCGGGCCTACGGCCTCGCCGCCCGCCAGAGAGTAGCCGAAGTCGCCGTGCAGGACGCCCTGGGCCCAGCGGCCGTAGCGCACCGGCAGTGGCTGGTCCAGCCCCATCTGGCGCGTCAGGGCCTCGCGCTGCTCGGCGGTGCTCTCCATCCGCATGATGGACGAGGGTCCGCCCGGCGCCACGTTGATCAGGATGAACGTCAGGATTGTAACCAGAACGATGACCAGCACGCCCTGTCCCAGACGGCGGGTCAGATAGGCCACCATGTCAGCCCTCCTCCCGAAAAAGGGGCGGGAGGCGGGGGTTTGGAGGACCCCGCCTCCTCAGCCGAAGGTCGCTGCTGAACTACTTCTTGACGAAGAACTCGTTGGCGTACTGGAAGGCCGCCGACTGACCGGCCTCCAGCATGCCGCCGACGCGGGCGCTCCGCACGGAGATGGTCTGCGGGTACCACAGGTACAGGTACGGGAGTTCCTCCGCCATCAGCTTCTGAGCGTCACGATAGATCTGGACCCGCTCTTCCTGGGTCTTGGCGGCGCGGCCCTGCTCCAGAAGGGCATCCAGCTTGGGGTTCCTGTAGTTGGGAATGTTGGAGCCCTTTTCGGCTGCGTCCGAAGCATAGTAGGGCAGCACGTCCGGGTCTGCCGGCGTGGACCACCAGGCCACGGAACCCTCGTAATCGCGGTTGGCAACCACCTGCTTGATCCAACTGTTCCAGTCAAGCGACTTGATGTTGGACTTTACGCCAATGGCCTGCCAGTACTGCTGGACCAGGAGCGTGATGGGCGTGAGCTGCTGGTACTGGGCGGTGGGCATCTCAATCACAAAGGGCTTGCCGTCCTTCTGGAGGATGCCGTCAGGACCGGGAGTCCAGCCCGCTTCGGCCAGCAGTTGCTTGGCTTTCTCAGGATCGTAAGGGTACTGCTGCACGTCGCTGGTGTAATAGGTCTTCTGCAGCGGGGCGATGGGCCCGGTGGCAATGGTGCCGTAGCCCTTCAGGACATTCTTGATCATGGCCTCGCGGTCCACGGCGTACAGCAACGCCTGCCGTACGCGCACGTCCTGGAACCGCGGGTCGTCCTGGTTCAGGAAGATGAAGTAATAGATGTTCTGGGTTTGCGGCACCACGTTGAACTTGGGGTTGTCCTTGAAGCGGTCCAGCACGGCCGGGTCGGACAGGCCAATCACGTCCACGTCACCGGCCAGCATCTGTGCTACCTGCGCGTTGGCGTCGGGCACGATCTTGAAGGTGATGGACTTCAGCTTGGGCTTGCCGCCCCAGTAGTTGGGGTTGGCCTCCAGGGTAACGTAGGCGCCCTGTGCGAACTCCTTGACCTTGAAGGGACCCGTCCCCACCGGGTTCTTCTTGTTGAAGTCGGTGAGCTTCCAGGGGTCCTCCACGCCCTCAAGAATGTGCTTGGGGAGGATGCCGGAGTAGTAGGCCAGGTAGGCGGGCAGAGCCGCAAAGGGCTTCTTCAGAACGAACTGGACGGTCTGCGGGTCAGCCGCCACGACCTTCTCCACGGCGCTGTAGTTGCTGGCGCCGTTGGCTCCCAGCTTCTTGTTGAGGACGATGTTGTTGAACGTAAACGCCACGTCATCGGCGGTGAAGGGCTGGCCATCGGACCACTTGACGCCCTCCCTAAGCTTGAAGGTCCAGGTCAGGCCGTCATCCGACGTCGACCACTCCGTGGCGAGGTCCGCCACGGGCTTGTAGTCCTTGTCCCAGCGCGTCAGTCCGGGGAACAGCAGTTCATTGACCAGGTTGGACTCCTGGTAGGCGTTGGGGCTCCAGGGGTTGAACGTGGGATCGGACGTGGTGACAAAGGTCATCGTGCCATTGGGATCATAGTCGGCGGAGCCCTGCCCCGCCGGTTGGCCGTCGGTCGCCTTGCCACAAGCGCTGAGCACCAGGGACGCGACCAGAAGCAGCGTAACCAGGGCCGTCAGGCGAAGCGGGTTTTTCCTCATACTCGCGTTCCTCCTTGCGCTCATCATGCTGCCGGTACCACCTCATGCAGGAATTCCCGGACGACCTGCAGGAAGCGCGCGCGCTCTTCTTTCTGCGGCGAGTGGCCGCTGTTCTCAAAGACCACCAGGCGCGCGCCGGGAATCTCGCGGGCAATTTCCTCTGATGCTTCAAGCGGTGTGATCCAGTCGTGCCGGCCTACAATTACCAGGGTTGGGACCCTGATTTCCTTCAGCCGGTGCACGATGTCGAAGCCCGGCTGGTTGCGGCTGAAGGCCCAGTTGTGGGTCTCATAGCGGAAAGGAATCTGGGCAAGAGCCTTCTTCCCTTCCTCGGCGTCATAGTTGACGTTGTATAGCGGCTGGATCATGGCAAAGCTGTCATGGAATTCCTGGTTGCTGGCCACCCGGCCGCCGAAGAGCCGGCGCAGGGCCTCCATGTCCATGGGCAGGCCGCTGTCCAGGGCACGCTTGATGGCGGTCTCCTGATACCTGTTGCTGGCCGCGGTGTCCCGCAGAATCAAGCAGTGCAGGTTCTCCTGGTGGCGGATGGTGTACTCCAGGGCCAGGTGTCCGCCGTACGAGCCGCCGGTCAGAATGATCTTGCCGAGCCCCAATTGCTGCCGAAGTGCTTCCAGGTCGGCCACCCACTGCTCGTGGCTGTAGGGCTCCTTGCCCTCCGAATTGCCGTTGCCCCGCTGGTCGTAACTGATGAGCCTGTACTCGTCGGTGAAGGGCTGGAAGGCTTGCCAGTCCCCCGCCCTGCTGCTCATCCCCGGACCGCCGTGCAGGGTGACGATGGGCACGCCTTGGCCTGCGTCGTCGTACTCCAGCTTGACTCCGTTCACTGTAACGAACAAGGTCGTCTCCCCCTCTGGGCGCTTTGTCTAGGTGGTGCGCCCTGGATGTGGTATGGCACAGGAATCAGTGGACCTCTCCCGGGCCTGCCCCCTTTCGTTCTTCGGCTGATGCGGCCGCCGCCGGGGCGTCAGCCCGGGCAAAAACGGCAATAAGAAAAAGACCCCAGATGGCGGTCCCACTGTCCCTGAAAGAGGGAGAGAGGAACTTGCCGCTGGGGTCTTTTCTACCCACGGTGTACCCGGTGCGGACCCGCCCTTCAGGCGGCCGGCCTCACAGGCTGTATCGCTTGGACCAGACCATGCACCTCTGTAAAGAGCCACATGCGGAACCCTAGATACACTTCCAACAGGTAACCCGATCTGTATTGCGCAAGGTCGTATTCTCTTGAGTTGCCACATATTTCGGCGTTACCGCCGGGTATTGAATGGATTATACACCGGAGCTTGTCAGGTTGACAAGACAGATCCTTAAAAGAAGCTATTTTCTCCAAAGTCCAGATTCTGTAGGGCCCGCTGCGTAAGGCGCGAAACCGCCCCTGGCATCCCTGCGCCGGGGCGGTTTGACTGCGGCGGCTCCATGGTTTTCCGGCCGGTTACCTCTCCAGGTGGCAGGCCATCAGGTGGCCACCGCCAACATCCCGCAGCTCCGGCTCCACCTGCCGGCAGGTATCCATCACGTACCGGCACCGCGTGTGGAAGCGGCACCCCGACGGCGGGTTCACCGGGCTGGGCACATCGCCTTCCAAGACGATCCGTTCCCGCTTTAAGGTCGGATCCGGCTCCGGGATGGCCGACATCAACGCCTCCGTGTACGGGTGCTTGGGGTTGGCGTACAGCTCTTCCGCGTCCGCCATCTCCACCAGCTTCCCCAGGTACATCACG
>JBLNCQ010000135.1:0-15780 GCA_050260815.1 Bacillota bacterium
CAGAACCGCAGGCACCATCAGGTTGTACTGGCGCAGCACAAAAACGCCGCGTGGCAGCCAGCCGCCGGGGGCACCCCAAAACTGGGAGGCCAGGGCGGCGCCGCCGGCCACCAGCGACACGCCGTAAAACACGCCGATCAGCCGCAGCGCTCGGCGACGCCCCCTGAGGCCATAGGCCGCCGCCAGCATGGCCAGCGGGAAGAGCAGCCTCAAGGGGAGCCAGCCCCACCAGGCGAGTGCCTGGACCAGGCTGACCCCGAAGGCGTAGACCGCGCCGATGAAGGCCCCGGCTAGGACCCGCCAGGGGTGCGGCCTCTCGCCCACCCAGGCGCCGGTCATCCAGAGCAGCAGGAAATCCACCGTCAGGTTGATGGCGAAATAGAGGTCACCGTACACGACCAAGGCCTTCGCCCCCGACGCCCCAGGCCGGCCCTGCACTGCAGCCCGCCACGGCCAGGCCCTGGGGTACCCTATCTGTATGGCCCGGCAACCCCGTTTAGACCGCCAGACCAACCCCATTATAGAAAACCCGTCCCATCGCAATTTGTCGTTCATCGCGACCGGGCAGTCCCATATTCCGCGCCAAGTGGGCGCTTCGGGAGCTCACGCCGCCGCACGAGCGGCGGGTGGCGGGCGGCGCTGGCGGCGGCCCGCAGCAACGGACTCGGCGGGAAGAGATACGACCAACACAAAAGCGGCCTGAGCCTCAACTCAGACCGCTTTGGGTCCCGATCTGCGCCGGCGCCCCGGACGCACCGGGCGCCCCCGCTGCTAGGCCTTGCGCCGCAGGAAGGCCGGGATATCCAGGTCGTCGCTGGCGAAGGGCTTCAACTCCAGGTCGTCGAAGCGCCGGCCGGGCCGGTAAACGCCCTGGTCGAAGCCGGTGGCGATGACCGTGATGCGGATCTCGTCGCTGATGGAGTCGTCGATGACGGCGCCGAAGATGAAGTTGGCATCCGGGTCGGCGGCCTGGGCGATGATCTCCGCCGCGTCGTTGACCTCGGACAGCCCCAGGTCGGCGCCGCCGGTGATGTTGAGCAGCACACCCTTGGCCCCGTCCATGGTGGTCTCCAGGAGCGGCGAGGAGATAGCCATACGGGCCGCCTCCACGGCGCGGTTCTCGCCCCGCGACACGCCAATGCCCATGAGGGCCGACCCCGCCTCGTGCATGATGGTCTTGACGTCGGCGAAGTCCAGGTTGATCAGGCCGGGCACGGCAATCAGGTCGGAGATGCCCTGCACGCCCTGGCGCAGCACGTCATCAGCCATCTTGAAGGCGTCGATGATGGAGGTCTTCTTCTCCACGACCTGCAGCAGCCGGTCGTTGGGGATGGTGATCAGCGTGTCCACCTTGTCGCGTAGGGCGGCGATGCCGCGCTCCGCCTGGGCCAGGCGCTTGCGCCCCTCAAAGGCGAAGGGCTTGGTGACCACACCCACCGTCAGGGCTCCCAGTTCCTTGGCCACCTCAGCCACGATGGGCGCGCCGCCCGTACCGGTGCCGCCGCCCATGCCGGCGGTGATGAAGACCATGTCCGCACCGGACAGGGCCTGCAGAATGACCTCGCGCGACTCCTGAGCCGCTTGCTCGCCAATGTCGGGGTTGGCGCCGGCGCCGAGGCCGCGCGACAACTTCCCGCCAATCTGTACCTTTTGTGCAGCCATGGAGAGGGTGAGCGCCTGCGCGTCCGTGTTCACGGCTATGAACTCCACGCTGCGCAAGCCGGCCGTGATCATTCGGTTGACCGCGTTATTGCCGCCGCCACCCACGCCAATCACCTTGATTGCGGCGACCTGATCCAGTTCCATGGCCAATCCGTCGTCCTCCCCGCTGGGTCTCCTCGCCCCGCCTCTGGGCTCCATGGCCTGGCGGGGCTCCTTCTATGGCTGAGTCCTGCCGTTCAGCGGAACGGCAGTGTACTTTGGGTCACCGGAGCACCTAAAACAAATCGCGGAACCAGTCCTTCAGACGGGACAGCAGTCCCGGCCCATCCGACTGGGACGTGGCGGCCACAGCGCCGACTGCCCGTCCGCGCCTGGCCAGGGCCAGCCTGACCAATCCCACGGCGGCCGCGTGCTCCGGCCCCTGTACCGCCTCAGAAAGGCCGGCCAGAGCGTCGGGGTCGGGCAGGCCCAGGCGCACGGGAATGCCCATCTCGCGTGAGGCCCACACGTCCAGCCCGGCCAGCCGCGCCCCGCCGCCCGTCACCACCAGCCCTCCGGGCAGGCGGCGGGTCACACCGGAGCGCCGGACCTCCGTGAGCATCAGGTTCAGCATTTCGTGAACCCGCGGCTCGACGATGTCCAGAAGCAGAGAGGACGTCACCTCGCGGGGCTCACCGCTGCCGGCGCTGGGCATCTCAAACAGCACGCCGTCACCCGGCTGGCGGCCCGGCAGCAGGCCGTACTCCAGCTTGAGTCGCTCGGCCTCAGACAGCGGGATGCGCAGGCCCATGGCCAGGTCGGAGGTGATGTGGTCGCTCCCCACGGGCAGAACGAAGGTCAGCGACGGGCTGCCGTCCTCGAACACCGCCACGTCTGTGGTGCCGGCGCCGATGTCTGCCAGGACTACGCCGTTCTCGCGCTCCGCCTGGGTGAGGGTGCTTTCGGCCGAGGCCAGAGAGGCCAGGATGACCTGGTCCGCCTCCAGGCCCGCGCGCAGCACCGCCTTGAGCAGGTTCTGTATGGCTGAACCGGAAGCGGTGACCATATGGGCCTCCACCTCCAGGCGGCTGCCCATCATGCCCACGGGGTCCCGGATGCCGTCGTAGCCATCCACCAGGAACTGCCTGGGGAGTACGTGCACCAGCTCGCGGTCGCCCGGCAGGTTGACCACCCGAGCGGCCTCCATGGCGCGGTGCACGTCGTCGGGGCTGACCTCCTGGCCCGGGCGGGCCACGGAGACCAGAGCCCGGTTGTTGAAGGAGGCCACATGGCTGCCGGAAAGGCTGACGGCCACGCGCCCGATGGGGGCGCCCGCCATTCGCTGACAACGCGTGGCCGCCCCGGCCATGGCCTGGGCGGCGGCCTCAATGTCTACCACAACGCCCTTCTTCATGCCGACAGCGGGAACACTGGCTGCGCCGATGACGTGGAGCTGGCGGTCGGCCCGGATTTCGGCCATGGTTACGGATATTCTGCTAGAGCCCGCGTCCAGGGCTGTGATGATGTCGCGCCGCAATGTGGCACCCCCCGGACCCGCCTCGCTAATACCAATTCTACCGAGGACGGGCTTTCCCTCTTTTTACCCTTGGGTCTGGCTCTGCTCGGAAGAGAATTCGTGGCCTCCGCGCTTCTTCCAATCCTGCATCAGATCGCGCCGGATGACGCCAAGATTGTTGAAAACCCGCACGCCCAGTGCAAACAGGGCGGCATAGTATAGCTCAACCCCCAGCCGGTCCCCCAGGAATGTGAAGAAGCCCGCCAGGAGCGTGTTGCTTACAAATCCTGTAACAAAGACGCCTACATCGAAGCGGTCCTCCAGATAGGCCCGGATACCGCCGAAGGCCGTGTCCATGGCGGCCAGGACCGCGATGGACAGGTAATGGCCGTAGGCCAGCGGCAGCGACAGCGGGATGACTGCGCCCAAACCCAGCCCCAGGACCAGGGCACCCAGGATGATCCACACTACTGCGCACCCCCCGTCACGGGTTTGGCGAACTGGGGCTGCAGGCTGCCCTTGTACGCCGGCACCACCACGAGCTTCTGCGGCTTGATGTCCACCTGAATGCCCCAGAAGAGCAGGGTCTCAGCAATGCCGCCACGCAGCCTGAGGGACGCCTCCAGCACCGCCGGGTCGCCAATGGCCCGGATCTCCACGGGCGGCGCCGTGCGGGTGTTGTTGATGGAAACGGTGGAGCCGGCGCAGCGGATCTCGGAGGTGGCCACCAGGCGCTGGCCGTTGATGGATATGGCCTCCGCTCCGGCGTCGCGCAGCTCGTTGACCACCTTCAGCAGGTCGTCGTCATGGAGTAGGAAGACGTTGGGGTCCTGCCCCTTCTCCGCCGGGCGCTTGGAGTCGTCCAGGACCACAATGACCCCGGGCCCCTCCACGTCCTCCAGCCCGGCCGCCATGCGGGCCTGGGCCAACTGCGACTCCACCGCCGACAACTGGTCGGAGACGGCGCCGCTCTTGGCGATCTGGCCGCGAAGCTCGGCGACCTCGTCCCGCAGTGCGTCGCGTTCTTTCTCCACGGCCTGCAGGTTCTCAACCAGCACCTCGCTGCGCTGCACCGGCAGGCTACTGGCCGCCGCCCGCTGTATCCGGAACTGGTAGGCCAGCATCGTGCCCGTCACGGCGACCACCAGGGCAATCGCCAACACGCTCTGTCGCTTCATCATCTAGGGGGTCCCTCCCGACGTTCCGCCCTTGGCGCCGCCCGAACCCTGGTTCTTCAAGACAATCACGGGCTGGCCGTCCCACCTCAGGTCCACCCGGGCCAGGTTCAGCCCCTTGGCCTGGGCGTCCGTGAGAATGGTGGCCAGCGTCTGCATCTTGGCTTTCAGGTCGCCGGTCTGGCTCACCTGGACCTCGATGGGGCCGCGCAGGAACATGGTCAGGTCCCGGTCCCCGGACAGGTCCATGTCGGAGACCTGATCCACCCAGGGCTTGCCCAGGGCCTCCAGGCAGGTGAGACCTACCTTGAGCTTGTCCACCGGATAGGGCTGCCCCAGCAGGACTTCCGAGGAGGACAGGCCGCCGATGACGGGCACCTCCAGGCTGGCCAGGTCCTGCAGCAGACCCAGGGCCATACCGTCCCGGTCCACGGCCAGGAAGTACTGGTAGTAAGGGATGAGGGCCACGGGCTGCCGCTCGGTCACGTCGATGACCAGCGTGGCCGGCCAGCGCCGCGTCACCCGGGCGTCCAACACCCAGGGGCTCTTCTTGACGCGGTCCGCCACCTGGTCCAGGCGCAGTGCATACAGGCGGCTGCCCGGCGTCACTCCCGCCAGAAGAGTGACCTCGTCCTGGGTGACCCGCTTGTTGCCGGTGACCACCACGCGCTCCAGACGAAAGAAGCCTGACTGCAAAAAAAGAAAGGCCGCCACGGCCAGGGCCAGTAGCCCTCCGAGACGTGTGACTACCTTCGGCAATGGAAACCACCTCTGGTCAGGCTAGGACCATTCTACCATGCGGTTATGTCATGTTGAAGAGGGTTCCTATCCTGGGAAACATCGGAAAGTCGCGCGCTCCCGACAGGGGCCTGTCCCGGGCGCCGGCGGACGCAAGGCCGGGCGCGGGCCCGGCCCTGCAGGCCCGGGTGAGACCCGGGGCCCCACTCACCGGGGAAGCTCTATCCCGCGTGCTGCCTGACGATGCGCGGACCGCTCTTGGACTCGCGGGTGATGTCCGCGCCCAGGGAGGCCAGCTTCTGCTCCAGGCCCTCATAGCCCCGCTCGATGTGGTGGACTCCATCCACCGTGGTGACGCCGTCGGCCGTCAGGCCGGCCAGCACCAGGGCCACCCCCTCGCGCAGGGCGGGGCCCTCCACCGCCGCCGAGGACAGCCGCGGCACGCCCTTGATCACGGCGCTGCGGCCCTCCACCTTGACGTCGGCCCCCATGCGGCGAAGCTCGTCGGCGGCCTTAAAGCGGTTCTCGAAGATGGTCTCGGTAATGATGCTGGTGCCGTCGGCCGTGCACATCAGGGCCATCATCTGCGGCTGCATGTCGGTGGGGAAGCCGGGGTACGGCAGGGTTTTGAAGTCTACCGCGCGGGCACGGCGGTCGGCCGCGACCACAACGCGGTCCTTTTCCGCCCGGACCGATGCCCCGGTCTCCCGCAGCTTCGCCGTGATCGCCTCCACGTGCTCGGCGATGACGTTCTCGATCTCCACCTCGCCGCGGGTGATGGCGGCGGCCACCATGAACGTGCCCGTCTCAATGCGATCGGGGATGACGACGTGCTCGCCGGGGTGCAGCCGGGTCACGCCGTCGATACGGATGACGTCCAACCCGGCGCCCTTGATGCGGGCGCCCAGGCCGTTCAGGAAGTTCTGCAGGTCCACGATCTCCGGCTCCTTGGCGGCGTTGCGGATGAGGGTGGTGCCCTCGGCCAGGACCGCGGCCATCATGATGTTCTCGGTGGCGCCCACGGAGGGCAGGTCCAGGTAGATCTCACGCCCCACCAGCCGGCTGCCCTTGGCGTTGATATAGCCGTACTTCTCCTGGATCTCGGCCCCCAGGGCGCTGAGGCCCATCAGATGAAGGTCGATGTCGCGCGAGCCGATGGCACAGCCGCCGGGATGGCAGCAGCGGACCTGGCCCAGGCGGCCCAGCAGGGCGCCCATCAGGAAGATGGACGAGCGCATCTCGCGCATCAGGTCTTCGGGAATCTCCCAGGTGTTCAGCCCGTCGGTGTTGACCAGGAGGCTCCGGCCGCCGTCACCGGCCTGCACGCGGGCGCCCAGGGCCTCCAGAATCTCCTTCATGACATCCACATCACGCAGGCGGGGCACATCTTTGATCAGGTGATCACCCGGAGTGAGCACCGTGGCCGCCATGACCGGCAGGATTGCATTCTTGGCACCGCTCATGCGAACCGTGCCGGAGAGCCTGTTGCCGCCTACGACTATGTACCGGTCCATCCTGCTCCCACCTCCGGTCGGCGACGGGCAGGAGCCACCTAGAAGGTGGACTCACCCGCGCCCCAGATCTTGATCTCCGGCTCCAGCTCCACCCCGAACCGCTCCCGCACGGCGGCCTTCACCCGCTCCATGAGGATGAGCACGTCCCTGGCGGTCGCCCTGCCGGTGTTGACGATGAAGTTGGCGTGCAGAGGCGAGACCATGGCCCCGCCCGACTGCCAACCCTTGGCCCCGACCGCCTCGATGAGACGGCCGGCATAGTCACCGGGCGGGTTCTTGAAGACGCTGCCGGCGTTGGGCTGGGACAGCGGCTGCGTGGCCGTCCGCCGCTCCAGGTGCTCGCGCAGCCTGGCCTTGATGGCGTCCGCGTCGTCCACCGGCGCCAGCGCCATCTCCACCTTGCAGACGAAGCGCGGTTCCTGCTGGAGCACGCTGGTCCGATAGCCGAAGCCCATGCCCTCCCGGCTGCGCTCCTCCGGCTCGCCTCGGCTGTTCATCAGCCAGACCCGGGTGGCCACGTCGGCGATGCAGCCCAAATAGGTCCCGGCGTTCATCACCACGGCGCCACCCAGGGTGCCGGGGATGCCCGCCGCGAACTCCAGGCCGGACAGCCCCTGGTCCGTGGCCCGCCGCGCCAACCCAACCATTGACACGGCGGCCCCGGCGGTCACCCGGGCCGAGGCGCCCTCGCGCACCCAATCGACCTGCTTGAACTCGCCGTCCAGCTTGAGCACCAGGCCCCTCACGCCCTCGTCCAGAACCAGGAGGTTGGACCCGCCCCCCAACAGGTGAACGGGCATCCCCCGGTCAGAGGCAAAGCGGAGGGCCCGGCCCAGGTCCTGGATGTTCTGCACCAGGACGAAGAGCTCCGCCGGCCCTCCGATGCGAAAAGAGGTGTGGCGCGCCAGGGGCTCGTCAGCCGCAACCGGGCTCTGCAGCATCTTACGCAGGGCGTCTACTGCTGGTGACTCGGGCATCCGGGGCCCCCCTCTCGAGCCGCCAGGCTCTCCAGGATATGCGCACCCGCCCGCCAGATGTTCCCCGCCCCCAGGGTGAGCACCAGGTCGCCGGCACGGGCGATGTCGGCCACGCGCTCCGGCAGGTCGTCCAGGCTGGGGACGTACTCCGCCGGCTGACCGGTGTGGCGGTGGATGGCGTCCACCACCGCCTGGCCGGAGAGGCCGGGAATGGGCTTCTCGCTGGCGGCGTAGATGTCGGTGATGTAGATGTGGTCCGCGTCGCGGAACGCCTGTCCGAACTCCTCCAACAGGAACTTGGTCCGCGTGTAGCGATGGGGCTGGAAGCAGACGATGACCCGGCCGCCGGAGGCCTGGCGCGCGGCCCGCAGGGTGACCCGGATCTCCGACGGGTGGTGGCCGTAGTCATCCACCACGCGGACCCCCGCCGCCTCGCCCCGCAGTTGGAAGCGGCGCTGCACGCCGGTGAACTCGCACAGAGCCCCGGCGATGGTCTCAAAGTCAAGCCCGGCTTCCAGGCCAACCGCCGTGGCGGCCAGGGCGTTGTTGATGTTGTGCAGGCCGGGCACCTGCAGCTCCAACACGCCCAGGCGCTTGTCCAACAGCCGCACCTCGGTTCGGGAGCCGATGCCCTGCATCTGGGGAGCCAGGCCCATCAGGTCGGCGGGTCCCACCAGGCCGTAGGTCCGCCAGCGCCCGCCGTCGGCGGCCCGGCCCTTCGCTGCAGCCCGGCCCTCGTCGGCCATGAGGCGAAGCAGCGGGTCATCAGCGCAGACCACCCTTAGGCCGTCCTGATCCACCTGG
Source organism: Bacillota bacterium (assembly GCA_050260815.1). Taxonomy (GTDB): domain Bacteria; phylum Bacillota; class Sulfobacillia; order JAMDAP01; family JAMDAP01; genus JAMDAP01. Next base: position 8,366 of record JBLNCQ010000135.1, read on the forward strand.
TCCAGGAAGCGCCGGAAGCCGTCTACGATGTGGTCCAGGTCGCCCCAGTGGTCCAGATGGTCCGCCTCCACGTTGGTGACCACGGCGATGTGCGGGTGCAGCAGCAGGAAGGAGCCGTCGCTCTCATCGGCCTCAGCCACAACAAAGGGGCCGTGTCCGGCCCGGGCGTTGCCGCCCAGATGGGGGACCGTGCCCCCCACCAGGACGGCCGGGTCCAGCCCGCCCCGCTCCAGGACCAGCGCCGTCATCGACGTGGTGGTGGTCTTCCCGTGGGTACCGGCCACCGCCACGCCCTTGCTGCGGTCCATGATCCGGGCCAGCATCTCACCCCGCTGCTGCAGGGGCAGGCCGCGCCGGAGCGCCTCCTGCACCTCCGGGTTGTCCCCGTCGATGGCCCGCGAGACCACCACCATATCGGCATCAGCGGGCACATTCTCGGGCCGGTGTCCAATGGTCACCCGGGCACCCCACCCGGCCAGGCGTTCCGTCACGTCGGAGGCGGCGATGTCGGAACCCGACACCCGATCCCCCTGGGCCAGCAGAACCTGAGCGATGGCGGACATGCCGGCGCCGCCGATACCAACCATGTGAACGTGGGCCATGCTGTTTGCTCGACTCCTTCGTGTTGCGGCAACTGCGTCCGGCGGGCGTCAACGGCCAGCTAACGGCTCGCCCGCCCGTGCCCGGCCAGGGCCAGGATCTCCCGGGCGATGCGCTCCGCCGCCTCGGGTCGGCCGAGTTCCTTCATCCTCCGGCCCATCTCCTCCAGCCTGCCGGGCTGGTCCAGCAGGCCCGTGAGAGCCCGCTCCAGCGAGTCCGGCGTCAGCTCGGACTCCCGCAGCACCACGGCCGCGCCCCGCTCTTCCGGCACGCGCGCGTTCCGCTCCTGGTGGTTGTAAATGGCGTGGGGGATCGGGATGATCACGGCCGGCAGACCCCGCACGGCTATCTCCGCCATGGTCATGGCGCCGGCCCGGACCAGTGCCAGGTCGGCGGCCGCCAGGGCGTCGGCGGCCTCGTAGAGGTAGGGCTTAACCATAATCTTTCCGGGTATTTCCAGCTCTATTCCCTGTTCGTGCAACTGGGCCGCGACCCGGTCGAAGTTGGCCTGCCCGGTGACATAGAGGATCATCAGGTCGGGACGGGTCAGAAGGCTCTTGAGGCGCGGCACCAGGGCCCGGTGCATGGCCTGAGCCCCCCGGCTGCCGCCGAAGACGTAGAGCAGGCGCCCGCCGTCGGGGACGCCCAGGCGCCGGCGCGCCTCCGCCCGGTCGGCCTGGACCACCTCGGCCCGAACCGGATTGCCGGTCACCATGTACTTCGCTCCGCCGGGGAAGAAGTCCCGCGCCGCCTCGTCCGGCAGGAAGACCCGGTGGGCCAGTCGCGCCAGGAGGCGAATGGTGACCCCGGGAGCGATGTTCTGCTCCTGGATGGCCAGGCGCGCCCCCACCAGTTTGCCGGCCAGGACCACCGGCCCGGAGACGTACCCGCCTGTGCCCACCACCACGTCAGGGCGCCAGCGGCGAAGCAGGCGAAGCGACTCCAGCGTGCCCCGGGCGGCCTGAAACAGGCCGGCCGCCGCCTTTCCCGCGGACTTGAGGACCACGCCGGAGCCGTGCACCGACTCAAAGTCCAGGCCGGCGCGGGGCACCAGGTCCGCCTCCATGCCCGAGGCGGTGCCGACGTAGAGCACTTCCGTTGCCGGTTCCAGGGCCTTCAGGGTGTGGGCGATGGTCAGGGCGGGGTAGACGTGCCCGCCCGTTCCGCCGCCGGTGATGACAACGCGCAGCTTTGGCATGGTACAGCTCCTATCGGGAGGGGCCGCCTGGCCGCCGAACTGTTTCGGTCCGGGAGCGGCTCCCCTAGTGTGTGGAATAGCGCGAGACGTTGAGCAGCAGGCCCACCCCGGCCATGGTGATCAGCAGATTCGTGCCCCCGTAGCTCACCAGGGGCAGCGGGATACCCGTGAACGGGATGCTGGCGGTGATGACGGCCATGTTCAGGAAGGCCTGTACCACCACGGTGGCCGTCAGGCCCACCGCCAGCAGCGAGCCAAAGGCGTCCGGCGCCCGCAGGGCCACCTGCAGGCCGCGCCAGGCTACCAGGAAAAACAGTACAACCACCACCAGGGCTCCCACGAACCCCATCTCCTCGCCAATCATGGCAAAGATGGAGTCCGTGTGGTTCTCCGGCAGGTAGCCGAACTTCAGCTTGCCGGCCCCCAGGCCCACGCCGAAGATGCCGCCGGAGCCAAAGGCGTACAGGGCCTGGATGATGTGGTAGCCGCTGCCCTGGGGGTCAGCCTGGGGATTCAGGAAGGACATGAACCGCCGCAGGCGGTAGGGGGCCACCCAGATGAGGGCCAGCAGGGCGGGGACCGCCGCCATGCCCAGGGCCACCAGATGCCCCAGCCGGGCCCCGGCGGCGAACAGGATGACCACCACGGTTCCGGCCGTGGCCATGGCCGTGCCCATGTCCGGCTCCAGCATGATCAGGCCGAAGACCAGGGCCAGCAGGGCCAGCCGGGGCAGCAGTCCGCGGCTGAAGTGGCGAAGCTTGCCGGCCTCGCCCTCACGGCTGAGGGTAGAGGCCAGGTAGATCACAAAGGCCAGCTTCATGGTCTCGGACGGCTGGAACTGGGCCGCGCCGAAGCCGATCCAGCGGCGGGCGCCCAGACGTTCCAGGCCGATGCCCGGAACCAGCACCACCACCAGCAGCAGCAGGTTGAAGAAGAAGGCCGATCGGGCCAGCGGCTTGTACTGGTGATAGTCAACGTTCATGGTCAGGAGCATGGCCACGGTGCCCATGGCCATCCACAGGGCCTGCCGCTCCAGGTAGTAGAGCGGGTTGCCGTAACGCAGTCCGGCCGTGACGGAACTGGCGGAGAACACCTCCACCACGCCAATGCCCGCCAGGGTCAGGACCGCCAGCAGCAGCACATAGTCGGGGGCGTGTCGCTTCAACGACCCATCCCTCCCACGGCCAGGATGCCGATGGCCGAGAAGACCGCGGCCGTCAGCCAGAAGCGTCGCACCACCTTTTCCTCCGGCCAGCCTGCCAGCTCAAAATGGTGGTGCAGGGGCGCCATGCGGAAGACGCGCCGCCCCAGGAGGCGGAAAGAAGCCACCTGGATGATGTCCGACAGGGCCTCCAGCACGTAGAGCCCGCCAATGATGATCAGCAGCAGCTCAGTGTGCGTCAGCACCGCCACGGCAGCCAGGGCCCCGCCCAGCGACATGGAGCCGCCGTCGCCCATGAACACCTGCGCCGGATGGCGGTTGAAGCGGAGAAAGCCCAGGGCGCCGCCCGCCACCGCCAGCGAGAACATGACCAGCGACGGGTGCCCTAGAATGTAGGCTACGCCCGCGTAGGCCAGGAATGACAACAATGAGGCGCCGGCGCAGAGGCCGTCCAGCCCGTCGGTCAGGTTGACCGCGTTGGAGGCCGACAGCACCACCAGCACCACGAAGGCGGGGTAGAAGGCGCCCAGGTCAAAAGTCCAGCCGGTAAAGGGCACCCGCACCAGACTGCCCTGGGAATAGGCGAACAGGCCCAGGGCCAGAGCCAGCAGGGCCTGCGCGACCAGCTTCTCGCGGGCCCTCAGGCCCAAGGAACGCTTGAGTACCACTTTGATGTAGTCGTCGGCAAAGCCAATCAGGCCCACGCCCAGAGTCATGACCACGGCCAGAAGCAGTTCCCAGTCCCAGAGCCGCAGGCCGGAGGGGAGCGGTCCGGCGATGAGCGGCGCCAGAACCACCGCCGCCACCGTGCCGGCCACAAACATGACGCCGCCCATGGTGGGCGTACCCTGCTTCTTCCTGTGGGTCTGCGGACCTTCCTCGCGAATGGTCTGGCCAAACTTGAGGCGGCGCAGGACAGGGATAACCACCGGGCCCAGCAGCATGGTCACCACCAGCGAAGCTAGAAAGCTCGCCGCCATCACTCCCAGGGTCACGGTCTCGCCCCCTCCCCCGCCGCGCCGGCGTCACCCGGCTCCAGCCAACGCCGGCGCAGGCCAGCCACCAGCTCCTCCATGGCCATGCCCCGCGAGCCCTTGACCAGCACCACGTCGCCGGGGCGCACCAGTTCCGCCAGGAGCGGCGCAGCAGCGGCACGGTCGGGCACGTGGTGCACGTCCAGGCGCCGGACTGTCTCCCGGGCGCCGTCGGCCATGTGGCGGGCCAGGTCGCCCACGGCCACCAGCACGTCCACGCCCAGGCGAGCGGCAGCCTGGCCCACCTCGCGGTGGCCCTCCGCGGCGTAATCGCCCAGCTCCAGCATGTTGCCCAAAACGGCCACGCGCCGCCCGCCCTCCATGCCCGCCAGAACCTCCAGGGCGGCGATGGTGGAGACCGGGGAGGCGTTGTAGGTATCGTCCAGAATGGTCACGGGGCCTGCTTGAAAGACGCTCATGCGCTTGTCCGAGATGCGGGCCTCGCCAAGCCCGGCCGCGATCTCGCGGGGGTTGAGCCCCCAGGCCACGCCCACGGCCGCAGCCGCCAGGGCGTTGGCCACGTTATGCAGGCCGGGGAGCGGCAGGACCACCTCCGCCCACCCCTGGGGCGTGAGCAGCCGGAAGGACGTGCCCCGCGCTCCCAGCGACTGCACGCCGGCGGCATACACGTCCGGCAGCCCGCCGGGCGGCGGGAAGTCCGGCTGCGCCGCCCTCTCCCAGCCGTAGCGCGCCACCCGGGCACGGGTTCGCGCCGCCACCACCGGCGTCCAGCGATCGTCGTCGTTGAGGATGGCCACGCCGTCCAGGGGGAGCGCTTCAACCAGCTCGGACTTGGCCAGCGCGATATTCTCCTCAGAGCCGAGCAGTTCCAGGTGGGTGCGGCCGATGTTGGTGATGACCCCTACCTGAGGCTCCGCCAGCGACGCCAGGTACTGGATCTGGCCCAGCCCCCGCATGCCCATCTCCACCACCGCCGCCTCCGTGTCACCGGTCAGGCGGAGCAGGGTGAGGGGCAGGCCCACCTCCGTGTTCATGTTGCCTTCGGACTTGAGCAGCCGGAAGCGCTGGGACAGGACGGCCGCCGTCAGGTCCTTGGTGGTGGTCTTGCCCACGCTGCCGGTGATGGCCGTCATGCGCACGGGGACGCGGCGGCGGTGGTAGCGGGCCAGCCGGCCCAGGGCCTTCACCGGGTCGTCCACCAGGATAACGGCCACCTGCGGCGGCAGTCGCCAGGCCGGGTCCACGCGTGAAACCAGCACGCCGGCGGCGCCCTCCCGCACGGCGGCGGGCACGAAGTCATGGCCGTCCACGCGCTCGCCACGGATGGCCACGAACAGGTCGCCGGGCGCCACACTGCGGCTGTCGGCGGCAGCCCCGGTCAGGGAGGCGCCGGTGCCGGTACCCGGCAGCAGGGTCCCCGCAGCGGCCCGGGCCGCCTCTTCGGCTGTGAACAGCGGCGCGGTCATTGGCCCAGCCTCCGGCGGATGGCCCGGGCGGCCACTTCCCTGTCGTCAAAGTGGATGGTCCGGTCGCGGAAGATCTGGTAGGTCTCATGCCCCTTGCCGGCAATGACCACCACGTCGCCCGCTTCAGCCAGTTCAACCGCCCGCTGGATGGCCTCGGCCCGATCCACCAGGACCTCGTAGGGCGCGTGGCTGGCCAGGGCGGTCACGCCGGCCTCGATCTCGGCGGTGATGGCCTCCGGGTCCTCGCTGCGCGGGTTGTCGGAGGTAATCACGGCGTAATCAGCCAGTTGGGCGGCAAGGCGCCCCATGATGGGCCGCTTGGTGCGGTCCCGGTCACCACCGGCGCCAAAGACGACGATGACCCGCCGGCTGGTCATCTCGCGGGCCGCCCGCAGCACGTTCTCCAGCCCGTCCGGCGTGTGGGCGTAGTCCACCAGCACGCTGTAGGGCTGGCCCAGCGAGACGCCCTCCACCCGCCCCGGCACCCCCGGGACGCCCTCCAGGGCGCGGATGCACAGGTCCAGGGGGACTCCTTCCGCCAGGCCCACGGCGATGGCGGCCATGGAGTTGTAGGCGTTGAAGCGGCCGGACATGGACAGGTTCACCCGGGCGCGGCCCCGCGGCGAGTGCACCTCGTAGCGCACGCCGTCCAGGGCCACATCCAGGTCGGAGCCCGTCAGGTCGGCCGGCTGATCGATGCCGTAGGTCATCACCGGCACCTGGGTGACGGCGCGCAGCTCGGCGGAAGCGGGGTCGTCCTGGTTCAGGACGGCCACCTTGGGGCCCGCCTTGGGCCGGCCGGCGTAGGTGGTCCCCAGCATGCGGAACAGCCGGGCCTTGGCCGCCAGGTAGTTCTCCAGCGTCCCGTGGTAGTCCAGGTGGTCCTGGGTCAGGTTGGTGAAGACGCCGGCGTCAAACTCGCAGGCGGCCACGCGTTTCAGGTCCAGGGCGTGGGAGGAGACCTCCATCACCACGTAGTCGCAGCCCGCCGCCACCATTCTGGCGAACAGGGCCTGCAGGTCCAGGGACTCGGGCGTGGTCCGGCCGGCGGGTATCTCCTCATCCTCAATCAGGCTCTTGACGGTGCCGATGAGCCCCACCTTGAACCCCCGGGCGCGAAGAATAGCTCGAATGAGGTAGGTGGTGGTGGTCTTGCCGTTGGTGCCGGTGACGCCGATCAGGCGCAGCTTCTTGCTGGGGTGGCCGTAGAAGGCGCTTGACGCCAGAGCCAGGGCCTCGCGTGTGTCGGGCACCATCACCCTGACCACGGAGTCCGGCACGGGCACCTCCTCCTGTACCATAACGGCGGCGGCACCGGCCCGGACCGCGTCGTCCACAAAGCGGTGCCCGTCCGTCACCAGGCCGCGAATGGCCACAAACAAAGACCCCGGAGCCACGCTCCGGGAGTCGTAGCTCAGGGCTGAGACGTCCAGCGACGCCAACCCGTCCACCCGTGCCTGGGGAATCCCCCTCAGCAGTTCGGCTAAGCGCATGTCGGCCTCCTTGGGCCCTGCCCGGTTTACTCAAAGGCATGCCCAGACTGAGATCATTTTATGTCTCCGAGCCGTTCTCCGCTAGGGGGACGTGGCTGGAGTCTGAAAGGTTACGCGGATGGAACTTCCTGGAGACACCAGGGTACCCGGCGCCGGATCCTGCGACGAGGCCAGCCCCGTGCCCTCCGGAGCCAGGCGCAGGTTCATGCCCGCCAGGATGCTGGCCGCCTCCCGCAGGGTCTTGCCGGCCAGATCCGGCACCCGGACCTCGCCGGTGAGGGCCGTCCCCTCCTCCTTCGCCTCCGCAATCAGGGTGCTGCCGACAGAAAGTCTGGCTCCGGCGGGCGGGACCTGGCCCGTCACCACGGGGTAGGCTCCGTCCACCCGCAGTTGGAAGCCGGCATCCATGGCCACGCGGCGGGCCTCGTCCACCGGCAGGTTCACCAGCGACGGCACCTCCGCCAACTGTTCCGGCGGCAGGGGCTCCCCGCCCGGCCTGCC
>JBLNCQ010000136.1:0-4518 GCA_050260815.1 Bacillota bacterium
CGGTGGAGCGCTTCACCAGGCTCTTGTAATCCTTGACCAGGTCCTGCAGGGCGGTGACGCTCAGCTCATAGTCATAGTGGACCCCGGCCTTCTCCTTGTGGTGCTCCAGGATCTCCTCAAACTGCCGGTGTTCCAGGCCCATGACCACGTTGCCGAACATCTGAATCAGGCGGCGGTAGCAGTCCCAGGCGAACCGCTCGTTGTTGGTGGCCTTGGCGTGGCCAAGGACGGTGGTGTCGTTCAGGCCCAGGTTCAGGATGGTGTCCATCATGCCGGGCATGGAAATGGGAGCGCCGGAACGGACCGAGAAGAGCAGGGGAGCTTCCTGGCCCCCGAAGGTCTTGCCGAGCTTCTTCTCCAGGACCTTGACGCTGTCCAGAATCACGGGCTCGAGGCCTTGGGGAAATTCCTTGCCGAGGTTGTTGTAGTCAATACAGCATTCGGTTGTGATGGTGAAGCTGGGCGGCACCGGCAGACCAATGTTGGTCATTTCAGCCAGGTTCGCGCCCTTGCCGCCGAGGAGGCTGCGCATCTTGGCGTTGCCTTCCTCGAACAGGTAGACGTACTTCTTAGTCGTCGCCATTACGAGTCCCCCTATCGATAATCTCGAGAACCCTGACGGCCGTCTCCTCCACCGCCTGGTTGGTGGCGTCGATGACCGGACAACCCAACTTCCGGAAGATGGCATCAGCGTACGCCAACTCCTCCAGGATGCGCTCCTTCCTGGCGTAGTTGGCGTCTCCCTTGAGGCCCAGGGTTCGCATCCGTTCCTCCCGGATGTCGTGCAACTTCTGCGGGCTCACCGTCAGGCCGATGACGCGACGCGCCGGCAGTCGAAAAAGCTGCGGCGGCGGCGCCACCTCCGGAACCAGAGGCACGTTCGCCACCTTCAGCCGCCGGTGAGCCAGGTACAGGGAAACCGGGGTCTTGGAACTGCGGGAAACGCCAATGAGGACCACATCGGCCTTGTCCAGACGGCCCAGGTCGCGGCCGTCGTCCAGGGCCACGGCAAACTCCACGGCCTCGACGCGCTGCAGGTAATCGTTGTCGAGCAGAGGCCTCAGGCCCGGGAGCATCTTGGGCCGCTCCTGAAGCAGCCACTCCAGCGCCTCCATCAGGTGGCCCATGAGGTCCACCGCCTGGACGCCCGCCTCTTGCGCCCGCCGCCGCATGTAGCCGCGCAGGTCCGAGGAGACGAACGTGTAGGCGATGACACTGGAGCCGGCGTCGGCCTCGGCCAGCACCCGGTCCACCACTTCAGGCGTGTCGACCATGGCCCGCGTCCGTATGTCGATGGTCCGGGCAGCGAAATGTGCCAGCGCGGCCCGCGCCAGGCGTTCCGCGGTTTCCCCCGTGGAGTCGGAGACGGCGTACAGAACGCGCCTCTGGTCCGTGTGCGTTCCCCTCCTCAACTGAAAAGCATTCGCCTTCCAGGGCTCGAATCCTTTCCCGAAGGGCGGAGTTTACGCGGCAAGGCCCATTGGCCAAAATCTCAAAGAAGTCAGCTACGGCGCGGGGTTCTCCTTGTCGCGGCCCAGGCGCCAGGGCTCACCCCCCGACCTCTCGATTTCAATGGTGAAGACGCCGGCCATGGCCGCCAGAGCCCCCAGCAGGGCCACTTCCGGCAGGATGACAGCGCCAATGGCGCCCACGGTCACCGGAATCTCCAGGAGCACGCCCCTGTCGTTCCGGATCCTCACACTGCGAACGTTGCCCTCGCGAATCAGAGACTTGACCTTTTCCGCCAGGTCGCCAGCCTCAACCTCCAGGCGCTCCTGCCAGGTGGGCCCCTCGGGGTGGGACTTCCGATCCAGGTACACCAGGGCCTCCACCACATCCCAGTTGGATGCCTCCAGGGCTTCCCTTGCGGCCGCGGCGCCCACGCCGGCGCGGGCCATGACGGAGTCTAGCTTTTCCAACCGTTCATCCATCTCAGTCACACCCCCTTGCATCAGCGCATCCCGGAGGATGGCTGGTCACGCACCAGATCGAGGAAGTCCAGGGACTTGAGCCTGCGGTCCAGGCGGTAGGCAATGTAGAAGCGAAGCGCCTCGGTCATCTCCCGGGCCATGTCCGGCTCGGTGTGCAGCAGGTGGACCCGGGTCAGGTCCGCGGTCAGCAGGTGGCGCATGGCCTCCACGGTGCCCCGGCTGATGACGGTCCCGGACTCGTCCTCCCCCAGACAGTTGGTGCACAGCGCGCCGCCCGCGTTGGGGCTGAAGCGGACGCGCAAGCCGCTCAAGGGACCGCCGCAGTGCACGCAGGCCTCCAGGCTGGGGCGATACCCCAGCTCGCCCAGAAGGCGCAGTTCAAAGGAGTGCACCACCGGCTCGGGTGAGGCGCCCGCCGCCAGCAGGTGCTGGCTGGCCAGCAAGAGCAGGAAGGCACCGGGGTGGGGATCGGTATCCCGGATGAGCTCATCGGCGAGTTCCGCCATGTAGCTGGCGTAGGCCATGGGCACCAGGTCGGCCTGCAGGCCGCCGAAGGAGTCAATCAGCTCCGCCTGGCTAACCGTGTCCAGCGAACGGCCGCGGAACAGCAGCAGGCGACAGTGGGTGAAAGGCTGCGACACGCCTGCCAGGCGGTTGCGGGGGCGCCGCGCCCCTTTGGCCACCGCCTGTACCTTGCCCTCCTCACGGCAGAGCAGGGTCAGGATCTTGTCCGCCTCGCCGAAATCACGGACGCGCAGGACCAGGGCTTCCGGCTTGTAGAGCGACATCTCAGCCGGCCAGGCCGCTGACGATGGCGATGCCGGCGCTGGTGCCCAGGCGGGTGGCCCCGGCCTCGATCATGGCCAGCGCGTCCTGCGCCGTGCGCACGCCGCCGGAGGCCTTGACGCCCATGTTAGGGCCAACGGTCTCACGCATCAGGCGGACGTCCTCCACGGTGGCGCCGCCGGTACCGAAGCCGGTGGAGGTCTTGACGAAATCCGCTCCCGCCTTCTGAGCCAGACGGCAGGCGGTGCGCTTCTCCTCGTCGGTCAGGAAGCAGGTCTCAATGATCACCTTGACCAGGGTCCCCGGCACGGCGCGAGCCTCGCTCACCACGGCCCGGATGTCCCGCTCCACCAGGTCCAGGTCGCCGCCCTTCAGGGCACCGATGTTGATGACCATGTCCAGTTCAGCGGCCCCCTGCTTCAGGGCCAGGCGGGATTCGGCAGCCTTGGTCTCCGGCTGGTTGGCCCCCAGCGGAAAACCAATGACGGTGGCCACGGCCACGCTCGTCCCCTGGAGGGCGGCGGCGGCCCGGGGCACATGCACCGGGTTGACACACACGGCGCCAAAGCGGTTGTCGCGGGCTTCCTGGCAGAGGCGGTCGATGTCGGTCGCGGTGGCTGCAGGCTTCAGGACGGTATGGTCAATCATGCGGGCAACCTGTTCCCGTTTCATGCACAACACGCTCCTCGCAGAATGGACAGCCTGATCGCTCGTCATTATAGCACAGAAGGCTGCGCCGGGGATGTTGCTCCGGCGCAGCCTCTGCTGTTGCCCGGGGACTCCGGTCTAGGGCTCAAAGGCGCAGGCGGGGTCGGTCTCCAGGTAGTCGCCGGTAAGCGCGTAAGCCCGGCCGCGGTGGCCGCCGCAGACAATCTTGAATTCGCATCGGCCGCACTTGCCCTTCAGCAGGCTGGGGTCCCGCAGTTCCTTGAAGAGCGGCGCGCTGCGATAGATGTCCACCAGGCTCTCCTGGCGGACGTTGCCCGCCACCAGGGGCAGGAAGCCGCTGGGGCAGACGTCGCCGGTGTGCGAGATGAAGACGAACCCATTGCCGTCGTTCACGCCCTTGACGGGGCGGTTGAGCCCGTCCTTGTACTGGAAGCCGGCGCCGGCCACGGTGACGGGCATGTCGTAGTGCGGGTCCGGCGGCGCGAAACCTTCGGCCCCGGCAGCCTTGGGCAGGGCCGACGCCGCCTCCTGCGCCTCGCGCTCGCGTTGGATGACCACGCGCCGGTACATCTGGGCGGCGGTCGACTTAATATCGAAGGGCTCCTTCCTGGACAGATCGTAGAGCCAATGGAAGACCTGCTCGTGCTGTTCGGGCGTGATCATGTCCTCGGCGTGGCCGCGGCCCGTGGGCACCAGGAAGAAGAGGCTCCACTGCACGGCGCCCGAATTGCGGACCAGCTCCAGCATGTTGGGAAGGTCGCGCAGGTTGTAGCGCGAGATCGTGGTGTTGATCTGGAAGGACAGGTCCACCTCGCGGATGTCGCGGATGATCTGCATGGTGCGGTCAAAGGTGCCGGGGATCTGGCGGAAGGCGTCATGGATCTCGGCGGTGGATCCGTCCAGGCTGACGGCCAGGCGCAGAACGCCCGCGTCCTTGACCCGCTGCAGACGCTCCCGGGTGACCATCTTGGTGGCGCTGGGCGTGAGCGAGGTGCGCAGTCCCTTGGACACGGCGTAGCGGATGATGTCCGGCAGGTCCTTGCGCATCATGGGGTCGCCGCCGGTGATGACAAACACCGGGTCGCCAAAGCTCTTGATCTGGTCAATCAGGCGATAGCCCTCTTCCAGGGTG
>JBLNCQ010000137.1:0-3057 GCA_050260815.1 Bacillota bacterium
TACTGTACGTCCAGATCCGCGCCCAGGCCCTGGCCGTGGGCGTGGGGCTGGTGGACCATCGGCGCATCGACGAGATCAACATTCTACAGGCCACCTACGAGGCCATGCGCCTGGCCCTGCGCCGCCTGGCCAGCCCGGCCGGCGCCCTTCTGACGCCCCAACACCTGCTGCTGGACGCGGTGCGCCTGCCCGGGGAAAGCCTGCCGCAGACGCCCATCATCCACGGCGACGCGCTGTCCGCCTCGATTGCCGCGGCCTCCATCATCGCCAAGGTGACGCGCGACCGCCTGATGGTGGAGATGGACGGGCTTTACCCCGGCTACGGCTTTGCCGAGCACAAGGGCTACAGCTGCCGCGCCCACTGGGACGCCCTGCGGCGGCTGGGACCCTCGCCCATCCACCGGCTCACCTTTGCCGGCGTGGCTCATCCGGATGTAGGAGGCGCGGACCATGCCGCAGGGTAAGGGGCCGTCGCCCGACCGGGCGACGCCGGGCGTTGCGCGGCCCACGCCGCGACAGGCCCTGGGCAGGAAGGGCGAGGACCTGGCCGCGGCCTTGCTGACTGAGCGGGGCTGCCGTCTGGTGGACCGGAACTACCGCTGCGCCCTGGGCGAACTGGACGTGGTGGCCTGGGACGGCGACACGCTGGTGTTCGTTGAGGTGAAGACGAGGCGCTCGTCGCTGTTCGGCACGTCCGCCGAGGCGGTGTCCCGTTCCAAGCAGGCCAGGCTGCTTCGCCTGGCGGACTGGTACCTGCAGGACCACCGCCTGGGGCAGCCGCCCTGCCGTTTTGACGTGGTGGCGGTGGACGCCCGGCAGGACCCGCCGTTCCTGGAGTGGTTCCGGGACGCGTTTTCCGCCTGAGTTCTCTGCACTCGTCCGAGAGGGCCCCGGCCAGCCCCACAATCGTTCGTCCCTTTGCGACAGGGCCCGGCAGCCAGAGCTGCCGGGCCCTTTCCCATTGCCTCCGGAGCGGCGGCACATCGCAATCGGCGGAAGGCATGCCGCGAAGGTGACCGGACCACGCGGAACGAAGTGAGAGGACCACGTTTGGGGGTGGTGCCGGTGATGGCGCGGGTGACAAGCTTCGCGCTCCAGGGAATAGAAAGCTGTTCGGTTGAGGTGGAGGTGGATGTGTCGCCGGGGCTGCCCGGGCTTTCCCTTGTCGGCCTGCCGGACGCGGCTGTCAGCGAGGCCCGAGAGCGGGTGCGCGCCGCCCTGCGCAACAGCGGGCTCGAGTATCCCAACCGCCGCATCACCGTGAACCTGGCGCCCGCGCACGTGCGCAAGGAAGGTCCTCACTTTGATCTCCCCATCGCCCTGGGCCTGCTGGTGGCCACGGGCCAGATGCCCGAGGGCCGGCTGCGCCGGCTGGCGGTGGCGGGAGAGCTGGCCCTGGACGGGTCCGTGAGGCCGGTCCGCGGCGTGCTGTCCTGGGCTCTGTCCTGGCGGCGCCGCCTGTCCGGGGGCCGCGACGACGTATCGGAACTGCTGGTTCCGGCGGCTAACGCGGGCGAGGCCCGTCAGGTGCCGGGGCTGACCGTCCATGCCGCCGCGCACCTGGCCCAGGTGGCGGTCTGGCTCAGGGGGGACGGCTCTCTCGCAGGGCCGACGCTCGCCCCCGCTGGCGCCGCATCGCTCTTCCCGGGTGAGGCGGGCTTCGCGTCCTTGGGGCTGGACGAAGGGCTGGACCTGGCGGACGTGCGTGGGCAGTCGGCGGCCAAACGGGCCCTGGAGGTAGCCGCCGCGGGCGGGCACAACCTGCTGCTGGTGGGCCCTCCCGGATCCGGCAAGACCATGCTGGCGCGCCGTCTGGCCACCATCCTGCCACCGCTGACGCCGGAGGAAGCCCTGGAGGCCAGCCGCATCCACAGCGTGGCCGGCCTGCTGGACGGGCGCCTTGGTCTGCTGTCGGCGCGACCCTTTCGGGCCCCGCACCACAACATCTCGGCCAGCGCCCTGGTGGGCGGCGGGCACCCCCCGCGCCCCGGCGAGGTGAGTCTGGCACACCACGGCGTGCTTTTCCTGGATGAGCTGCCGGAGTTCCGGCGCGACGCCCTGGAGGCCCTGCGCCAGCCGCTGGAGGAGGCTCGCGTCACCGTGGTGCGCGGCGGCGTCAGCGTCACCTTCCCGGCTCAGACCATGCTGGTGGCGGCCATGAACCCCTGCGCCTGCGGCTGGCTGGGCGACGCCGAGCACGCCTGCGCCTGCTCCGCCGGAGCGCTGCGCCAGTACCGGGCGCGCGTGTCCGGGCCCCTGCTGGACCGGCTGGACCTGCACCTGCACGTGCCGCGCCAGGCACCCCAGTCGCCGCCAGCAGCCTGGCAGTTCCCGGAGGCAACGGCCCCGGATGCGGCAACCCGCGAAGCAGGGGCCTCGGAGGCAGCCGCCGCCGCCCAGGCGGAGACCTCAGCCGCTGTGCGGTCTCGAGTCACGGAGGCCCGCCTGCGTCAGGAGAGCAGGCTGCGGCCCCACGGGTTTCGCTTCAACGCTCAGGTGCCGGGGCGGCTGCTGTGGCGTCTCAGCCGCATGTCCCCTGAGGCGGAGACCATGCTGGACGCGGCGGCCCGGCGGCTAAAGCTCACCTGGCGCGGCTATGACCGCACGGCACGCGTGGCCCGCACCATCGCCGACCTGGACGGAGAGGCGGCGGTGCTTCCCAGGCACGTGGCCGAGGCCGTGCAGTACCGCTCCTGGGAGCAGGAGTAGGCAAGAGGAAAGCCGCCCTTCTGAGGGCGGCTTCGGGGCGTCGCACGTGAGCGTCGCACGTGAGGACACCGGCTGTGGATCAGGAAGCGGCGTGGCGGACCCTACCCACGGGCGGCGCTGCTCTGCCGCGCTTCCTGGCCCAGGTCCTGGCCCAGGATGATCACCATGCCGGCCTCCTGGCCGGGGGGCGGCGGCTGAACGGCCAGTTGGGCGCTCGGGAAGAGGCTCATCACTTTCTGCAGAGCCGCGGCGTCGGACCGGTGCACGATGATCTGGGTAGACGGCTGCGGCTTGGCCGCCTCCGTGACCCCTGTCACCTCCAGACCCTGCTCCGCCAGGACGCTGGCG
>JBLNCQ010000138.1:0-4426 GCA_050260815.1 Bacillota bacterium
AGGAGATGGTCTTCGTCTGGCCGCACCTGGTCAGCATTGAAGCCATCGCCGCCCTGTTCTTCATCTTCAGCCTGAGTGTGATGTCCCTGCTGGTCAACGCGCCGCTGCGGAACCTGGCCAACCCGGAGCTGACGCCCAACCCCTCCAAGGCCCCCTGGTACTTCCTGGGCCTGCAGGAACTGCTCCTGCACATGCACCCGTCCCTGGCCGGCGTCATTGTGCCCACGGCCGTGCTGGCGCTGCTGGCGGCCATCCCCTACATCGACACCGACCGGAGGGGCAGCGGCTACTGGTTCTCCACCGGTCACGGTGTGCGCATCACCATCTTCTCGGCCATCTACACCGCTATCTGGGAGTTGGGCCTGATCATCGTGGACGAATTCATCGTCCCGGTGGAAAAGGCCACCACCCTGGTGCTGGAGACCGGCGAGAAGCTGGCCGTGTCGCCCGGCGTCCACTGGATGAACCCGCACGGCCTGTCCCACGGCATCAAGCCCCTGTTCCTGTACCTGTTCGGACGCACGCCGCTGACCGTGGCCATCGGCGAGATCTTCATCCCCACCCTGCTGATGGTGCTGATCCCGTACCTGCTGTGGCAGATCGTCAAGCGGCGTTACCAGGCCAACACCCGTGAACTGATGATTGCCATGTACAGCTTCTTCATCGCCTCCTTTGTCCTGCTGACCATCATCGGCACCGCCTTCCGCGGCCACTCCATGGCCCTCATGTGGCCGTGGCTGATCACGCCGCCCATCGGCATCTGACCCCAGGCAGAGAGGTGACCCCGGACAATGAGCAGCAACGAGGAACAACTGACTCCCCAGCCCGGCGCCGAGAGCCAGGCGGCGGCGACCAGAGACAAGGGCAACGCCGCCCAGGCGAAGGCCGCTCCCGCCAAGACTCGCCCGGCCCCGGCCAAGGCCCAACCCGTTGACGGACCCTGGGCCGGCGAAGGCATCACCCGTCGGGACCTGCTTCGCCGCGGCGCCTTCAGCACCATCGCCCTGTTCTTCGCCCAGTTGGGCGTGGGCGCCCTGGCCATGTTCTGGCCGTCCAAGGTATCCGGCTTCGGCGGCAAGGTCAACGCCGGCAAGGTAACCGACTTCCCCGTGGGCAGCCCGCCCGTCAAGGTGCGCGATGGGAAGTTCTACGTGTCTCACCTGCCCGAAGGCATGATAGCCCTCTACTGGAAGTGCCCCCACCTGGGCTGCACCGTGCCCTGGGCTCCCGACGAGGACCACTTCCACTGCCCCTGCCACGGTTCCATTTACGAACGCTCGGGCCAGAACATCGCCGGTCCGGCGCCGCGCCCCATGGACTATATGGAGATGACCATCGCCCCCAACGGCGACGTCATCGTTGACACGGGCAAGATCCACCAGCGTGAGCGCTACGACCCCAGCCAGCTCACCAAGGTCTGATTCGGGAGGCAACCAGATGATCACCGGAATTGAAGTCTCCGAAGCAGTGGAGCTTCTCCTGGTCTTCCTCCTGTTCATCGGCACCATGGCCGCCCTGACCTTCGTCGACCGGTGGATCAACCGGGAGCGCTAGGGATGGGAGGGCCGCAGGCCGTCAGGCAATGAGACCAGGGAAAGGAGCCGGAAACCTTGCGCAACAAACAGAAGTACTTGGCGGTGCTGGTCCTTTCCTGGGCCGTGGTAGCGGTGCTGCTGCTGGGCGCCATCCGGGAACCGGCCCGCAAAGCCGCCGCCACCCGCGATGATGTCGAACGCACCATCACCCAGGGCGCCACGGTCTTCGCCCAGTACTGTGTGACCTGCCACGGGCCCCAGGGTGAGGGCCACATCGGCAAGCCCCTGAACCGCCCCGATCTTCAGGGCGAGCCGGAGAACAACAAGAACACCTATGACATGATCGTCACCACGGTCCGAGGCGGCCGGCCCGGCACCACCGACCCCCACTGGGTCAAGGTGCGGGTCCGGGACGACCAGGGCAAAGCGGTGAAGGATGCCAGCGGCCAGGACCAGTGGGCCTGGGCGTCCTATACGCGCATGCCCGCCTGGGCCAAGGAAAACGGCGGCCCCCTGGATGAGCAGCAGGTGCAGGCCGTGGCCTACTTCATCATGATGGGCGACTGGAGCCAGGTGGCCCAGGAACTGCCCAAGGTGAACCCGGCCACCCCCAAGCCCACGGACGACCCCAGCAAGTTCAAGTTTCTTGACGCCGCCGGCCTGACGCCGGATGAAAACAAGCAGGCGCAGGACCTGTTCACCGCCAAGGGCTGCGTGGGCTGCCACACCATCGGCAACAAGGGCGGCAAGGTGGGCCCCGACCTCTCCAAGATCGGCTCCTGGGGCGTGGACGAGGCATTCCTCTACAGTTGGATCGAGAACCCCAAGGCCATGAGCGAGGCGCAGAAGCGCGCCCCCATCTACTGGTCGAACTACAGCGGCCCGGTGGTCACTCCGGCGGCCGGCTCGGGCGGAACTGCCGCGGGCGGGACGGCCAACACCGGCGCCACCGCGACGAGCACGGCGCTGCTGGACGTTCCCGTGTCCGGCGCCGTCAACCTGCCGCAGACCTTCATGCCCACCATCCAGATGACCCCGGAGGAGCGGCAGCTTCTGGTCCGCTACCTCATGGGACTGAAGTAGTCCGTCAGGGGGTGCCCCATGACCGGCAATCTGATCCTTCTCGGCCTTCTGGCCCTTGTCTCGGGCACCCTCTTTCGCGCCTACGCCACAACCGGGCTTCACATTCTGCGCATGTTTAGCACCATGGGCATCGCTCTGGCGGGCATTGTTGCCGCCATGACCCTGACCCAGGCGCAGGCCGAGGCGGCCCGGGCCGAGGCCCGCCGCCAGCTCAAATCCCTGGGGCCTGACTTCCGCCTGGTGCCCGCTCCCGGCGGCTACGTGGCGGTAGGGCCCCACGCCATAACCTACTGCCGGTTTGACGCCATGCCCAACTACGGCCGTCAGGCAGCCGTTCGCCGCAGGCTGGAGCGGTCCGAGACCGCGGCCCTGGCCGTTGCCTGCTCACTGCAGGCCCGGCTGGCGGCGGCTGGCGACGGTGATGTGCCGGTGCAGGCCGCTCTGGTGCTGCTCAGGCGCCGGGCCGACACCGCCCGGGCCCTCAGCCGCCGCGGCACGGAGGTACTGCACCTGAACCCTGATAACCTGCGTCCGGCCCTGGACGCCGCCGGTCGGCCGGAACTGCTGGACGCGCAGCGCCGGCGACACCTGGCCCAGCTTCTTTCCGAACGGGACGACGCCCGGCAGCCGTCTTCCACCGCCGCCGTCCGCGTCACGCACTAGAACCGCCCGGTCCGCAGGGGAAAGGGGGTTTGACCCGTGGCCCACTATATCGACGAGAAGTGCATCGGCTGCACCGCCTGCATCAACGTCTGTCCCACGGAGGCCATCACCGGCGAGCGCAAGGTCCAGCACACCATTGACCCGGAGCTGTGCATCGACTGCGGCGCCTGCGCCCGCGTCTGCCCGGCGCTGTCCATTGCCGACCAGTTCGGCGAGTACCAGCCGCGCATCGCCAAGCGGCAGGACTGGCCCAAGCCCGTGGTGGATCGGGACCTCTGCACCGGCTGCAACTTCTGTGTGGACATCTGCCCCTGGGAATGCCTGGAACTGGACGGCGACGGAGCCATGTTCGGCACCGCCGTCCTGGTCAAGCCCATGTCCTGCGTGGGTTGCCGCGAATGCGAAGAGGTCTGCGCCAAGGGGGCCATCCTCGTCAAGGACCCGCGGGAAGTCGGGTCTGTGGCCTAAACTTTCGGTCAGGAAGGAGGAGCGCGTCCCGGCGCGCCCCTCCTTTTGAGTTCCTGTCCCGGTTTTCACATGAACAGGAGGCGGCCCCATGAAGCAGACGCACCGGGCGGCCCTCGGAGCCGGTGCCGTCACACTATGGCTCTGGGCCACGCCCGGGTGGGCCCTGGCGGACCACCTGAGCGGCGGCGCGCCGGACGAGGTGGGTCTCTACGCCGCGCTGGCGCTGACCCTGGCCTTCGGCGGCCTGCAGGGTTGGCTTGGACTCGCACCAGCGGGGTGGAGGTCCATCGCCCGGCGTGCGGGGCCCTGGCTGGTGGCCCTGGGGGCAGCCGTGCTAACCGTCGGCGGCTTCCGCGCCTACAGCAGAGCCTTGCCCGAGGAAATCCTGGGCGGCACCGCCTGGGCCCGCCAGGCGGAGCGCGAAGTCATCGGCACATTGCTCGTATTCGCCGTCTCCTCGGCTACGGCCATGTGGTGGGGGAACCGCTCCGGGTTCCTGGGCCGCGGGGAGGGCGTCAAATACAGGCACCTGGAGCGGGGGGACGCCCTTGACCCGCTGGCGGTTCAGCCCGTCCGGCAGGTCGACGAGAGGCTGGCTCTGGTGCCCGTCATCGCCACGGCCCTGTTGAGCCTGGGCCTGGTGGTTGGGGTGGCCGTGGTACTGCTGAGGCTGCCCG
>JBLNCQ010000139.1:0-9070 GCA_050260815.1 Bacillota bacterium
GCTTGCCTGCCCGAAGCAGGTGCAGGCCGCAGAGGGCCAGCACGTGGTCGCCGTCCACCAGTTCACCCTTCTCGTCGGCCAGGATGACGCGGTCGGCGTCGCCGTCGTGGGCGATGCCCAGGTGGGCGCCATGGCGCCGCACCGCCTCCTGCATGCCCTCCGGGTGCGTGGAGCCGCAGTGCACGTTGATGTTCACGCCGTCGGGGCTGTCGGCCATGACGATGACCTCCGCCCCCAGGCGGCGGTAGACCTCCGGCGCCAGCCGGTAGGAGGCGCCGTTGGCGCAGTCTACCACGATTTTCAGCCCCTGCCAGGGCCTGTCTCCATCCTCTGCCGCCACGGTGGACACCACATGGGCCACGTAGGCCTCCGCGGCGTCGGGACGGTCCACCGCGCGCCCCACGGCGCCGCCGGTGGGACGGGGCAGGGTGTCCTCCTCGGACCGCACCAGGTCCTCCAACTGGTCCTCCACCGCGTCCGGCAGCTTGTAGCCGGACGCGCTGAAGAACTTGATGCCGTTGTACTCGGCCGGGTTGTGGGAGGCGGAGATCATCACGCCACCCTGAGCCTGAAGGGCCGAGATCAGGAAGGCCACGGCGGGCGTGGTCACTACGCCGACGCGAACGGCGTCCACCCCCACGGAGCAGATGCCGGCCACCAGGGCCGCCTCCAGCATCTCGCCGGAGGCGCGCGTGTCCATGCCAATGACCAGCCGCGGGCGCCCCTGTCCCTGGGCGGTCGCCTCCTGCGTCAGAAGATAGGCGCCGGCCCGCCCCAGGCGGTAGGCCAGCTCCGGAGAAAGCTCATGGCTGTTGGCAATGCCGCGCACGCCGTCCGTTCCAAACATGCGGCTCAATGGAGTCGCCCCTCTCAAAGATGTTCACGCACAAGACGCGACGTACAGAGGGGGCCGGTGTGGCCCGACGGCGCTGCAAACGCCGCCCGGCACGGCCGGTCCCCCGATAGTCTATGCATGGTCGCCAGCGGAACGCGCCCAATGTGCCCACCGTCAGCGGCTGGCGCTGGCGGCCTGCTCCTGCGCCGCCGCCTCCAGCGTGACGGAGGCGATGCGCGGGCTCATGTCCACCACGCGGACGCCCTGCGGCGCGGCCACCTGGAGTGATAGCTGGTAGTCGCCGGCGTCCAGGCCCTGGGCGCTGGCGTAGACGGCAACGTCGGCAAGCTGCAGTTCCGTCATCACCTGCCGCGGCCCCTCCAGCTTCAGCGTCACGGAGGTGGGCGCGGCGGTGGCCTTGAGGCCGTTCGCCATGTTCCTCACGCTGATGGGCACGGCCTCATAGGTCTTCGTCAGCATGTCCGCTTCGATGCGGACGGTTACAATCACGGTCTGCGGCTGGATTATTTCCGCCCCGGCCGGAAGCTGCAGCCCGATCTCCCGGCTGACGTCGGCGCTGGCTCCCTTGATGTCCACGGGCTGGGTGAAGGCGGAGCCAATGGCGCTCAGCGCGTCGGGGCTGGTGGCCCGGACCTTGACGGTCTTGGGGGTCACGGTGATCTCGCCCACCCGGTAGCCGGGGGCGGGCTGGCCGGTCACGCGCGCCTCCACGGGCACGTCAATGCCCGGCGGCAGGCGGCGGACGGCCACGGTGACGGGCAGGGCGCTGGGCGTGATGGTGACGCCGGGCACCTGCTGCCCCTTGCTGTCCAGGGCTCCCAGGTTGGCGGTGCGGTCCAGGCTGAAATCGCCCGGATCCTGCCGTTCGGGTGTCACGCCCGACAGGCTGACGGGCCCGAATACGGAGTTGACCTGGTCCACGCGCGAGGCGGGCCCCTCCACCACCACGCTGGTGTCGGCGGGGGTCAGTCCCAGCACCTGATAGTCGGTGCCCAGGTCGCCCACCTGCTTGATCTGCACCGGGACGCGGGCGGTCTTGCGCGGCTCCACCTGCACGCTGATGAACTGCGGGTAGACGTCCACCAGGCGCACGCCGTCCGGCACGGTCACGTCCACGGCGGCCGGAACCAGACCCGGCTTGGCGTCCTTCAGGGAGAGCGTGGCGTGGATGTCCGTGCTGCGCACCTTGCCCACGGCCAGGGCGCTGCCCTCCACGGTCACGCGGACGGGGGGCAGCGTTTCCGGATCAAGCAAGGTCATGGATGCGGGCAGACTGGTCACGGCGGGGCGGACGGCGTCAAAGGTCTTCCGCGACTGCTGGCTCTGGTCCGTGCTGACATAGAGCCACAGGGACACAGCCAGAAGCAGGGCGACGATTTTGAGGGTGAGATCCCGTTCCAGCCAACGATCCACTAGGACTCTGCCCCCCGGTTAAAGAGGCGGATGCCCAGCCCCTTGGGCTTCAAGAGGGCTGTCAGCATCTCCTCCAGTGTTTTCGTCTCCACGTGGCGGATGAGCTTGCCGGCATTGGCCAGCGAGACGATGCCGGTCTCCTCGGACACCACCACCACCACGGCGTCGGAGTGCTCGGTAATGCCCAGGGCGGAGCGGTGCCGGCTGCCCAGTTCGGTGGACAGGCCCTGGGCCTCGGTCAGGGGCAGAAAGCACCCCGCCGCCAGCACCCGGCCCCCGCGGATGATCACGGCGCCGTCGTGCAGGGGCGTGTTGGGGATAAAAATGTTGATAAGGAACTCGGACGACACAACTCCTTCAATCCGGATGCCTGTCTCCACGTAGTCGTTCAGGCCGGTCTCGCGCTCCAGCACAATCAGGGCGCCGATCTTGTTCTTGGAGAGCTGCTCCACGGCCCGCAGCACTTCTTTGATGACCAGGGCCTGATCCTCGTCAAGGGCCTGGTCCGTTTCCGGACGGAAGAGGCGCCCGCGGCCCAACTGCTCCAGGGCGCGCCGCAGTTCCGGCTGGAACACGATGGGCAGGGCCACGGCCAGGCCCAGCATGATCTTGCCCAGCAGCCAGTAGACCGTCTTGAGGCCCAGCCACTGGCTGACAAAGGTGGCCGCCACCAGGACGATGACGCCCTTGAGAAGCTGAATGGCGCGGGTGCCCTGGATCAACAGGAAAAGGCGGTAGAGCACGTAGGCCACCACGCCAATGTCTACCACCGCGGCCAGGATGTCGATGGGGCTAAGGGAGCGGAGAAAAGAGATCATGGGAAGAGGCGTCCTCCCTGATCAAGTTGTTATTTCAAGTTTAGCAGATTCAAGTGACAAGTTCCACGCTGATAAACGCCATTCCTGTACAGGCGGGTCCTGTCGGTGGAGGAACGCGCCGGTATAGGACCGCGCTGCGACAGTGACACTAGGCAGGAGGTGGCCAGCGTGGGACTGTTCGGAAGGCGGCGGAAGGCCGCCAAGAAGGACACAGAGGAGGCCCCTTCCCGGTCCCGACTGTCCGGCTCGCCCGGCCAGTCCGGGCAGAACGAGTACGAGTGGCACAAGTCCCTGGAAGACAATCTTCAGGTCATCCGGGACGCCTTCGGCTCACCGGATACCGTCAAGCTGCAGCGCCTGGAGGTCGCCGGGAGGGACGCCGCCATTGTCTTTGCCAGCGGCCTTGTAGATCTGCAGAAGATCGCCGGCCAGATCATGCAGCCCCTGGCGGACTGGTCCAGGGCTCACCCGGAAACCCGTCCGGAACTGCATGACTGGCGGCAGGGCGTGCTGGCGGCGGCTCAGACCAGCACCGTTCGGGACCTATCGCAAGCGGCGCTGGAGCTTTTCAGCGGTTCCGCGCCACAGTCGCCTACGGCATCATCGTGGGTCCGAAGATGCTGGTCGCATTTGGCCGTGAGGCCTCCCCCCTGCTCAGCGCCCTCGGCTTCGTCCTGGCGGTCGGGCTTGTCACCCTGTCCGTCAAGATGGCCCAGCGGTTCCCCCACCTGACCGCATTTCAGTGGATCATACGCCTGCTCGGCCCCTTGGGCTACCTGCCGGCCGTAGCGCTGCTTCTTTTCACCCTGGGGGTCTTTGGGCCTGAGCCCATACGCCTGACGGCGTACCCCACCTTCGAGTACTCCCAGGTGCTGCGGATGCCGCAGCCCCTCACCTTCCTCTCGCGATACTCCCTGTTCTTCGGGGTCGTGTGGGTGGTGGCTGTTATGAAGCTCTTCATGTTGAATCTGTTCATTTCTGCAACCGGCGTCAAACAGATCTTTGGCGTGCGGAGTTACAAGGCCGCCGCGGTCGGTGTTGCAGTGGTCGTGGCGGTTGGGGCCATGCTGATCCCCGACCCGCATGTCGGGCAACAGTTGGTCGTAAACGTCGTCCTGGTCGGCGTGGCGCTATCCGTTGGCCTTCTCCCCCTGCTCGGCCTGCTGATCATTCTCCTGAGGAGGAGGGCGGACAAAGTTGCCCAATCCAGTTAGGTGGGTGGCGCTGTTCACCGCCGCCATCCTGGCCGTGGTCTTCCTGACCGGCTGCTGGAATCTGGAGGAGATAGAAAACCGCGCTTTTGTCCTGGGCGTGGGCTTTGACCTCACCCCGGAGGGGCAGGTCCAGTGCACGGCTCAGATGCCGCGGCCCCAGGCCCTGACCTTTGCCCGCGGCCAGTCACCGGCCTCACCACAGGAGCAGTACGTGTCCATCACGGCCGTCGGCGCCACTCCCTGGGATGCCCTGGCGCAGATCAACAAGATGGTATCGCGCCACCTCTACCTGGGCCACCTCCAGGTGATCGTCATCGGGGAGAAGATGGCCAGGCAGGGAATCGACCCGGTGATCGACGGCCTGCAGCGCTACGCCGTCATCAACCGCAGGGCTGTGGTCTCGCTGGCCCAGAACCCCCGGGCGATCCTGGAGGCTCCCGCACGTGGAGAGTTAACCCCGGCCATGTATTTCCATACCTTCTTCAGCGCCAAGCCCACCCCGGAGTCCACGGAAAGTATGCCCATCTGGCGGGTACGCCACGACCTGCTCATGCCCGCCCAGGCCGCCGAGATCCCCCGGGTTACCCTTGCTGACGGGCAGTTCCGCCTGGAGGGCTTTGGTCTGTTTGCCCGAGGACGTCTGAGCGCCGAGTTGTCGGGGGGAGAGGCTCGTGGACTGATGATGGCCCGAGGCCTGGCGCGAGATGGCAGTTTCGCACTCAAGACGGGAGATCGGAGTGTCACGGTACGCGCCCAGAAAGTCGGCCGCAGAACTACGGGAGCCTGGTGGGACGAGGGTCAGGCCCACATCCGCCTGGAGCTGAAGGTGCGCGGGCAAATCTAAGAAAACGACCAGTTGGGGCTGGCCATTCCCGCGGAACTGATGGCCGAGTTCGAGACCAAATGGGCGGACCAGGTCAGGGAGGAGGCGATGTACGCAATATCCGTGGCCCAGAAATCGGGGGCCGACGTCTTCCACCTTGGCGAATACATGCGCATCGCCGACCCCTATGACTGGAATCCGGACAGGTGGCCCGAGAAGTTCCGTAGTGCAGACATCCAGGTATCCGCCAGGACCAGGATCGACAGAACCGGCATGTTCGAGTGACGGGCCCTCTTGATAGGGGTAGCAGTGGGCAGCAAAACACAACCCGGCCCCTGGGGGGCCGGGTCTACAGAGCGCCATCGCGACACAAGCCTCAAGCTACTTCTCGTCATCCCCATCCATTTCCACGTCCAGGTCGGGCTCAACGCCCATGGACGTGTAGTAGGCCAGGCTCTGCAGCTCAATGGTCAGGTCGATGTTCTGCACATAGACTCCCGGGGGGACCTTCAGCTTGCTGGGGGAGAAGTTGAGAATGGCCTCGATCCCCGCCCGCACCAGCACATCCGCCACCGACTGCGCCTCCGGCGCCGGCACGGTGATGATGCCGATGCGCACGTTGAGCTCGTGGCACTTGGTGCAGAGGTCGTCCAAGGGCTGAATCTCCACGCCCTGGATCTCCTTGCCGATCTTGTCCCAATCGTTGTCGAAGATAGCTACGATGCGAACATCCTTGTGCTTGGCCAGGCTGTAGCGCGCCAGGGCGGTGCCCAGGTTGCCGGCGCCCACCAGCACGGCGTTCACGCCCTTGTGCAGACCCAGGATGCGCTTGATGCGCCGGGACAGGATTTCCGTGTCGTAGCCGACGCCGCGCGTCCCGAAGGCCCCAAAGTAGGCCAGGTCCTTGCGAATCTGTTCCGGAGAAAACCCGGTGCGCCCCGCCAGGTCGGCGGAGGACACAATCTCCACTTCTTCCCCTATCAAGTCGCCCAAAATGCGGAGGTACACAGGAAGCCTCTTGATCGCAGCCTCGGGGATCTTGGGGTTTCGCATGGCACACCCTCTTCCTGCGTGGGTGCGGGCCTCTCCAGGGGCTCCAGCGCGTCCCTAGAACGCCCGGTCCACCACAAAGTCCGCCACAACCGCCAGGTTGGTGACGGCGGGGCCCGGGGGCAATTCGGATAAACGGTCCTTAGCCTTCTGAATGAAGCTGCGAGCGGTCTGATAGGCGTGTTCCAGCGACCCGTTCTCGCGCACGATGTCACTGGCCTCCCGCGCCTCGGCGTCGCCGACGGCGCGGCTCTCAATCATCTTCCTCAGGCTGGCGGCCCGCGGCGACGTGCCCAGCGCGTGCAGCACCGGCAGCGTCAGAATGCCCGCCCTCAGGTCGGACCCGATGGGCTTGCCCAGCGCGGACGCACTGGCCGTGAAGTCCAGGATGTCATCGATGATCTGAAACCCCATGCCAAGCCCGTAGCCATACTCGGTAAGGGCTTCCACCTGGGACGCCGGAGCGTCGGAGACCAGGCCGCCCATGTGGCAGGCCTGGGAAATGAAGATGGCGGTCTTTTTGGCAATACGGTCGTAGTAGTCGTCGACGGTCTGATCCGCCTTGAAGGCGGTGGCCGCCTGTTGGATCTCGCCGGTGCTCATCTGGAACACCACATCGGCCATGACGCGGACCAGACGGTTGTCCCCGGTGTCGGCCAGCATCTGAAAGGCCCTGGCGAAGAGGTAGTCCCCCACCAGCACGGAGTAGCCGTCCGACCACTTGGCGTTGACGGTGGGCCGGCCCCGCCTCAGGGAGGAGTGGTCCACCACATCATCATGCACCAGGGTGGCCATGTGGATCATCTCCACGGCAGTGGCCGCGGGCAGCACCCTGTTCAGGTCATAGCGGTGGGTCTTGGCGGCCAGCATCACCAGGGCCGGCCGGAGTCTCTTCCCTCCGGCCTTCAGAAGGTGCGTGCTGATTTCCACCAGAAGCGGGTCCCGGCTGGCCAGGGATTCCTCAATATGCTGTTCAGCGCGAGGCAGGTCCTTCTCGATCTCTGAGAAAAGGGAGACCGTCGGCACCCTGGCTTTCAGGGCCTGGGATTCCATCACTTACCAGCTCCATGCTTTGTTCCGTGGCGCCTCGCTCAGGAAGTTGCACTACAACAAGCAATTTTAACATAACCGGGGCGGCCGTCCAAGGTCCCATTACCTGGAGCAAGGCCGCCTGTCCCCGGAAAATCTATCTGGTGCGTTTCGACGTCTTGGCAGTTTCTCCTCTAAGTTCTCCGGCCAGCACCTCAAGCCGGCGCAGGCGGTGGGCAACGCCCGACTTGCCGACGGGCGGGTCGCAGAGCAGGCCCAGCTCTTTGAGGCTGGCCTCCGGATGCTTCAGCCGCAACTCGGCCAGCTCGCGCAGGGAGGGCGGCAGGTGCTGCAGCCCCAGGCGCCGCCGGATCAGTTTGACGTCTTCGATCTGGCGGACCGCGGCGTCCACGGTCTTTTCCAGGTTGGCCGTCTCCGCGTTCACCAGCCGGTTCACGCGGTTCTTGACGGTCTTCAGGGCCAGCACATTCTCATAGGCCAGGAGCGCCTGGTGGGCGCCCATCAGGCCCAGCAGCCGGCCGATCTGGTCCGCCTCCTTCAAATACAGCACTATCTCGCCGCGCCGGGCGGTGACCCGGACCATGACCCCCAGGCTGAAGAGAAGCTGGACGACCTGGTCGGCCAGGTTGGAATCCCGCAGGACCATCTCCAGGTGGTGGCTTCGGCCCGGGTCGTTCACCGAGCCCGACCCCAGGAAGAGTCCGCGCAGATAGGCCCTGCGGCAGCAGCCGCGCGACGTCAGTTCCTCCGGGATGTCCTGGCGCAGACCGCCGTCCGGTGTCAGGACGCCCAGGCGGACCAGGTCCTCCCGCGGCTGAAGGGACGCCAGCGCCACGCTGAACGAACGGGAACGGCGAAGGCGGCGCTGCTTGCGTACCAGCACCTCCGGGTTGACCCGCAGCACGGCCTTCCCCAGTTGAATCAGCTTCCGGGCCACCGGAGCCTGACCCGTCTCCACCCAGACATGAAGGCGCTCATCCCGAGCGGCCGACGGAGTGGCGCCCAGCCCGAACTCCACGGCGCGGCCGGCAATCTCCAGGGTGCCGGCGGCCCGGATCAGCCCGGCCAGCTCAGCCACCTGGCAGCAGCTTTTGTCGGGCGCCGCCCGGGCCAGCTCCTCCTTGACGGTTCGGGAGAACGACAACCATCCCACCCTCCTGCGGCCCGGGCCGGTTACGACCAGCCCAGCCGGCGCACGATTTCATTGATGTCCCGGTCCATACCCACCCCTGAGAGGAAGCTGACCGTGCGGATCACCGGCGTATCGCCGGCGTTGCGGATGGGCGTGGTGGTCACGATCAGGTCATAGTCCGCGGCCCGCAGCGAAGCCTCGATGGCCTTGCAGCGGTCCACCGTGAAGTTCGTAAAGCCGCGGCGCTTCAACATTTCTTCGATCTTCTCAGCCACTACGGTGGAGGTGGCGATGGCTGTGCCGCAGGCAACAAGAATGCGCTTCCTTGTCATATACTTGACGCTCCTGCCTCTTGATGTTTGGTGAGGGACGTAAGCGGGACTATCCGGCCGTCTGGGGGAAGCGCTCGCGAATGAGACGCCGCACCGCCTGCGCGTCCGGCTGGTGCAGGGCCTCCTGTGCGACCGCCTGGGCTTCGGGCAGGGTGAGGGAGCGCAGGACTTCCTTGACCCGAGGCAAGGCCGGCGGGCTCATGCTGAACTCCTCCAGGCCAAGGCCGAGGAGGATCGGCACCGCCAGGGGGTCACCCGCCAACTCACCGCACATGCCCACCCAGCGCCCGGCGGCGCGCCCGGCCCGAATGACGTCCGCCACCAGGCGGAGCACGGCCGGATGCATGCTGTCGTACAGGCCGCTGACGCGTTCATTGGTGCG
>JBLNCQ010000140.1:0-16440 GCA_050260815.1 Bacillota bacterium
TCACTTGTAGCAGCGGATCTCCCAGCACCCTGACCAGCTGCCCGCGCCGCAGTTTCGCCGCGGCTTCCCGGAGCCGCCTGTCTCTTCGCCGCACATAAAAGGCGTGCTGGTCCCGGGCGCATGGCTTGCAGGTTGCCTTGCCTGGCCGTGGCCGCTGCCGGCCGCAGATCAGGCACATGCCCGCCCGGCGATGGTCTACGTACCGCATGATCTGCCGCCGCCGCTCGATGTTGAGGCACGCAGCGCACCGGTCCCGCCCGGGCTCTGCCCTTGCCCCGCAGTAGCAGAGCCGCCTCGCCTGGCGCCGACCGTTGAACTCTTGCAGCCGGCGCCGCCTCATGTCGAAGTGCCGCTGGCAGACAGAGTGGCCAGGGAGGCGTGGCGTGTCGCATTCGGTGCAGAGGCCTGCGTCCTTGCGTCGTGCCCGCTTTGCTGCCATGTCGGCTGCACTCGTGGGCATGGCAGCCTCCTAGCTGGCGGCCCGCGCGTGGTCCATTGCGCCGGCCAGGGCTTCAAGGTCCGGGTCGGGCTCTCCGGGCAGGGCCACGAACACCGGGTCGTCGCACTCTGTCCCGTCATCCCGCCGATGGATGGGCTTACCCTGTTCAAAGGTCACGACCTCACGCGCTTCAACCCGCTTCCGACACTTCAAGCAGTAATACCGGCGGTAGAGCGGACCTGCGGCAACCTCGTCCTCGTCGGCCTCGCTGCCTTCCGCCACCATCGACTCCCCGGGCTCCGCGGCATCAACAGGCACCGCCGAGCCGGCGGCGATCTGGCCGCTCTCGTCGTAGTCGTCCAGCGTGGCCTGGGCCTCCACTGTAATCCGTTTCAGCTTCTTGGCCAGGAGCTTCAGGTTCGCGTCCCAGGCGCCGTGGCGGTCGACGATCTCCGGGAACTCCTCGACCGGGTGTCCGGCGATGGTCCATACCGGCTTGCCGTCCTTGGTCTCGACGTAGTCGCCGTCCGCATTCACGGCGCGCTGGCAGTGGCAGAGCTCATGGTCAACAAGGGCGACGCGCTGCTCCGGCGTCAGCCGCAGCCATTCATCGGCGTTGACGATGACCAGGAAGTCGTAGCCATGGAATAGCTTGTCACGCTCGCTGACCTTCACCGCCCGCCCCAGAACTGTCTGGCCCTTTGAAGTCCAGGTGCCATAGCGCTTAGCGTAGGCGATCTTGGCTTCGAGCAGATGTTCGTGATACTGCGAAATCAGCCTCTCCGCGATCTCCTGTGCCTCTGGAGACTCAAGAAACTTAGCTGGCATCTCTCTCACCCTCCAGGTTTTTCCTTGTTCGCGTTGGTTTCTTGGGCGCCGGCGGCGTGTTCGCCAGCGCCTGGTGCTCCCTCTCCCGGCCCGCGTCACACAATTTGCAGAATCTGTCAGGGTAGGCAATGGGCTGGGCGATGGTGATTGGCTGGACGCTGAGCTCCTTCGCCGCCACCATGGCCCGCCGGCGCTCGGGGCTGATGTCGAAGACCTCCCAGGGGAGCAGCACCCTGCCGGATGCGTCCCTGACGATCTCGTCGTCGATGTACTCGTGGTCGATCAGGATCCCGGTGTTGCCGCAGGCGACGCACACGGGCGGATGCGGTTGCAGGCGCATTTCGTCACCGCCCCCTGATGCGCCGAGCGCGGTAGTCCGACGCCTCCAGGCTGACGCCGCGGCACATTTCGACCAGGCGCGAGACGGTCTTGGGAGACAGCGCCTCCTCCAGCTCTTTCATGCTGGCGTTGGTGGTCACGATCAGCGGCTTCAGGTCCTGGTACCGCATCTCGACGACCAGGTAGAGGCGCTCGACCACCCACTCCGATGGCTTCTCGGTGCCGATGTCGTCCAGAATCAGGAGGTCGGCCCGGCGGGCCCGCTCCATGATCTCCGAGGCCCGTTCCTCCTTGTCACTCCTAGCGCCAAAGCTGGAACGGATTTCGTCCAGCACCAGCGGGACGTTCCAGAAGGCTACCCGAAACCCGCTCTGCAACAGGCTCAGAGCCACGGCCGCTGCCAGGTGCGTTTTCCCCGCTCCCTTGGGTCCGCGCACCAGAAGGCCGTCCTCGACGCCCCGGGCGAAGGACGCGGCGTACTCGCGGCAGATGGCCACCGCCTTCTCCGTGCCCCTGGCCGGCTCAAAGGCCTCGAAGGTGGCCCGCTGGTACCTGGCCGGCAGGCCGGATTGCTCGATCCGCTGGCGGAGGTCCTCCTCCCGTCGGCGTGCTTCCTCCTCGGCGATGGCCTTGTCCCTGGCCTCACGGTCGCACCGGCACTCGGGATCAATCGTGAAGACCCTCCTGCCCAACTGCCGCTGGTAGGGAGTCTTGTCCTCGCCACAATGCGGGCAATACACGCGCTCACTGCTGGTCTCCGAAGACGCCGGCGTACTCGCCGTCATCGTA
Source organism: Bacillota bacterium (assembly GCA_050260815.1). Taxonomy (GTDB): domain Bacteria; phylum Bacillota; class Sulfobacillia; order JAMDAP01; family JAMDAP01; genus JAMDAP01. Next base: position 2,396 of record JBLNCQ010000140.1, read on the forward strand.
TGGACCAGCAGCTCCTCCCCGAGTTCCATGCTTCACACCCCCGTTCGTTGGTGATCGTCCCTTGCCGCTGGGACTGTCCCTGGCTGCGGCGATGATGTCGGCCGGCGCTTGGCGCTGGAAGGTGCGCAGGAAGTAGGCAAACGACGCGATGGGCTCATTGCGCTTGGGTCCTCGCTTTCGGCGTTCCAACAAGGCGTCCATGCCGGCTATGAGTGGGGCCGGATCCCCGCCGGTGATCTCCAGGGCGGACTCGATGTCCCTCAGGTCATCATCGCTGACGGTGAAGGGCGTTCGTCCCGTGGACCGGCAGTAGTGCTCTACGACCTGGCGCCTGGCCGGGGTGTCGTCAGCCCGCTCGTCAGGTGGTGCGTCCTCGCGCGCGCGCGCGTCATCATCGTCAGGTTGGTTCGGTATGTCTGGTTTGGTTAGGTTTGGTTTGGTGGATTCGCGTAGCGACTCGGGTCGGGAATCGCCCCCGATATCGCCCCCGATTTCGGGGCGACAGTACCGGCAATTCGGGTCCGAGATCCCACGCTGCACGTGCCAGCGTTCGTGGTTGCCCTTGCGACCGTCCTCGCGCGCTGCGATGAGCCTACCGGCGTATTGGGCCCAGTCATGAACGACCAGGCGGCCGTCCTTGCGCTCCAAGAACCCGGTGGCCCCGCCTGGCCCGCAGCTGAGCAGAGCGTGGATGAGCTGGTCGGGGTCACCGTCCCATCCCATGGCGTCGGCGATGTCAGCTGCGTCGTAGCGGCTAAGGTCACCGTCCTCGGCGTACTCCGTGGTCCACCACCAGAGGAGGTGCAGGTGACCGATCATGGTCGGGATGCTGACGCCGAGCAGGCGCGCAGCCCGCTTTGTCTTCGGATGGTCCCGCAGTGACTCGTGTGATTCGATCCAGGCCACCTGGTCCTGCCTCCCCTAGCCCGCGTTGAGCCCGACGTTGTATGCACAGAGGATCGTGATCAGCCAGAGGACCACGAGCAACACCCGCCACGCCAGGCCGTCCGACATCATGCGGTCCGCCAGGCGGTCCCACCAGCTGGCCACGCCGGCGGCCGCTTCGGCAGCGGATGTACGCCAGGGTTTGCGAACGGGTTTTTCCAGCGTCAGATAAGCACTTGGCCGCGCCAACACCGTGGCTCAGCTCCTTCCGTTCAAAACGCGTTCAGAACGCGGGCTAGAAGCCATCGTACCGGTCATTGTCCGGGTCGTCCGGGTCTTCTGGCTCGTACCCCTCATCCTCGTCATCATCGTCGTCGCCGTAGGACCTGGCCGCTGCCCCTGCCGTGGTGTGGGTCGTGAGCAGCGCGGTCAGCTCCCACCTGGTCACTGGTTCCGGCTGGTTGGCGCTGGCCACAGCCCGGGCGACCTCCTCGGTGGTGGGGGTGATGGCGTAGATGGCCACAGGGGCGTAGAACTGGGTGGCCACGGTGGCGTCGACGCCGGGTACGTCGATTCGGATGAAGCTGGCTCCGGCGATCTCCTGCTCGGTCACGTGGCCGGCCAGGCGGCGGTGGCCCATAAGTTCCAGGATGGCCCACTCAGCAAATGTGGCCTTGATCTCTTCAGTCATTGGAATCCTCCTCACGCGTCAAGGACTATTTGCGTACCGCCCAGCCGCTCGACGGCTATGGGATTGAGCCAGAGGACCTCCTCCCGCCGCAGCCCTCCTTGAGCTGTGGCCCGGGCCGTCTTCCGTCCCCAGTGAGCCAGCCGCTCATCGTATAGCGGGTTGGCGTAGCCGCTCAGCACCACCGGCCCCGGGTGCTGGTCGAGGACCTCCAGGAGCTCGGCGTGGTCCTGCTCCGTCATCTCGTGCTTGTATAGGCGCCGGCCGCTCCGGGCCCGCAGGGGGTAGGGCGGGTCGGCGTAGATCAGGACGTCCGGGTAGCGGTGGCGCTGGATGACCTCCAGGGCGGGGCGGTTCTCGATCTGGGCGTCGCGCAGTCGGTCTGCGACGGCCATGATCCGGTTGGGCAACCGCTTCCAGACCCGAGCGCAGGTGCTCCCCTGGTGGCCCTGGACGTCGTTGCGCCAGCCGGTACGGCGGTCTGTGGTGGCCCCGTAGGCCATCCAACACCGGGCGAGGAACCTCCGCGCTGCCTCCAGGTCGTCGTCTGCCGGCTCCTGAGAGAGGTCGTACTCCTCGCGGGCCCAAGGGGTCGTCTCGACCAGGTCAGCAAGCTCGGACGCCCGCTCCCGCACCTGCCGGAACAGGTTGACCACCTGGCCGTCGATGTCGTTGATGGTCTCGACGTGGCTGGGCGCCTTCGTAAAGAACACGGCACCGCTGCCAAAGTAGGGCTCGACGTAGCTCGTGTGCTTCGGGAGGTTGGCGGCGATCCACCGGGCCAGGCGCCACTTCGAGCCCGGGTACCGGAGGATAGCTGCGTCACCGCTCATGTTGTGGCCTCCCAGCACTCAGGCTTGTCTCGTCGGTATGCGGCCGCCACCGGCTGCAGGGCTCGTCCGAGGTCAGCCGCGGGCGGTTGTAGTCTCGCAGGCAGTATCCTTCCGGCTTCCTGCTGAGTGGCTTCAGCTCTGGCTCAAAGAAGCGGCAACTGCCGCAGGACTCTTGCTTGGCCTCGGCGAGTGGCGTGGCCCGGGCCTGGTCGCGTGGCCAGCCGCCCAAGTTGAGGGTCATCTGCTCCTGGGTCATGACTGCGCCCTCCGCGTAGGGTCCAGCCGACGTTTGATCTCTCGGGCGATCTGCTTTAGCCCGCTCTTGCGGTACTCGTGGTCCCAGCAATATCGGAGCTCTTCGTCCGTAAGCCGCATGAGCCCGCCGGCGTAATTGGTGTCGCCCGCTGGCATGCCCAGCACGGCTTGGATGCGCTCCTGGCTCAGCTCCTTGGCCTTGGCACGGGCGGCCCGGGCCATACCCGCCAGGGCCTCCCGCGTCTCCGCGCTGAGCTCGCGCCCGGGCTCCGTCTGAACCTTGACGGGCTCGCCGTCGACGTCCATGATCACGCACGTGCGGTCAGTCATGCCGCACCTCCATTCCCAATAGCGCGTCGGTGTTGGCCCCCAAAGCCGCCGCTATGTCGGCAAGCGTCAGGGCGTCCGGCACCCGCCGCCCGATCTCCCAATGCGCCACCGTCGCCCGGGCGACGCCCAGGGCCGTGGCCAGGTCCTCCTGTGTAAGGCCCGACGCGTGTCTCGCTGCCGCCAGGCGGAGGCCGAAGAGAACTGCGCGTTCCTCAGGCATGGGTTTCCTCTCCCTCCAGGCACGCTCTGCACCTGTTCTTCTCGCTGTAGTAGGGGAAGAAGTGATCGACACGGCCTCCTGGATCGACCGGCTTGCCGCAGACGGAACACTCGGGACGTCTGCCCGTCTGCCTCGCAATGGAAGCGAGGAACGCCGGCGTGGCGTCACGCGGTATCATCACGTCAGGCATGGCGCACCTCCGCCCCCTGCAGCAGGGCCATGACCTCGTCGATCTGCTCCTGCACCCGGATGGCCGGGCTCCCGACGAACCCCACGAAGGAGCCGGTCCGGAAGGGCCGCACCATATCGACATGGGTGGGGTTGACGAATATTGGGTATGGCCTGTCGTCCGAATCGACTCCGGTGAGCTTTATGAACACGGTTATCTCTCCTCTCCCAAAACTGCGGTGCTGTAGCTGCTCCGGGCGGTGCCCCGGCTTGCGATGTGCCACTCCAGCCCCTGCTCGCCGCGGTTGTAGGCGGTCAAGGCCGCCTCCTCGCTTCCGTAGCGTCGCAGCAGGTACGCCAGGTACCAGGTACCCATGGCCAGGTTGTCCTCGGGATCCAACGGGTCCGCGTGCTTGAGGCCGACGTGCGCAGCCAGCCAGGGCCAGGTGCCGCTGTTGAGCTGCATCAGGCCCCGATCGACGGAGCCATCAGAGTTGCGGTGCACCAGGTCGGCGTCCCAGCCGCTCTCGACCTCGATCAACTGGAGCACCATCACTGGGTCGAGTCCAGCCTCGTGCGCCTGATCCCAGGCCCGCTCGACCACCCAGTCCGGGGTGCCGGCCGCGCGTGCTCGGGTCAGCGCCCGCTCGCGCAGCTCCAGGGCGGCGCGGTCCTCCTCCAGCCGGCTGGCCAGGTCGTCCATCTGCTCCCGGAGCTGGCGCAGCCGGGTCAGGGTGGCGTCCGCCTGGGCCCGGGAATCGATGGCCTCAACGCGCTCGGGCTTGTACGCCACGAACACAAGGAAAAGGAGGCCGAGGAACACGACCAAGCCGGCCGTCAGGCGGCGGTCAGAGGGATCCGTGGTTCGGCCTCCGGTGGGTCTGCTCATGGGGTTCTCCTCCCGGGTCTGTGACGTCAGAAAGCTCGGACTGAACGGGGCTTAGGCCCGGTCTTGACCGCTCCAACCGGCGTGAAGACGGCATCTTCTGGCGACCATCCAGTGACGATCCTACTCAGCAGGGTCCGGTAGGGCACTCCGCTCATCCGCGACCACTGGGCCACGGACTTCGTGGCGCCACGAATGGTCAACATGTGGTTGTTCCGGCGGTTGTTCTGCTGCTCGTCCCATGTCGCCCATCGGCAGTTCTGGGGGCTGTAAGGCCCGTTGTTGTCGATGCGGTCGATGGTCAACCCGTCGCGGTAACCGTTTGCGAGCGCCCATTCCTTGAATGCCGAGAACGAACGCCATTCGGCGTAAAGGGTGATCCCTCGGCCGCCATAGCGCGGGTAACTGACGCTGTTCGGATTCAGGCACCGCTCCCTCATTGCGCGCCACGTGTTCCATAGGCGCGAGCCGGTCATGCCGTGTGTCGTATTGACGGCCCTTGCCACTTCGAACTGGTAGCACCCGCAGCTGGTCGTATTGCCGCTCCGAAGGCTCTGTATCTCGACTACCGTTTCCCTGCCGCAATCGCATGTGCACAGGAAGGCCCGCCTTCCGGAGCGCGATCGGGGCGCTTCGCTGGTCACTGTGAGGCGTCCGAACTTCATACCCGGCAGAACGTTGGTCATCGCAGGCCCTCCTGCGCCACGAAAGTCGGCTTACCTGTCGCCTCTTGCACCCGTCGCCGGAATGCGGCCTCGTCTCCGCTCTGGGCACTCATGTGGAGCAACCAGATCTCCCGCACCCGGCTGAGGTCGTTGGCCCGGAGCATGTCCAGCACCCGCTCGATGCTCATGTGGGACCTGATCACGCGGTTTTTGTGACTCAAGGGAATGGCACCGCTGGCGACGTTCTCGCGGATGATGTCCATCGAGAAGTTAGCCTCGATGAGCAGGTGAGTGAGTCCGTTGAACCGATATGGGCAGTAGGCCGTGTCCGTCAGGTACAGCACCCGACCCGCAGCGCTCACCAGCAGGAAGCCCAGGGGCTCAGCGGCGTCGTGCACGATGTCGAAAGGCAGCACGGTCCAGGTGCCGAGCTGGAACTTCTGATGGGCCCGGACGGGCCGCAGCCGGTGGCTGGTCAGCCCCAGGGCGCCGATGGTGCCCTGGCTGGCGTAGACGTCCACGCCGGCGCGCATGATCTCGGCCGCGGCCTTGGCATGGTCACCGTGCTCGTGGCTGACGAGGCAGCCGGCCATGCTCGTCACCCTGTGTCCCAGCCCCTGCTGGATGTCACGGAACCGGATGCCGCACTCCAGCAGCAGCGGCGTGGTGCCGTCCGTCACGGCGTAGCAGTTGCCGGAGCTGCTGGAGGCGAGCACCTGGATCTGGATGTCCATGTCTAGAACCCGGGGCCGGGGCGGCGGAGATCGCCTGCGAGAGTCCCGGCGGCCGGCTGGGGCCCGTCGGGCGTTGCCCCGACGTCGTCAACCAGCTCGTCAACGGCCTCAGACTCGCCCGGCTCAACGTCGATGATCTCGCCATTGGCGTGCTCGGCGGCGTCAGCCTCGGCCTCGATCTCCGCCATGTCCTCATCGGACCGCTTGACGTGCTGCAGCAGCAGGTAGTCGTCCGAGGACGAGTTGATGACGGCCTTGCAGGCGCGGCGGATGACGGTGCGCAAGCACATCTGGTCGGTGAAGCTGTGGTGCGGGGTGTTGCCGCCTTCCGCTTTGTACTGCTTGCTCTGCAGCCAGGACCGCTTGATCTGGTCGATGGTCATGATCTCCGTATGCGCCGGCCGGCCCTCGCCGGGCTCGATGACGCAGTAGGCGGCCACGATTCTGTCAGGCGCCACGTTGCCGAGAGCCTGGATGTGCTTGGTGATGACCCGGCGGCCGCGCTCGATGCTGTACTCGAACTGGTCACCGGCGTACACGACGCCATACCAGATCTCCGACTGCGGCAGGATCCGCTGCACCAGGGCCATGTCGCCGAAGTAGCTGCGCTGGCAGAGCAGCTGGTTCCCGTAGGCGATGAAGTAGCACTGGCGCTTGGCCGGGTTCAGGCCCTGTACCACCATGTCGAGCAGGGCGTTGGCGATGCTGTTTTTGGTGCAAACCTCAAGAACCGGCCTCTTGTCCTTATCAACCGTGGTCTGCAGGATCAGCCAGGCGCTCTTCATGGCATTCTCGGCCGAGTAGTTGGCCGGCAGCGCCAATTGGCCGGACTGCTGGAACTCGCGGACCTTCTCTTCAACGACGTCAACCACGTCGCGCTTCATGAGAGCCAGGGGGCTCTGAGCCTGGGTTGCACTCGTCACTTCACAACCGCCTCCTTGACGGGCATCTCGATGTGGATCCGGGCACCGAACGTGACCTTGTTGGCGTCGCCGCCGCGGATGATGCGCGCCTGCACCACCGGCAGCGCCTCGCCGGCATCCATGCGGGCGGCCAGGTGGGCCGCCAGGGCCTTGGGGATGTAGCCGACGTGCTTTTCGCCGACGTACACGCGCACGGCGTTCGGGTCATAGGGGTTGTCGGACTCACGGCGCAGCTGGCCTGCCAGGGCCACGCCCGACTCCTGCGTCTGGTGCAGCTGCGCCAGGACCGCCTGGCGACCATCAAAGGTGACGCCAGCGACGCCGACCTCAATCGTGTTAGGCACTGAGAACAGCCTCCTCTCGCTCCACGCGCAGGGACTTGTCCGCCTCGCTCACGACGAGCGAGATCACCTGGCAGTCCATCTCCGGGATGGTCGTGACGCTCTCGCGGTTGTCGATCCAGACCGGCGCCCGCAGTCCGTAATGGCCCTGCAGCGTGCGGATGATGTCCAGACCGACCTGGACGCGCGCTCCGTTGTTCAGGGAGCTGTAGGGCACCCCGCCCACAGTCGTCTCGCAGACCTCGGACAGCCCGCCGTTAACCTGCTGCTCGAAGAGCTTAAACCTGGCCAACTTGAACCGGCTGTTGATGCGCTCCTCCAGCAGCTGCACCTTCGACCGGATGAACTGCTCGGTGAGGTAGAGCTGCCGCTCCAGCTCCTCGAACTCGGCGGCGAGGCGCCGCTCGTCGGCCTCGAGCTCCTCGATGCGCTTCAGCCCACGCTCGCGCTGAGCGATGCGCCCGAGGTCCGCCTCGACGGCCGCGATCTGCTCGTCCAGCTCCTGCATCCGGGAGGCGATGCGCAACCTGGCGCCGGTGTTACCCTCCTGCAGCTCGTGAAGTTGCTGCTCGATCTGCTGGCGTTCAGCCTGCAGTCGGCGCGCCTCCGGGTCGGCCTCGGGAGCCGGGGTGCTGGCCTGCAGCCTCGCAATCTCCTGCTGGATCTCGGCCGCCTGGCGTTGCATGTCCACCGCAGCCTGCTCGGCCGCCTCCGCGGCCTTGGCGTTGGTGGCGATGCGCTGCTGCAGGGCGGCAACCTGGTCGGCCAGGCGCTTGCCCTCAGCCGTGATCTCCTCGAGCCGCTTGGCCTTGCGCGCGTTGTGGTCAGCAGCTGCCTTCTCGCGGGCGGCGGTGACCTGGTCGGCCGGGAGATCCTGGCCACAGGTCGGGCAGACCTCGTCGATCGAGAGAACGGGCTGCTGTCCGTCGACGCTGAACCACTCCTGGCGCAGCTCCTCCACCCGGCTCTGCAGCTTGCTGATCTGCAGCTGGTCCTCGGCAATCTCGGCCCGCAGGCGGCGCGCCTGGAGGGTGCGGGAGTCGACCTCCCGCGCAATGCCTGCTGCCCGCTGCCGGGCCTCCTGCACGGCCTCATCGATCTGGGCCCGCTGGCGGTGCTGCAAGTCCAGGAGGGCGCTGTCGATCTCCCGGAGGCGCTTGTTGAGTTCTGCCGCCTCGCCGCCCGACTGGATGCGGATGCTCTCGGCCTCGATTTCCTGGCGCCGCGCGCGCAGGCTGTTGACCTGCGCCTGTAGCACCGTGGCGTTGCCGGCAGTCTCAGGGATGGATCGCCGCGCCTCGTCGATGCGGACCGGGATGCGGTCCAGCTCCTGGTTGATCTCAGAGCGCCGTGCAGCGATGACCTTGCGGTGCTGCTCCAGTGTGCGGTTGCCCAGGATCTCGGGCAGACCGGCCAAATCCGGGGAACTGGCGATGACCTCAGCGTCGCTGACATCACCGCATACCTGCAGCAGGATCTCGCGTCGCTTCTGCCAATGCAACTGAGTGTTGAAGTACAGAGGATCGGTCAGGAGGCGGAACGCGCCCTCATCAGCGATGCTGGCCACCCGGTTTGTGTACTCCGCCTTCGTCGCCGGCACGCCGTCAACGAAGTAGTCGGTGGTATGCCCGGTGAACTGGGCCGTAGCGGACCCGCGCTTCTTGGACCAGACTTCCTTGTAGACCTTGCGGAGGGTCAGCGGCCGGGGCTCCAGGTCCAGGATGGCCTCGACTTCATGCTCCAGGCCGTGAATGGGCTGACCATCGGGGCCCAATGTCTTGATCTCGAAGTCCTTCCTGTTACTGGAGTCCTTGTCGAACAGGAGCCACATGAACGCGTCGGCCAAGGTCGTCTTGCCTGCGGCGTTGTCTCCGAAGACGTTGATGTTGCGGCCATCAGGCGCCAGGGTGAACTCCCTGAGCCCCTTGAAGTTGCGAACTGTGATGGTCAGCAGTTTCACTGGAATCCCCCTTTCGTGTACAATGGGGGCGAGGCCCCTTTGATTGGTCCCTTCCGTCGGGGGCCTCGCTCAAGCCGTCACAGCGGCCGCGCTGTGGCGGTTTTTCTCTTCCTCCGCCCGGGCGTTCCAGGCGGCAACCTCGCGCTCGTTCTCGCGCAGCGCGTGTAGCGCGTCCCGGTACTCCGCCATGACCTGGGACAGCTCAGCGAGGTGTGCGTCGGCCTGCTGCTCGGCCATCCGCATGAGCGCCGCCAGAGCCGGGCGCAGGAAGCGGAGGTCGAGCCGGACCTGCATTTGCAGCTCGTCGGCCGTCAGGAAGTCTGCACTGATGCTCTGGCGGATGCGATCGAGGCTTGCCCGGATGTCGAGGTTCAGCGCCGCGCGCACCGCGCTGGCCTGATCGCTGCTGAACTCAAACAGGTAGGTCTCCACGGTCTCCCCCCTCTCAGTCCCTCGGGTCCATGCAGCCGTAGGGTCCAGGCGCCGGCCGTGGAGACTTCCCGCCGAACCACTGGCGCCGCCAGCGGTAGTCCTCCAGGGAGATCACCCGCCCGGGCTGCTGGCCGCCGATCACCATGCCTGCGCCGATCAGGGCTGCCCGCTCCTCGGGCGTCACGCCGGAGTTCGGCCGGGTCAGGTCCAGCGGCGCGCTGGACCAGGTTGCCGGGTCCCGCCGGGGTGCCGCCAGGGCCGCAAGGCCCTTGATAATGGAGCCCATCAGATTCGCCTCCGTCAGTGCCAAATGTCTACCTCCACCCAGGCGTCGGCTTCCGGCAACGCCGCAAACTCGATGCCCTCGTCGGTCTCGATGACCGCTTTTACCAGCTGAGTCCCGCCAATGCAGCGGTCGCCGCAGTTTTGCTGGCTGTCGACCAGCTGGCGAACGTCCTCCGGCCCGGCCGTGTAGGCCATGTACATGATGGCGTAGACCTCGGCCAGATCAGCGGTGGGCACGTAGATCGTCTCGCCGTCCTCAGACGAAGCGGTGTGCCCCAGAATCTCTCCGAGCCGGATCTTCGCCCCGGAGTTGGCCTGGATGGATTTCACCCAATCGTACTCAGCCACCATCAGTCACCTCCGTCCTTTCATGTATCCCCGGGCCAGGAGCTTCTGCCGGTGCTCCGTGGCCAGCTCCGCCAGTGAGATACCGCAGAGCCGTGCGTTGATCGCGATCTCGGTGGCCAGGGCCTGCCAAGCGTCGTAGTCCTCCAGTAGGGCCCGCTTCACGCGCTGCCGGTCCAGGTCGTTCAGCGGCTCCCCAGCCCGGGCCCGCAGGATGATCCGCCGGATCTCTGCCCGGGCGGCCTGGGCTTCGGCGATCTCCTCGTCCGTTCGTCCGGCCACCACTGCGGGGCTCAGGTCGGCCGCCGGACCGTCGAGCCAGGCCGGCACCAGGACTCCGCCGTTGGCGTCCGCCGCCAGGGCCAGGTAGGCCTCCGGCTGGTCGATAGCCCGCGCGTAGGCGGGCTTTACATCCCGGGGCACGCGGCGCCGGTTGGTCTCGATGGCGGACACCGTCTTGGGGCTCAGATGCACCTCGGCGCCCAGGTCCCGCTGCAGCTTGCCGCAGCGCTCCCGGGCAGCCTGCAACTGCGCTCCGATCTTCAGGGTCGTCACCTCCTCCTCTCTGTAGACCAGGTCGAATGGGAGTCTACGGCGGACCCGGCTACGCTGTCTGCCGGGAGGTGTCCGCTTTGGACTCAGCCGCCCGCCCGCCACCATCAGTCGCCGCCGGCTTCGGGGCTGGGAGCTTGCCCTCCGCCGCCGCCCGGCGGATTGCTGGCAGCATGAGGGCGACGTAGGCCCGGAGCCGCTGCTGCGGGGTCATGTTTTCGTACATGCTGTGCCTCCTCTACCCGCCAGCCGCGGCGGCTTGCTCGTGCTCGGCTGTGGCAATCCCGACAAAGGCGATCTCTTCAACGGCGACTCCGAACAGTTGAGCGATCCGCTTGGCCATCGCGAGACTCGGCGTCCGCTCTCCCGTCTCCCAGTTGGCAACCGCACCCGGCGTGACTCCTAATGCCTTGGCCAGATCACGTTGGGTCATTGGAGGATCGTGGGCAGCCCTCAGCTCGGCGAGTGTTTTCATTTTGAAGTCACCTCGCTTTCGTTTCGCAAGCTCATTATAGCTTGCGTATTGAAAGCAGTCAAGCGGCACTTTGTCAATTCGTGAGCGGCGGTTTTGCGCTCACAATTCGTGTGTATAGTTGAGGAGAGGTGGGATGGGTTTGAGCACTCTCGGCGAGAAAATCAAAGAGCTCAGAGAGAGGCTTGGCCTTTCCCAAAGGGAACTGGCAGCGCGCCTCAACCTGGGCTCCGGGACGATCGCAAACTATGAGACTGGCAACCGTTCGCCAGATTATCAAACGCTGCAACGGCTTGCCGATCTGTTTAGCGTTTCTACGGATTACCTCCTCGGCCGGACCGACGACCCGACCCCTCCAGGGGCGAAGCCCAAGCCGGCGCAGCATACCAACGAGGAGTTCCGCGCCTTCCTCCGCGGGAGGCGGCTGAGCGAGCGAGACATCGAGCTCATCCTCCAGCTGGAGGAGCGGATGAGGCGGGAGAACGAGGAAAAGAAAAAGGGCCAGGAGTAGACCTGGCCTCTATACAGGGAACCACCCCGACGTCGCAGGCCCGCGGCGCTCGATGACGATTTGGCAGGAATCTTGGTCCTTTCGGGAGAAGTGTGGCAACACTTTCCAAGGAGGAGGTGAAAACATGTCGTCTCTTCTTCTCGTGGGTGGCCTAGCGGTACTCATCATCGCCGGTGTCGCCCTGGTGCGGGGCAAGGCTTTGTTTGTTGCCTCCAGGAAACAGGCCTTCGGCTGGATGGCGGTGGCGCTGGTGGCCATGATCATCGGTGCATCGACCGGGTCCGGTAGTGCCTCCGCCCCCACTCCGACCAGCTCGCCGGGCACGCAGGCCAGCCAGCCGTCGACGCAGGAAACCAAGCCCGTCGAGTCGGGGAAGCCGAATCTCGAAGTTGTTGAAACCAACACGGTCTCAGAGGACTTCATGCGCTACGTCACCGGCACGGTCAAGAACAATTCCAACAAGAAATACAGCTATGCTCAAGTAGAGATCAATCTGTATGACAAAGATGGCAATCAGGTCGGCAGCACCCTGGCGAACATCAACAACCTTGAGCCCGGCGGGACGTGGAAGTTCAAGGCCCCCCATCCTGGAGGATGCAGCGACCAGCTTCAAGGTCAAAGACGTTACCGGGTTCTAGTCTCTGGTTATCAACAGCCTTGTCCACAGCTTATTCACAAGGAACTCCCCCGACGATGGCGAACACTCGTTCTACCACCTCGGGGGAGGCTGTTTCTGTGCTGAGCTTTGCCGCCATCGCCGCGCGCCGCCTGATAGGCCAGGCGCAGCTGTCCGTGCCCGTGGATCCCTGGGAGGCCGCCCGCACCCTGGGGCTGCGCGTGGAGATGTTGCCCCTGGAGTCCGTCGACGGGTTCCTGCGCCGGCCGCCCGGCTGCGATTGGTATGTGATCATCTCCAGCCTGTTGCCGCGCCAACGCCAGCGGTTCACCCTGGCCCATGAGATCGGCCACTGGATGCTGCATCGGAACGACCAGGAGTACTTCGCTCACCGGCCGGGGAGCCGAGGCCGTTACGAGCGCGAGGCCAATCAATTCGCAGCGGAACTGCTCATGCCGTTCCCGGCCCTGCAGAAGGCCGCCGGCCAGATGGCCTTCGGTGAGCTCGCCGCTCATTTTGAAGTCTCGCGGGAGGCGCTGGCCATTCGGCTAGAGGAGACCGGTCTCTACTGGTTGCAGGAGTTCAGAGACGCGCCAAGCGCCTGATCTCCTTCATTTCCCGCGCATGATCCCGCAGCCTGTCGACCGTGGTTCCCGCATCGAAGACGCGCTCACGGAGGTATTGCTCCAGCTCGGTAGCCGACAAGGGGCGCAACATGGACTGCAGTTCCGGGGGAAGATCCTCATCGCTCCCCAGGGCGCGGTGGCCACCATGACTAACCGACAGCACGTAGGTCTCCAGCTCCGAGAGTACCGCCAGCGTCGCCTGCCCCGACAGAGAAAGCGCATGGGCCTTGTCGACCCAATACTTCACCGGTATGCCCTTGATCTCGACATAGAGATTCAGGCTGGGCAGGTAGAAATCAGGGGTGTATGTGGTAACGCCCAGGTCGAACGTGCGCGGCTCGAACTCGACCTCAATCCCATTGGCAAGGCAGACCCCGGCGAACACGGCCTCCGCCATGCTGCGCACGTGGATTCGCACCCCGTTGACGGGCTCGGTGATGAAGTGTCCGCGAGACGCTGATGGCGGTGGGACCTGGCCAAAGGTCACAGCATGGCGCCCGGTCTTCCCTGCGTTTGGACCATGATGTGTCGAGTAGTACCGATCCAGTCCGCCGGCGATACGTTCTCGGTGGTCAGCGGTCAGCTTCCTGCCGGTGTTCCACGGGACAGCACCCGACGCGAAACGCCTCTTTTGGGCGTCGGACAGCTTCTTCCGATGCTCCGGCGTGCGCACCAGGTGATACGCTGGGTTCTGTTCACCAGTGTGGTACGCACCGGCTTCTTTCGGGGTCCGGATATGGATGTCATAGCGATTCATCCACCACCTGATGGTGGGACTCGATACGCCCAGACGGCCCGCAATAGAGGCCAGGCTCAGCTTCTCGTCTTCATACCACTCCCGGAGCATGGTTTCCAAACTTCGCCCGTACCGCGCTTTTACAGTCTGGTCCAAAGCCATGGCTGACCCCTCCCCCCTGACTGTTTCGGCGTTTATTGTCCAATCCCTTCCATATATAGGAGTGGTCAATATACTTGTGGGTGCGTATTTAAGAGTTTCGACAGAAGACCAGGCGCGCGAGGGCTACTCCATCCCGGCCCAGAAGGAAAGGCTCCTCGCCTTCTGCCAGGCGCAGGACTGGACTGTCGCTGGCGTCTACGCCGATGAGGGCGTCTCGGGCGCAAAGCTCGACCGGCCCCAGCTGGCCAAACTGCGGGAGGATGTCGCCGCGGGCCGAGTGAACATGGTCCTGGTCTGGAAAACCGACCGCCTCTCCCGACGTGTCTCGCACCTGGCGCAGCTCGTCGAGGAATTCGATCGCCACGGCTGCGCGCTCCGCAGCGCCACCGAACCCTTTGACACGAGCCACGCCGCTGGCCG
>JBLNCQ010000141.1:0-2839 GCA_050260815.1 Bacillota bacterium
GAGAAGTCAGTTCGGACGGCTGCCTGCAGCCGGCCGGCGGGAGGTTTCCCTTTGACCATGGGCGACGGAAGTCAGGCGGAGGCCGGCCTCATGCGGGGCCGTGTTCTTCGTTCTCACTCCAACCTTTTCTTTGTTCAGGCCGGGGACCGGGAATGGCCCTGCCGCCAGCGCGGCCGCTTTCGCCTGGAGCGGAACGCGGTGCTGACGGGGGACTGGGTCCTCTTTGAGCCCCAGCCGGACGGCAGCGGTTACATTGTCCGGATTGAGGAGCGGCAGAATGCGCTGATCCGCCCGCCCATCGCCAACGTGGACCAGGCCATCATCGTCTTCACGGCCCGCGAGCCGGACCTCAACCTGCCCCTTCTGGACCGCTTTCTGGTGCTGGCGGAGTGGTCGGACATCGGCGTGGTGCTCTGCCTCAACAAGGCGGACCTGATCACCCCGGAGGAGGCCGAGGCCATTGCCCGGCCGTACCGGCAGGTGGGGTACACCGTCCTGCCCATTGCCGCCAAGTACGGCCTGGGACTGGACCGCCTGACGCCCTTGCTGGAAAGCCGCGTCTCCGTCCTGGCCGGGCAGAGCGGCGTGGGCAAGTCGCGGCTGGTCAACGCCCTGGCCCCGGGGCTGACCCTGCGCACCGGAGAGGTGTCGCAAAAGCTGGGCCGGGGCCGGCACACCACGCGCCACGTGGAGCTGCTGGCGGTGGCCGGCGGCCTCCTGGCGGATACGCCCGGATTCAGCCTGCTGGACGTGACGGGCATCCCTAAGGATCAATTGTGGCTCTGCTTTCCCGAGTTCATGAAGTACGGCAATCAGTGCCGTTTCCCCAGCTGTCTGCACCACAAGGAGCCGGACTGTGCCGTTAAGGCGGCGGTGCAGGTCGGCGACATTCAGGAGGCCCGTTACCGGCGCTACGTGGAGTTCCTGGAGGAGATTCTGGCGGCCCCCGTCCGGTATGACTGACGCTGCGGCGTGCCTGCGTGACAGGTGCGCCTGCGAGAGAGGAGCCGGCACCGGCCGGCCCGTGGGAGGAGACACCGTGGTCAAGATCGCCCCATCGCTGCTGTCTGCCGATTTCAGCCGCCTGGCCGAGGAGGTCAGGAGGGTGGAGGAGGCGGGCGCCGACCTGCTCCACCTGGACGTCATGGACGGGCGCTTTGTTCCCAACATCACCTTTGGCCCGCTGGTCCTGGAGGCCCTGAAGACCCACACCCGGTTGGAGATGGACGTGCACCTGATGATTGTGGAGCCGGAGCGCTACCTGGCAGACTTCCGCAAGGCCGGGGCCGCCACGCTCACCGTCCACGCCGAGGCCTGCGCTCACCTGCACCGGGTGGTCCATCAGATCAAGGAAATGGGAGCCCGGGCCGGCGTGGCCCTGAACCCGCATACGCCGCTGGACGTGCTGGACTACGTATTGGGCGACCTGGATCAGGTGCTGGTCATGAGCGTCAACCCCGGGTTTGGCGGACAGCGCTTCATCCCGGCCGCTGCCGAGAAGATCCGCAGGCTGCGGCGCCGCATCACGGATGCAGGGCTGCACGTGGACATCGAAGTAGACGGCGGCGTCAACGTGGAAACAGCGCCGCTGGTGGCGACCGCGGGCGCGAACCTGCTGGTGGCCGGTTCGGCCGTCTTCGGTCAGCCCGACGCGTCGGCGGCTATCGCCGCACTGCGCAGCGCCGCGGCGAACGGCTGACCGGCGCTTGACAGGCCAGCTTGTTACCGAATACACTTGCAGCAGAATCGAACTTCATACCGGACCTTCAGGGCAAGGTGAGGCTTCGTTCCGCCGGTGCTTCCGAGCGGCGGTGGGAGGGCCAATTCCTGACCGGCGGTGATGCCTGGCGCGTCAACAAAAGGCGCGTCCGGACCAGCCCGCGACCCGCGCAAGCGGTGGACACCGGTGAGACACCGGGGCCGACAGTACAGTCTGGATGGAAGAAGGTCGCAAAGCTGTTGCGGCGCCCCTTTTGGGGTGTCCGTCTGCTGTGCGCCGTCTGCAAAGCCCTGGGGATCATGCCCCAGGGCTTTTGATGATGGTCCGGTGCCTCGGGAGATGGTATCATGCAGCGCAGGTCCACCCAGTACCTGATCCGCGTGGGCGTCCTTTCCGCCCTGGCCTTCGGCCTGATGCTCGTTGAGGTGCCCCTGTTGCCCAGCGCCACGTACCTGAAGTATGACCCCAGCGAGCTTCCGGCGCTGGTGGGCGGCTTTGCCCTGGGTCCCGCCGCGGGCGTGGTCATTGAGCTGATCAAGAACCTGCTCTACCTGCTGCTCTCGGGCAAGGCCACGGTGGTGGGTGAGGCGGCCAACTTCCTTATGGGCGCCGTGATGGTGGGCGTGGCGGCCGCGATCTACTGGCGGCACAAGACCCGCCTGGTGGCCGGCCTCTCCCTGGTGGCCGGCAGCCTGGCCGCCACCGCGGTCATGGCGGTGGCCAACTACTATGTCTTCCTGCCGCTCTGGAACGTGCCGCAGGAGGCCATCCCGGCCGTGCTGACCGGCGCCGTGATCCCCTTCAACCTGCTCAAGGCGGGTCTGAGTTCGGCCATCACCTTTGTGGCCTACAAGCGGGTGCGCGGCTACCTGACCCTGCAGACGGCGGAGACTGTGCCCACCGCTGCTGCCTCCCGGTCACACCTTTCGGACCGGCAGCCGCTCCCAGAGTTCATAGAGTCCGCAACGAGGGGCCGCACGCTGAGCGCGTGCGGCCCCCTTGAGTTTGGCCATTTTTCGCTTTGTGAAAGCGTAGGGTGCCACAGGACTCTTGCAATTGGACTCTTAATGTGGTATGCTTTTCCTAAGGAGGAGGAGCATGCCATGCCACGTCTTGCCC
>JBLNCQ010000142.1:0-15839 GCA_050260815.1 Bacillota bacterium
CTCCTTCATCCGCGGGTCGCGGGTGAGGAAGCCGGCCTGCTTCAGGGGCAGGCGGTAGTTAGCATCCAACTGCAGAAGAGCCCGGGCAATGCCGTGCCGCACGGCGCCTGCCTGGCCGGCAACGCCGCCGCCGATGACGTTGACGAGAACGTCATACTTGCCCACGGTCTCCGTGATCTTGAGCGGCTGCTCAATAATCATCTGCAGGGTGCGAAGCGGAAAGTACTCCTCAAACGGGCGGTCATTGACGACAATCTTGCCGCTGCCCGGGATGAGGCGTACGCGGGCCACCGACTCCTTGCGCCGGCCGGTGCCGCGGCACTGAGTCAGCTCCTTGGCTGCCTTCGCCAAATCTGTCCCCTCCCTACTCTGCAATGGTCAGCGGCTGAGGTTTCTGGGCCGCGTGGGGGTGCTCCGGTCCGCGATAGACCTTGAGCTTCCGCGCCATGGCGCGTCCCAGGGTGTTCTTGGGCAGCATGCCCTTAACGGCCATCTCCACGACCCGCTCCGGCCGGGTGGCCATGATCCGGGCGTAGCTGGTGGACTTGAGTCCGCCGATGTACCCGGTGTGATGGTAGTAGACCTTCTGCTCAGGCTTCTTCCCCGTAAGCCGAACCTTCTCGGCATTGATGACGATCACGTGATCGCCCGTGTCGATGAAGGGCGTGTACGTGGGCTTGTGCTTGCCGCGCAGGATGGCCGCCACCTGGCTTGCCAGACGGCCGAGGGTCTTGCCCTCCGCGTCCACCACGTACCACTGGCGGGTGATCTCCGACGGCTTCGCCACGTAGGTCGAGTGCTCCATGGTGATCCTCCCAACATTACTCGCTGGCTTGCCCGCAGGGGATCGTTGCCTCCGGTCCGGGGCTAGTGGAGCGGCGGGTCTGACCTGGCGGGATGCCCTCCCCAATGAACAGGAAGACATACAGCATTCAATATTTTACGGGAATGACGGCCTTGAGTCAAGCCATTGGGGCCGTTCCCAGCGAATCTCCATAGTCTACCCGAACCAGGCACAAACCGTGCGGCGGCAGGGTCTTTCCGGCCCTGCTGCGCTGCCTGGAAGCCAGTATAGCGGGCAGGTCGTCCGGGGCGCGCCGCCCGGCCCCCACCTCCAGCAGAGTGCCTGCCATAATGCGGACCATGTTGTATAGGAAGCCGTCAGCGGTGATCCAAACGGCCACCAGACGGCCGCCATCCGTGCCTTCCAGCGGCTCAGCCTCCACCCGGCAGTCCAGAACCGTGCGAACGGTGGTGCGGGCCGACGAGCCCGTGGCCCGAAAGGCCGCAAAGTCGTGGCGCCCTACCAGGTGCCGTGCCGCCCTCCCCATGGCCTCCACATCCAGCGGTTCGCGCCACAGGTAGGCGTAGCGTGCCGCCAGCGGGACCGGGAAGCGGCTGTTCTGGATGGCATAGCGGTAGGTCTTGGCGTGGGCACTGAACCGGGCGTGAAAGTCAGGCGGAACCTCGGCGGCAGACTGCACCACAATGGAGGACGGCAGGTGGGCGTTCAGGGCCCAGGGCAGCCGTTCCAGAGGCAGGCGGGCCGCGGTGCGGAAGGTGACCACCTGCCCCAGGGCGTGGACGCCGGCGTCCGTGCGTCCAGCGGCAGCCAGGAGGGCCTCCTCGCCCGTGACCTGGCGGATAGCCCGCTCCAGGGCCTCCTGGACGCTCAAATCGCCCTTCTGGCGCTGAAAGCCGTGCAGGTCCGTGCCGTCATACTGGACTACCAGGCGCACGTTGCGGGAGACGTTGGGCTGTGCGTCCGCGGCCATGGCTATCCCCCCAGGGGCCCCAGCCAGCTTACGGTGGGCCACGCCAGGCGCATCCAGACCACGGAGGCGGTGAGCAGGGCCACCGCCGCCAGAGCGCCGGCGTCGATCGGGGCGAACCGCAGCTGCTTCAGGCGGGTGCGCCCCTCGCCGCCGCGGTAGCAGCGGGCCTCCATGGCCATGGCCAGCTCGTCGGCGCGGTGGAAGGCCCCCACAAAGAGCGGCACCAGCAGGGGCACCAGGCCCCGGGCGCGCTGCAGCGGGTTGCCCGATTCAAAGTCGGCGCCGCGGGCCATCTGCGCCTTCATGATCTTGTCCGCCTCTTCCAGCAGCGTGGGGATAAAGCGGAGGGCAATGGTCATCATCATGGCCAATTCGTGGGCCGGCACGCCCAGGCGCTTGAACGGCTGCAGGAGCCGTTCCAGCCCGTCCGTGAGGGCGATGGGCGAGGTGGTCAGGGTTAGCAGCGAGGTGACGAAAACCAGCAGCACCAGGCGGTAGCTCAGGAAGATGCCCTGGCTGAGGCCCTCACGGGTAGCGACCAGCGGGCCCCATCGCCAGATGGGTGTGCCGGGCGTCAAGAAAATCTGCAGGCCTACGGTCAGCACCAGCAGGAACAGGAGGGGCCGCAGCCCCCGCAGCAGGTAGCTGAGCGGGATGGAGGAAAGGGCCACCACCAGCACGGAGAACGCCGTCACGGCCAGGTAGCCCGGCAGTCCTTTAGCCAGGAACAGTACCGCCACAAACACGGTAGCGCCCAGGATCTTGGTGCGCGGGTCCAGGCGGTGAACCGGAGAGCTGCCCGGCACATACTGGCCAAGGGTGATGTCCTTAAGCACGTTCCGCCCCCCTTGCGCCGCCTTCCGTGGATGTCAGCCAGCGCGCCAGTTCGTCGCGGGCCTCCTCCACGGTCAGCACGTCTCCCCGCAGGGGGAGACCGCGCTGCCGCAGGGCCTGCAGCAGACTGGTCACCTGGGGGACGCCCAGGCCCAGGCGCGTCAGCTCGTCCGCATGGGCGAACACCTCACGCGGCGTACCCTCCAGGGCCACGCGGCCGCCGTGCAGCACCACCAGGCGCTGCGCCAGCCGGGCAACGTCCTCCATGGAGTGCGAGACCAGCACCACGGTCAGTCCGTAATCGCGGTGCAGCCGCCGGACCTGCCCCAGGATCTCCTCCCGCCCCCGCGGGTCCAGGCCCGCCGTGGGTTCATCCAGGATGAGCACCTTAGGGCGCATGGCCAGCACGCCGGCAATGGCCACGCGGCGCACCTGGCCGCCGGAAAGCTCAAAGGGGGAGCGATCCAGCACGTCGTCCGGCAGGCCCACCATGGCCACAGCCTCGCGGACGCGCTCTTCCACCTCATCCGGGCCCAGGCCCAGGTTGCGGGGCCCGAACCCCACGTCCTTGCGGACGGTCTCTTCGAAGAGCTGATGTTCCGGGTACTGAAAGACCAACCCCACCGACCGGCGGACGTCCTTCAGGCTGCCCTTGCTGGTGGGCGTGATCTCCACGTCCTCAACCAGCACCCTGCCCGACGTCGGCCGCAGCAGGCCGTTCAGATGCTGGATCAGGGTGGACTTGCCCGAGCCGGTGCTGCCGATCAGCCCCAGGAACTCGCCGTCCCGGATTTCCAGGCTGACCTGGTCCAGGGCGCGCGCCTCCAGCGGGCTGTCCGGGTTGTAGACGTGGCTCAGGTTGTCGACG
Source organism: Bacillota bacterium (assembly GCA_050260815.1). Classification (GTDB taxonomy): domain Bacteria; phylum Bacillota; class Sulfobacillia; order JAMDAP01; family JAMDAP01; genus JAMDAP01. The sequence goes on from JBLNCQ010000142.1 coordinate 3,478, forward strand.
ACGATGGGCATAACACGGTCACCATTTCGTCCACCGTGAGGACGTCCTTGGGCACGGGTAGGCCCATCGCGTGGAGCTGCGCCGCCAGTTCCGTCACCTGCGGCACGTCCAGCCCCAGAGCCTTGACCTCCTCCACGCGAGAAAACACCTCGCGGGGAGTGCCGGACAGCACCAGGCGACCGGCCTCCATGACCAGCACCCGGTCTGCCAGGACGGCTTCGTCCATGTGGTGGGTGATGTGGAGGATGGTAATCCCTTCCTCCCGGTTGAGCCGCTGGACGGTCTGCATCACCTCACGGCGGCCGCTGGGATCCAGCATGGCGGTGGGCTCGTCCAGCACAATGACGCGGGGGCGCATGGCCAGAATGCCGGCAATGGCTACCCGCTGCTTCTGGCCGCCGGAGAGCAGGTGCGGAGCCCGCAGGGCGAAGTCCTTCATGCCCACGGCCGCCAGGGCCTCGTCCACCCGCCGCCGGATCTCGGCCGGCGGGATGCCCAGGTTCTCCGGCCCAAAGGCCACGTCCTCCTCCACGGTGGTGGCGATAAGCTGATTGTCCGGGTTCTGGAAGACCATGCCGGCGGTCCGCCGGATGTCCCAGAGAAACCGTTGCTCGCGCGTGTCCCAGCCGCCCACCCAGACCGTGCCGGCGGTGGGCAGGAGAAGGGCGTTCACGTGCTTGGCCAGGGTGGACTTGCCCGAGCCATTGTGGCCGAGGACAGCGACAAACTCACCTTCCCGGATGGCCACGTTGACCTGATCCAGCGCCGGGTCCTCCCTAGTAGCATCATAGCGGTGGGTGAGCCCCACCGCTTTGATGACCTCGCTTCCGGGTTGTAGGGACACGGCTACACCAGCTCGATGATTGCCATTGGAGCCGCGTCGCCGCGGCGGGGGCCTACCTTGATGATGCGCGTGTAGCCGCCCGGCCGCTCCTGATAGCGCGGCGCAATGGTGTCAAACAGCTTCTTGCTGACGTCCTCGTCGGTCAGGTAAGAGAGCACCTGGCGCTTGGCCTGAAGGTCAGGCTCCTTGGCCACGGTGATCATCTTCTCGACGATGGGGCGCAGCTCGTGAGCCTTGGCTTCAGTGGTCTCAATCTTCTCTTCGCGGAACAGGGCGGTGGCCAGGGCCCGGAAGAGGGCCCGGCGCTGCCCGGAAGTCCGCCCGAGTTTGGCATACTTGGCCACGGTTCACACCTCGCACGTAGGCCCGGGGTCTAGTCCTCGGATTCGCGCAGGCTAAGGCCGATGGCGCCCAGCTTCTGCTTGACTTCCTCCAGGGACTTCTTACCCAAGTTGCGGACCTTGATCATTTCTTCATCGGTCTTGGAGGTCAGCTCCGCCACCGTGTTGATGCCGGCGCGCTTCAGGCAGTTGTAGGACCGAACGGACAGATCCAGCTCCTCGATGGTCATCTCCATGAGCCGGTCGCGCTCGTTCTCGTCCTTCTCCACCATGATCTCAACCTGGTCCATGTCGCCGGTCAGCGACGTGAACAGGCCCAGGTGCTCGTTCAGGATGCGGGCGGCGAGGGACAGAGCCTCGTCGGGCTTGATGGTCTTGTTGGTCCAGACCTCGACCACCAGCCGGTCGAAGTTGGTGGTCTGGCCTACCCGGGTGTCCTCCACCGTGTAGTTCACGCGCTGCACCGGGGTGAAGATGGAGTCCACGGCAATGACGCCGATGGGCTGATCGGGCTTCTTGTTGCGGTCCGCCGGGACGTAGCCCCGTCCGCGCTCCACGGTCATCTCCATGAAGAGGCGCGCGGTGCGGTCCAGGGTGGCGATGGGGTGCTCCGGGTTGAGAATCTCCACGTCAGCGTCGGCGATAATGTCGCCGGCGGTGACCACGCCTTCGCCCTCCGCCTCAATGCGGATGATCTTGGGCTCTTCGGAGTGCATCTTAATCGCCAGTTCCTTGAGGTTGAGAATGATATCGGTGGTATCCTCAACCACCCCGGGAACCGTGGAGAACTCGTGCAGCACGCCGTCGATCTTCACCGACGTGATGGCGGCCCCGGGCAGCGAGGACAGCAGCACCCGCCGCAGCGAGTTGCCCAGGGTGATGCCATAGCCGCGCTCCAGCGGCTCCACCACGAACTTCCCGTAGGAGTTGTCGGGCAGAAGCTCCACCACTTCGATGCGGGGTTTTTCCATCTCGATCATCAAACGACCCCCCTGAATCCGGATACACAAGCCATGAGTCTGCCGCGGTGAACTAGCGGGAGTACAGTTCGACGATCATCTGCTCCTGCACCGGGGTGTCGATCTCCTCGCGGCGAGGAACGCGCAGCACGTTGATGCGCAGGGCCTCGGGTTCGTACGTCAGCCACTGGGGCGCCGTGTGCGCAGCCGCGTACTCGGCCAGCTCCTTGAAGCGGGGCGAGGACTTGGAGGAGTCGCGCACCGCAATGACGTCGCCGGCCCGAACCTGGAACGACGGGATGTTGACTTTGCGGCCGTTGACGGTGAAGTGGCCGTGCCGCACCAGCTGGCGCGCTTCGGTGCGGGACGTGCCCAGGCCGGCGCGGTAGACCACGTTGTCCAGGCGGCGCTCCAGCAGCGACAGCAGGTTCTCGCCGGTGACGCCCTTCATGCGGTCGGCGTGCTCGAAGTAGTCCTCGAACTGGCCTTCCAGGACGCCGTACATGCGGCGGGCCTTCTGCTTCTCACGGAGCTGGATGCCGTACTCGGACTGCTTCTTGCGGCTGGGGCCGTGCATGCCCGGGGGAACGGGGCGCCGGTCAATGGCGCACTTGGGAGAATAGCAACGCTCGCCCTTCAGGTACAGCTTCATACCCTCGCGGCGGCAGAGCTTGCAGTCAGGACCTGTATAACGAGCCAAAGGGCTCTGCACCTCCTAATGGATTGACGCTAGACGCGCCGGCGCTTGGGCGGCCGGCAGCCGTTGTGCGGGATGGGAGTCACGTCCTTGATCATGTTGACCTCAAGGCCGGCGGCCTGCAGGGAACGGATGGCGGCCTCGCGGCCGGATCCGGGGCCCTTGACGAAGACTTCGACTTCCTTCAGGCCGTACTCCATGGCAGCCCGGGCGGCCTTGTCGGCCGCGGTCTGGGCGGCGTAGGGCGTGCTCTTGCGCGAGCCCTTAAAGCCCATGCCGCCTGCGGTTGCCCAGGAGAGGGTGTTGCCCGCGGTGTCGGTAATGGTTACGACGGTATTGTTGAACGTTGACTTGATGTGCGCAATGCCCCGGTCAACGTGCTTGCGGTCCTTGCGCTTGATACGGGTAGCGGTACGGCGCGGATTCGCCACGGCAATCCCTCCTCCTTACTTGGTGGCCTTGCGCTTGACGCCGACGGTGCGCTTCGGCCCCTTGCGGGTCCGGGCGTTGGTCTTGGTGCGCTGGCCACGGGTGGGCAGACCGCGGCGGTGACGCAGACCGCGGTAGCTGCCAATCTCAATGAGGCGCTTGATGTTAAGCTGAACTTCGCGCTGCAGATCGCCCTCGACCTTATATTCCTTGTCGATGGTCTCACGCAGCTTGCTGACTTCTTCTTCGGTCAGGTCGCGAACACGGGTGTCGGGGTTGATCCCGGTCTTCTGCAGGATCTCCCGAGACGTGGCCCAACCAATACCGTAAATGTACGGGAGAGCCGCCTCGACGCGCTTATCGCGGGGCAGATCCACGCCGGCAATACGAGCCATCTTGGGAATCGACCTCCTGGAGGTATTACGTATAGAAGCGGGCCCCAACACCGCGCCGAGCTCACAGGACGGTGATGGCCTGTGCAGCCGCGCCCGACAGCGAGTCCGACCCGACGAAAGCCCCAGCAGAGCTAACCCTGCTTCTGCTTGTGCTTGGGGTTCTCGCAAATGACCATCACGTGCCCATGGCGCTTGATGATCTTGCACTTCTCACAAATCTTCTTGACGGACGGGCGGACTTTCATGGTTTCGCCCCCTTTCAAACAACGGCAACTTATCAATAGTACCACGGTGCCGGGCGATTAGTAAAGCGGCGGCCCGATGGGCGGTTTCTTTACTTGTAGCGGTAGGTGATGCGCCCGCGAGTCAGGTCGTAGGGCGACAGCTCCACCGTCACCCGGTCCCCGGGCAGAATGCGGATGAAGTGCATGCGGATCTTGCCGGAGACGTGTGCCAGGACCTTATGCCCGTTGGCAAGCTCCACGCGGAACATAGCGTTGGGCAGGGGCTCAATGACCGTGCCCTCCACCTCAATCACATCATCTTTCGCCATGGGGTCTTCCGACCTCCCTCTCCTCACAGGGGTAACTTTGTATAATGTTGCGCAGGTCCTCATCGGTTAGGGCCTGGCGGTTCTCCAGCTTCTTGACCAGTTCCGTCGAGGGGCCGGTCACCAGGGCCAGGTGCCTGACGTTCTTGACCTTGGGTCTGGCGACGTGGCGGACCCTGCCGTCTGCCACGGCCACCCGGTCGGGCCCCAGGATCTCCAGGACCACGTAGAGGGTCCCAAAGTCACGCCCGGCCCGGGATGTGACCAGGGTACCGGGAAGGAGTGAAAGGTTCGCCAACCTGGGCACCCCCGGGTTAGGGCTACTCCCCATCATTATGTCCTCTCCCATCCAGTCCTATCCAGCCGTTCCGGCTGCGGCGGGCCTCACGGGAGGGTCAGAATCTGCGCGCCCTGTTCCGTCAGGGCCACGGTATGCTCAAAATGGGCGGACAGCGAGCCGTCCAGGGTGACCACGGTCCAGCCGTCGTCCAGCACCTTGACCGGGTAGTTCCCGGCGTTCACCATGGGCTCGATGGCCAGTACCATCCCCGCCCGCAACTGCGGCCCCTGGCCAGATGGGCCGAAGTTGGGAATCTGGGGATCTTCGTGCATCTTGGTGCCGATGCCGTGTCCCACGTAGTCGCGGACAACGGAAAAGCCCTGGTTCTCCACGTAGGTCTGCACGGCGTGACCGATGTCGCTGAGGTGTCCGCCCAGCTTGACGGCGGCAATGCCGCGCTTGAGGGATTCCTCCGTGACCTCCAGCAGGCGCCGGGCCTCGTCCGTGACCTTGCCCACGGGCCAGGTGCGGGCCGCATCGCCATGAAATCCGCCGTAGATCACGCCGATGTCCAGCGAGATGATGTCGCCCTCGGCCAGCTTGGTATGCGGTGAAGGTATGCCGTGGACGACAACGCTGTTCACCGAGGCGCAGACGCTGGCGGGATACCCCATGTACCCCTTGAACGAGGGGCTGCCTCCCATCTTGCGGATGAAATTGTCGGCAATGGCGTCCAGCTCGGCCGTGGTTACGCCGGGGGCAATGGCCTTGGCCACCTCGATGTGCGTCAGGGCCGTCAGCCTTCCGGCTTCACGCATGGCCTGAATCTCACGCTCGGACTTGAGGATGATCATGACGTCTTTCTTTCTCTGGTTCGAATCGCCCGCTCCATCCGCGCCGAAACCTCTTCCAGCGTGCCCACGCCGTCCACTTCAACAAGCAGGCCGCGCTGTCTGTAGTAGTCGGTCAGAGGCCGGGTCGCCCGATCATACGCCTCGAGGCGGGTCCGGATGGCCTCGGGGTTGTCGTCGGCACGCTGGTAGAGTTCGCCGCCGCAGAGGTCGCATATGCGGTCGCGGCGGGGTGGGTTGAGTGTCACGTGATACGTGGCGCCGCAGTTTCTGCAGACCCTGCGGCCCGCCATGCGCTCCAGCAGCGTTGCACGGGGGACTTCCAGCAGTACCACCGCATCCAGGGGGATCCCCAGCTCGCTCAGAACGTCGCTAAAAGCTTCAGCCTGGGGAATGGTGCGGGGGAAGCCGTCGAACACGAACCCCTTCCAGCAGTCGGGAAGGGCAACCCGCTCGCGGACGATGCCGATGACGATTTCGTCCGGGACCAGTTCACCGCGGTCCATGTAGACCTTGGCCTGCCGGCCAAGCGGCGTCTCGCCCTTGATGGCCTCGCGCAGAATGTCGCCGGTGGCGACGTGCGGGATCCCGTGTTTGGCCACCAGCAGTTCCGCCTGAGTTCCCTTCCCGCTACCCTGTGGCCCAACCAGTACGATGTGCACGCGCGTGCACCTCCAGGCCTGCTGCACCGGGCGCAGCTATTTCATAAAGCCCTGGTAGTGCCGCATCATCATCTGTGCTTCGATCTGTTTCATCGTCTCCAGTGCGACGCCCACCACGATAAGCAACGAGGTGCCGCCGAACTGCCAGCTGGAAACCTTGCTAATGTAGGCAATGAGATACGGCAGCATGGCGATGAACGCCAGGAACAGAGCCCCCGGGAAGGTCAGCCGGGTGATAACCCGCGACAGATAATCGGTGGTCGGCCGGCCGGGCCGGAAACCGGGGATAAAGCCGCCATACTTCTTGATATTGTCGGAGATCTCGCTGGGGTTGTAGGTGATCGCGGTGTAGAAGAAGGTGAAGAACAGGATCAGCAGTGGGTAGGCGATCAGGTAGAACAGTGACGAAAAACCGAAATACCGGTTCACCCATATGGCCCACCCGGCGGCGGGGTTGAACTGGGCGATGGTGGCAGGCATGGCCAGGATGGACGAGGCGAAGATGATGGGCATGACGCCTGCCTGGTTGACCTTAATGGGTAGGTGCGTGCTCTGTCCGCCGTATACCTTGCGGCCCACCACGCGCTTGGCGTACTGGACCGGCAGGCGCCGTTCTCCCTCGGTGATCAGAACCACCAGGCCAATAACCGCAACAACCACCACGGCCACGAAGAGGAAGAGGAAGAACGACAGGGTACCGGTGGTCAGGTACTGATAGGCCTCTCCCAGGTAGCCCGGATAGCGGGCGACGATGCCGAAGAAGATCAGCAGGGAAATGCCGTTGCCGATGCCCCGGTCCGTGATCATCTCACCCAGCCACATGACAAAGATGGTGCCGGCGGTGAGGGTCAGCGCCACCAGCAAGACAGTCCAGATGCTGTAGCTGTAAATGTTGGCACGCAGGCCCACGGCGGTGCCGACCGCCTGAATGAGAGCCAGCAGCACCGTGCTGTAGCGGGTGTACTGGGTCATCTTGTGGCGGCCCTCTTCGCCCTCCTTGGCCAGCTTCTCCAGGGCGGGGAAGACCACGGTCAGCAGTTGGATGATAATCGATGCGTTGATGTAGGGCATGATGCCCATGGCAACGACGGTGAAATCCTTGAGGGCGCCGCCCGAGATCAGGTCGAGAAAACCAAACAGCGTTCCGGCGTTGATCAGTTGGGAAATGGCGGCGCGGTCGACTCCAGGCACCGGAACGTGCGCTGCGAGCCGGAAGACGACCAGCATGGCCAGGGTGAACAGGATACGCCGGCGCAGGTCGGGGATGCGAAAGGCACCCCTGAGGGTCTCCAGCACCTAAACCACCTCAGCTTTGCCGCCGGCCGCCTCAATCTTCTCCCGTGCCGACTGGGTGAAGGCCTGGGCGCGGACCGTCAGCTTCTTGGTCAGCTCGCCTCCGCCAAGAATCTTGACCCCATCCTTCGTCCGCCGGGCAACATGCTCGCCGTACAGCAGTTCCGGGGTCACTTCGGTGCCATCCTCGAAGCGGTTGAGCGCCTCCAGGTTCACCGTGGCGAATTCCTTACGAAAAATGTTGGTGAAGCCGCGCTTGGGGAGGCGGCGATACAGGGGCATCTGACCGCCTTCAAAGCCAGGACGCACGCCCCCGCCGGAGCGGGCGTTCTGCCCTTTGTGGCCCTTGCCCGATGTCTTGCCGAGGCCGGAGCCGATGCCGCGGCCAACGCGCCGCGCTTCGCGGCGTGAGCCGGGAGCGGGGCTCAGTTCGTGCAACTTCATTCTTCCGTAACCTCCAGGAGGTGGTTGATCTTGTCGATCATGCCACGAATCTGGGGCGTGTCCGCATGGACGGCGCTGTCGCCGATGCGGCGCAGGCCCAAGGCGTTGGCGATCCGTTCCTGCTTGGGGGGGCGGGCGATGAAGCTCTTGACCAGCTTAACCCGAACCTTCTTGGTCTCTGCCATGAAGTGCACCCCCTAACCCAGGATCTGTTCGACGGTCTTGCCCCGCAGGCGTGCGACGTCTTCGGCGCTTCTCAGCTGCTTGAGACCGGCCATGGTGGCGTAGACCTGGTTGCCGGGATTGTTGCTACCCACGGACTTGGTCAGCACGTCGCGAATGCCGGCCAGCTCCAGAACGGCGCGGACGGCGCCGCCTGCAATCACACCGGTACCTTCAGAGGCCGGCTTGAGCAAAACCTCGCCGGCGCCGAACTCGCCGAGGGCGGTGTGAGGGATGGTCGTGCCAACACGCGGCACGGTAATCAGATTCTTCTTGGCATCCTCGATGCCCTTGCGGATGGCTTCCGGGATTTCAGCCGCCTTGCCGCTGCCGGCGCCCACGCGGCCCTCGCCGTCGCCGACCACCACCAGAGCAGCAAAGCTCATGCGGCGGCCGCCCTTTACGGTCTTGGCCACGCGGTTGATGCTGACGACCTTTTCCTTGAATTCATCCTGGGGCCTGTTTGCGTCAAAACGCGCCACGGTCTCCCTCCTTCACTAGAACTTCAGTCCTGCCTCGCGGGCAGCCTCGGCCAGTGCCGCAACGCGGCCGTGGTAGAGGTAGCCGCCCCGATCAAAGACTACCTGGTCGACGCCCTTCTCCAGAGCGCGCCGGGCGATGGCGCTGCCGACCGCCCTGGCGGCCTCAATGTTGCCGCCGTTCGTCAGCTGGCCCTTCAGTTCAGGATCGAGGGAACTGGCTGCTGCCAGGGTGTTGCCGGTCTCATCCACGATGATCTGCGCGTAGATGTGGCCGTTGCTGCGGAAGACGCTGAGACGCGGGCGGGCCGCCGTCCCGGACACCTTCCGACGAACGCGGTCGTGGCGCACCTGGCGGGCCTGGTTCTTATCCTGCTTGGTCAGCATGGAATTTCACTCCCTTTGCCAAGGTGCCTTACTTCTTGCCGGTCTTGCCGACCTTACGGCGGACCCGCTCGCCGGCGTAGCGGATGCCCTTGCCCAGATAGGGCTCAGGCGGCCGCACGTCGCGGATGTTGGCAGTCAGAGCACCCACGGCTTCCTTGTCAATGCCCTTGACGACGATGGCCGCGGGACTGGGCACCTCAATATCAATGCCGGCCGGCGGCTCGATCTCCACCGGGTGGGAGAAGCCGACCGTGAGTACCAGCTTCCTGCCGGACTTGGAGGCGCGGTAGCCGGTGCCGACCAGCTCCAGGTTCTTGCTGTAGCCCTTCGTCACGCCCTCCACCATGTTGGCAATGAGGGTGCGGGTCAGGCCGTGCAGGGCGCGGTGATGCCGCTCATCGCTGGGGCGAGAGACGGTGACCGTGTTGCCCTCCATCTGGATGATCATATCGCTGTTGACTTCGCGGCTGAGCTGGCCTTTGGGGCCCTTGACGGAAACGCGGTTTCCGTCCAGCTTGACCTCAACGCCCGCCGGAAGCGCAATGGGCTGCTTTCCTACTCGCGACACATGGACACCTCCCTCAAGATGCAGCTGGCAGGCGGGCTACCAGATGTAGGCGAGTACCTCGCCGCCGACGCCCTCGGTCCGGGCCTGCTTGTCGGTGAGAATCCCCTTGCTGGTAGACAGAACGGCGACACCCAGTCCGCCCAGGACCTTGGGAATCTCGTCCTTGCCTGCGTAAACCCGGAGGCCGGGCTTGCTGATGCGCTTGAGGCCGGTGATGACCTTGCTCTTGCCCGGGCCGTACTTCAGGTACACCCGGATGACGCCCTGGTGGCCGTCCTCCACCCATTCGAAGTCGCGGATGTAGCCTTCATCCTTCAGAATCTGAACGATCGCCTTCTTGATCTTGGATCCCGGGATCTCCACGCGGTCGTGGTTAGCGCCGTGCGCATTGCGAATCCGGGTGAGAAGATCAGCGATCGGATCGGATACGATCACGCGGGTACCTCCTTCCCAAAGGAACGCCGGCCCTTACCAGCTTGCCTTCGTGACCCCCGGAATCTCGCCCAGGTGGGCACGCTCGCGGAAGCACAGGCGGCACATGCCGAACTTGCGCATGTATGCGTGGGGACGCCCGCAGATCTTGCAGCGGTTGTAACGGCGAACCGAGAACTTGGGAGCGGCGTTCGCCTTGTTGATCAGGGACTTCTTCGCCACGTGACGTCCTCCTTTAGGCTTCCTTGAAGGGCATGCCCATGAGCCTGAGCAGTTCCTTCGCTTCTTCGTCGGTCTTGGCGGACGTCACGATAATGACATCCATGCCGCGGACCTTTTCGACCTTGTCATAGTCAATCTCGGGGAAAATGAGCTGTTCCTTCAAGCCCAGGGCGTAATTGCCGCGACCGTCGAAGGACTTGGGCGAGATGCCGCGGAAGTCGCGCACCCGCGGCAGAGCCACATTGACCAGCCGGTCAAAGAAGTCATACATGCGCTCGCCGCGCAGCGTGACCTTGGTGCCGATGTTCATGCCGCCGCGGATCTTGAAGTTGGCGATGGACTTCTTGGCCTTGGTGACCACCGGCTTCTGGCCGGTAATGGTGGCCAGGTCGCCGACGGCCGCATCCATGGCCTTGGCGTTCTGAACGGCATCCCCCACGCCCATATTGACCACGATCTTCTCGAGCCTGGGGATCTGCATCACGTTCTTATAGCCAAAGCGCTTCTGGAGCGCCGGGATCACTTCGGTCTGATACTTTTCCTTGATTCGCGCCACGATCGCACCTCCTTTAACCCAGCGTCTCGCCGCAGTTCAGGCACTTCCGGACAGCCTGGCCGTTCTCCAGGATGGTGTGTCCGGTACGGCTGGGGGTGTTGCAGCGCGGGCAGACCAGCATCACGTTGGAGGCGTGAATCAGCGCTTCCTGCTCAATGATGCCACCCTGCATGGTCTTCTGGCTGGGCTTCTGGTGCTTCTTCACCATGTTCACGCCCTCCACCATGACCCGGTTCTTGTCCGGGACGACCCGCAGGACCTTGCCGCGCCTGCCCTTATCCTTACCAGCGAGAACCAGTACGGTGTCGCCCTTCTTGATATGCAGCTTGGACTGGCTCACAGCGGACCTCCTTTCTGCCCTTAGAGCACCTCGGGCGCTAAGGAGATGATCTTCATGAATTCCTTCTCACGCAGTTCACGGGCGACGGGCCCAAAGATGCGGGTACCCTTGGGTTCCTTGTCGTCCTTCAGGATCACGGCCGCGTTCTCGTCGAACTTGATGTAGGAGCCGTCCTCGCGGCGCAGCCCCTTCTTGGTCCGAACGATGACGGCCTTGACCACGTCGCCCTTCTTGACGACGCCGCCCGGGTTGGCTTCCTTGACGGAGGCGGTGATCACATCACCAATGTTGCCGTAGCGTCGGAAGCTGCCACCCATGACCTGAATGCACATCAGTTCCTTGGCGCCGGTGTTGTCGGCGACGACCAGGCGAGTCTGAGCCTGGATCATGGTAGGTGTCCCTCCCTGCTACTTGGCCTTCTCGATGATCTCAACCACGCGCCACCGCTTGTCTCTGGACAGCGGCCGGGTCTCCATAATCCGAACGCGGTCGCCCTCGTGGGCCTGGCCCTGCTCGTCATGAGCCTTGTACCGCTCCGTCCTCTTCTGGCGCTTGCTGTACAGAGGGTGCTGGACAAGGGTCTCAACGGCGACGACCACGGTCTTCTCCATCTTGTCACTCACGACGGTGCCAACGCGGGTCTTGCGAAGATTCCGTTCCATCTGCCTCGTGTGCCTCCTTCCCTAGGCCTGCTTGAGCTTCCGCTCGCGCAGGACGGTCTGCACCCGGGCGATGGAGCGCCGGACGTCGCGGATGCGCGCCGGGTTCTCCAACTGACCGGTAGCGTGCTGGAAGCGGAGCTTGAAGAGTTCATCCTTCAGCGAGTCCAGCTTGGAGGTGAGCTCGTCGACCGAAAGCTCATGTACTTCCTTAGCCTTCATGCGCCTCACCCTCCATTTCCTCGCGGCTCACAAACTTCGTCTTGACGGGCAGCTTGTGGGCGGCCAGCCGCATGGCCTCGCGAGCGACGTCCTCGGGGACGCCGGCGATCTCAAAGAGGACCCGGCCGGGACGAACCACCGCCACCCAGTATTCCGGGGCGCCCTTGCCGGAGCCCATGCGGGTCTCGGCGGGCTTCTTGGTGATGGGCTTGTCGGGGAAGATCTTGATCCAGACCTTGCCGCCGCGCTTGATATAACGGGTCATGGCCACGCGGGCTGCCTCAATCTGCCGGTCGGTGATCCACGCCGGCTCCAGTGACTGGAGGCCGAACTCACCAAAGGTGAGCTCATTGCCGCGGTAGGCATAGCCCCGCATGCGGCCCTTCTGGACCCGGCGGTGCTTTACGCGCTTGGGCATCAACATGGGTTGCTTACGCCTCCTCTACGGCGCCCTCTTCCGACGACGCCTCAGTCTCAACAGGGGCGGCCTGCTTGGGACGCGGACCGCCGATGGGGCCGGGACGGCCAAC
>JBLNCQ010000143.1:0-4714 GCA_050260815.1 Bacillota bacterium
GTGCCTGCGGTTCTGGGCAGCCTGGCCTTGGGTCGCCAGGTCTTCCGGTTGGTGCAGAACGCTCTCTCGGAAGCTCGGCGGTATTACCCGGTAGAGGTGGCCTTTGGCGACCAGCGCGTGCGCCTGCGCGCCCTGCTGGACACGGGCAACCACCTCCGCGATCCGGTGCTGCAGGTGCCCGTGATGGTGGTGGATTACGAGGGGCTGGCGCCCTGCCTGCCGGAGCCCGTGCGGTTGGCCTTCGAGCAGGGGGGTGGCTCCGCAAGGCCGGACGCCGCTGCACTGCCGGGAAACGGCGTGCCCCGCGTGGACCCCGAGGACCTGCTGGACGCCCTGGACGGGACGCCCTGGGCATCGCGCCTGCGGCTGATACCGTTCTCGTCCGTCGGCCGCAGGGGCGGCATCCTGGTGGGCTTTCGGCCGGACGCCGTGTACTATTGGGACGGCGAGCGGATGGTGGCCGCAACCCAGGCTCTGGTGGGCGTCTACAGCTACCGGCTGGACGAGGCGGGCCGCTACAACGCCCTGCTGTCCCCGGACATCCTGACGTCCGCCTGACCGGCAGCCTTTCCGCCCCCAAGGGCAATCCCGCTGTGCCCCGGCCGCCTGCAAGGAGGGATGGTCCGCGTGATGCGCCTCTGGCTGAAAACCCGACTGCTGCTGCGGCTGAAGTTAATTCGCCTGCTGACCGCCCTGGGCCTTTACAAGGCGGAGTGGGTTCACTACATCGGCTCCAGCGAAACCCTGCCCCCGCCGCTCAGCGCGGACGAGGAGGGGTTTCTCCTCTCGCGCCTCTCCACGGGCGACGAGGCGGTGAAGAGCGTCCTCATCGAGCGAAACCTTCGGCTGGTGGTGTACATCGCCCGCAAGTTCGACAACACGGGCATCGGCGTGGAGGACCTGGTGTCCATCGGCACCATTGGCCTGATCAAGGCGGTCAAGACCTTCGACCCGGACAAGCGCATCAAGCTGGCCACCTACGCCAGCAAGTGCATCGAGAACGAGATTCTTATGTACCTACGGCGGTCCAGCCGGCAGCGCTCGGAGGTCTCCTTCGACGAACCCCTGAACAAGGACTGGGAGGGCAACGAACTGCTGCTCTCGGACGTCATGGGCACAGACGACGACCTCATCTACAAGGGTATCGAGGAAGAGGTCGACCGTACCCTGCTGCGCAAGGCCATGAGCAAGCTCACTGGCCGGGAGCGGCGCATCATGGAGCTGCGCTTCGGCCTTTCCGACCATCGGGAGCGGACGCAGAAGGAAGTGGCCGATCTGCTTGGCATCTCCCAGTCCTACATCTCGCGGCTGGAAAAGCGGATCTACAAGCGGCTCCGCAAGGAGATCCTGCGCATGCAGTGATGGCAACATCAGGGTGTGCACAGTTGGGCGGCGGTCGATCGGCGGGACCGCCGCTTTTATTGTGGGAGCGGAGCGTGCCGGTGCATGCCAGGCTGCGCATGAGCGCCACGCGTGGTACAGTGTAACTGGTGTTACAGACAACTACCGCGAGACGAGGCAGGCGCACCATGGACAGGCCAGAGTCTGAAGCCAGGCGATTCAGCCGGAACGTGTGGATTGTTGGGCTGGTAAGCCTCTTTACCGATATCTCTTCCGAAATGCTGGTCCCCGTGCTGCCGATCTTCCTGTCCGCAGTGCTGGGGACCCCCGCCGCCGCCATCGGCTTGATTGAGGGCACGGCGGAGGCCATGGCCAGCGTCATGAAGGCCGTCTCCGGCTATATGTCCGACAGGACTGGACGCCGCAAACCCTTCATGCTGCTGGGGTACGGTCTCAGCAACGTCGTCAAGCCGCTGATGGGCTTTGCCGGTTCGTGGGGGCAGGTCCTGGCCCTGCGGGTGTCGGACCGGTTCGGCAAGGGGCTCAGGGGTGCGCCGCGGGACGCGCTGATCGCCGAGTCATCGGCGCCGGAGGTGCGGGGAAAGGCCTTTGGCATCCACCGCGGCCTGGACACCCTGGGCGCGGCCATCGGGCCGCTGACCGCCTGGCTGATCCTCTGGGCGTGGCCGGAGCAGTACCGCAGGGTGTTCTGGTGGGCAGTGCTTCCGGGCGCCATCTCGGTGGTGCTCCTGGTGTTCATGCTCCGGGACACCAGGCCGGAGCGGCCGGCTTCGGGCCCGGTTCTGCGGAACTGGAGCGTGTCCATCGGCGCGTTGCCGCCGCGGCTTCGCCGCTTCATCCTCATCGGCACCCTCTTTGCCCTCGGCAACTCGTCGGACGCCTTCCTGATCCTCAAGGCGCAGAAGATGGGCCTTGCCACAGCTCTGGTGCCTGTCGCCTACTTTACCTTTAATGCCAGCTACACGCTGCTCTCCTACCCCTTGGGGGCGCTGTCCGATCGCCTCGGCCGGAAGCCGCTGCTCATTGGCGGATTTCTGGTGTTCGCCGTGATCTACGCCGGCTTCGCCCTGGCCAACGTTGCCTGGATGGCCTGGCCGCTGTTCATCGGCTACGGCCTCTACTATGCCGCCACGGAAGGGATTCAGAAGGCCTACATCACAGACCACGCACTCGCCGCGTCTCGCGGTACCGCCATCGGCGTATTCAATGCGCTCACGGGCCTCGCCGCGCTGCCGGCAAGCCTGCTGGCCGGGTTCCTGTGGGATCAGCTGAGCCCGGCTGCCCCCTTCTGGGTGGGAGCGGCCACCGCGGCACTTTCGGCCGTTCTCCTGCTAGCCTGGGAACAGGGCGGAGCGGCGGCGGTTGAAGGAGCGCCGGTGCAGCCGCGCTGATGGCGCGGCCCATCTGGGCCTACCGGGGCCTTCTCCTTCGCCACCGCATGAAGCCGATCGTCAGCAGAACCGCGGCCACCACGACAAACACCAGGTTGCGGTAGTAGGCCAGCCAAGCCGTCACCGCTGGCCAGGCCGCGCCTAACGCAGCGCCGAGTCCGATCAGAAGCAGGTTCCACACCAGGGAACCCAGTGCCGTGTAGACGATAAAGACCGAGAGCCTCATGCGAACAAGGCCGGCCGGAATGGAGATGAGGCTCCGCAGAACCGGGATCATGCGGCAGAAGAAGACGGTCCAGGTTCCGTGCCGCTGGAACCAATCCTCCGCCCGCAGCACATCCCTCTCACTGACCGTTAGGGCCCGGCCAAACCGCTGGACGGTGCGGTAGATTCTCTCGCGTCCAAGCCACATCCCAATCCAGTACAGTGCCGTAGCTCCCAGCGTGGAGCCCAGCGTGGCCGCTGCGGCAACGCCAGGAACGGTCAGTCCGCCGTAGGTCGTCAGGAAGCCTGCAAACGGCAGCACTACCTCCGAGGGAATGGGAGGAAAGAGGTTTTCTATCAGTACGACCAAGACGATGCCTGGGTACCCGAAGGTCTGCATGACCCCTGTTGACCAGTCCATGGTGTCTCTCCAGATTTCCTAGGGTTTGGCGGGTGCCTTTCGCACGCCCCTTATGACAATGTACCACATGCGGCGGCCCTCACAACGGCCGCTGCCTTTTTTTGCCATATTTTATGGTTTCAGGGTATAAGCTCGTTTCCCGATGACCATACTGGTTGCTGAAGCAGCTGCGGACAAAGGCCGACAGACCAACAATTGCCGCGGCTCTCAGCCGCCGTCCGTCAGGGCGGTGGGCATCGGGGAGGGGCCTACATGCTGGTCAACAAGGTCGAGATTTGCGGGGTCAACACGTCCAAGCTCCCCGTCCTCACCAATGCGCAGATGCGGGAGCTGTTCAAGCGGATGCAGAGCGGCGAGGTCAGCGCCCGGGACAAGCTGATCAACGGCAACCTGCGTCTCGTGCTCTCCGTCATACAGCGCTTCAACAACCGGGGCGAGTATGTGGACGACCTGTTTCAGGTCGGCTGCATTGGCCTGATGAAGGCCATCGACAACTTCGACCTCAGTCAGAACGTGAAGTTCTCCACCTACGCCGTGCCCATGATCATCGGCGAGATCCGCCGCTACCTGCGCGACAACAACCCCATCCGCGTCTCCCGCTCGCTCCGGGACATTGCCTACAAGGCCCTGCAGGTGCGGGACACCCTGGCCAACCGGCTGTCCCGCGAGCCCACCGTGACGGAAATCGCGGAGGAACTGAAGATGCCGCGCGAAGAGGTGGTGTTCGCCCTGGACGCCATCCAGGAGCCGGTCTCTCTCTTTGAGCCGCTCTACCACGACGGCGGTGACCCCATCTTCGTCATGGACCAGGTCTCCGACGACAAGGACGGTGACGGCAACTGGCTGGAGGGAATCGCCATTCGCGAGGCCCTGCGCAAGCTGTCGGACCGTGAGAAGCACATCCTGACCCTGCGGTTCTTTGAAGGCAAGACACAGATGGAGGTGGCCGAGGAGATCGGCATCTCCCAGGCCCAGGTCTCGCGCCTGGAGAAGGCCGCCCTCAGCCACATGCGCAAGCACGTCTAGAGAGACCTCGGCGGGCCGAAAGGCTCCGCCTTTTTTTCGAAGCAGAGGTGAAGGAACATGGGTAAGTGGGGAATGTGGATGATCGCCGCCATCCTGCTGGCGGCCATGGTGGGGTTGTCCGGCATGGCCCGCTCCCTGGGCGAGGCGTCCCCGGCCCTCCCGTCGTCCTATGAGAAGCTGCTGCGCTTCCACGTGGTTGCCAACAGCGACACGGCGGAGGACCAGGCAGTCAAGCGGCAGGTTCGGGACCGCCTGCTGGAGCTGCTGACGCCGGTGCTCAGCGGGGCGAAGACTCGGGCGGAGGCGCGCG
>JBLNCQ010000144.1:0-66273 GCA_050260815.1 Bacillota bacterium
GACCGGCTCCGGTTTCTGCTTGAGACATCCGTGCTGGACCGCTTGAGTGCTCCCCTGTGCGACGCCGTAACCGGCGAAGAGGGCGGGCAGGTAATCCTGGAGCAACTGGACCACCAGAACCTCTTCCTGGTGCCGCTGGACGATCGGCGCTGCTGGTATCGGTATCACCATCTCTTCCGGGACGTGCTCCGGGCGCGGCTGGCTCCAGACCGCGCGGGCGAACTGCAGCTCAGGGCCGCGGGCTGGTTCGAACAACAGGGTCTGGCTGCCGAGGCGATCCCCTACGCCCTGGCGGCCGGCGACACAGAGCGGGCCGCGCACCTCATGGAAGCAGGGGCCGAGGCGGAGCTGTTCTCCCAGGGAGACTTCGGCACCTATATGAAGTACCTGGCCCGCTTGCCCGCGGCGGTTGTCGCCGACCACCCGTGGCTGACCATGCACCAGGCCTGGGGCACGGCGCTCATGGGAGACACGGAGGAAGCCGCCCGTCTGGCGGACATCGCCGCTGCTGCTGGAGGCCTGTCGCCACGCCTACGCATCCCGGCTGCTCGGGGGCGGCCGCTCGCCGGCCCGGGAGCGTGAACCGCACCTGGCCGCGCCCCCCATGGCCGAACCGCTGACGGACCGGGAACGGGAGGTGCTGGGGCTGATCGCCGAGGGCCTGACGAACCCGGAGATCGGGAGACGGCTCTATATCTCGGAGGCGACGGTGAAGAGGCACGTCTACAACATCTACGGGAAACTGGGGGTCACGCACCGGACTGCAGCCTTGGCGCGAGCGCGTGAGCTAGGGCTCCTGTAGGACGGTTGGTGCAGAGTTGTAGGTAGCCGGGGCTTGCAGAAATGCAACTCCGGCTACAACTTTTGTGCGATCCGGCTACAACTGCCGGCCGGGTAGATTGGACGTGACCGAGCGATTCCTGGCGCTCACGGCCCGACCAGCCCGACCCGCCCGAGGGAGAGAAGAAAATGGCCATCTCGATGCGGATCGATCCCGAGACCTTTTCCAAGTGCAACCTGTGCGCCGCCATCTGCCCGAATGGGGCCATCGACCAGCTGGAAGGCCAGTTCCCCAGCCGCAACCCGGCCCGCTCCTCGCTGTGCGAGCAGTGCGGCCAGTGCATGGCCGCCTGCCCCAGCGAGTCCATCTTCGTGGGAGATCTATCGTACCAGCGGGACTTCATCCCGTTCGACCGCCCGCGGGATGCCGTCGACTACTCCGCGTTCTACCACCTGGCCGTCAGCCGCCGCGCTGTTCGGCGGTTCGAGGACCGGCCGGTCCCCCGGGAGCTGCTGGAGAAGGTCATCGCTGCGGTGGCCCTGGCCCCCATGGGATTCCCGCCACACAAGACAGCGGTCGTAGCCCTGACCACCCGGGCCGCCATCGCCGAGATGCTGCCGCACATCGTCAAGTTCTACGCCGGAATGGTGAGCGGAATGAAGAACCCGCTGATTCGCACCATCATCAGGCGGAGCGCCGGGGCCGAGGACTTCGACACCCTGGAGAACCACTTGATGCCCAAGATGATACAGATGCTGCCGGCAATGAGGGCGTCGGGCCCGGACGAGATCACCCGAGGCGCGCCGGCGATGCTCCTCTTTCACGCCCAACGGGCCGCGGCCAACCACACCCAGGACGGGATCATTGCCCTGGCCTACGGGCTGCTAGCCGCCCATTCGCTGGGCCTGGGCGCCACCCCCAGCGGCCTGGTACCGCCCGCCGTCAACGCGACTCCCGCGCTGCGGACCATGCTGAACTTGCCGGCGGATCATGAGGTGGTGTCCGGCATCATGCTGGGGTACCCGCGCTACCGCTATCAGCGAGGCATCCGCCGTGAGCTGGCGGGCGTGACCTGGGTCTAGCCGGGCGCCTGTCGCAGATTCGAAAGGAGGAACTGCTGATGTTCGGTCATCCCCTGCATCCGATAGCCGTCCACTTACCCATCGTGCTGCTGGTGGGCGGCGTGCTTGTCGATGTCGCATCCGTGTGGCGCTGCGCCTGGCGCAAGGCTGGTTTCTTCCACCTGGTGCTGGGCACTGTTGGAGCGCTGACCGCACTGCTGACCGGCAGACTTGATGCCCCGTCCGTTCCCAGCGGAGGGGCGAGCACCGTACTCCAGCTTCACACTGTGCTCGCCATCCTGGCGACTCTCGTCTTCGGGCTCATGGCCGCCGGCCGCGTCTACTTCCGCATCCGCCATGCACGACTCCGCGCCCCGGGCGACCCGGAGGCGAACGTGCCGGCAGGCCCGGTGACTGCCTACTTTGCCCTCGCTGCCGTGGGCGTTGCTCTGTTGGCGGCCACCAGCTACACCGGTGGCGACCTGGTCTACCGCGAGGGCCTGGGCGCCATTGCGGGGAGGTAGCGTCATGGCAGAGGGAGTGCTCTATGCGATCCGGGTCAAGGGGCACCTGGATGATCGGTGGGCCACCTGGTTTGACCAGGTCACGGTGACCAACCACGAGAACGGGGAGGCCATGCTTCATGTCGTGATCCGCGATCAGACGGCCCTGCATGGGCTGCTGGACCGCATTCGCGATTTGAACCTGTACCTGATCTCGGTCCGTGTGGAGGAATGAGTTCTGACCGCAGCCGTCCGGCTCGGCCACTGATAAGAAGGAGGATAGACTCATGCGTAAGGTATTGGCAGTGTTCCTGGTGGTTCTGGTTTCACTCTGTGTAATGGCCGCTCCGGCCATGGCCATGGACTGGCGTCAGTCCGACCGTGCGGTGATTGGCAAGGATGAGGTGATCGACGACGACGTGTCGCTCACCGGCGCCAGCATCATCATCGACGGCAAGATCAACGGTGACGTATTCGCCTTTGGCAACAGCATCGTGGTTAATGGCAGCGTTAATGGCAACCTCATTGTTGCCGGGGACCGGGTGGACATCAAGGGCACCGTCACCGGTTCCGTCTTTGGTGCAGCCACGCGTGTCTTCGTCTCCGGACGTGTTGAGAGGACCCTCGCCGCAGCGGGCTATAGCGTAACGCTGGAGCCGGGCGCCTATGTGGGCAGCTCTGGGCTGTTGGCAGGCAACCTGGTGCATGCGAACGGCAAGATCGGCCGCGGTGCCCTCCTGGGCGGCACCCACGTCGACGTGGCCGGGCAGATTGGCAAGGAACTCAAGGCGTATGCGGACAACCTGCGCATCGGATCCGCCGCCGTCATAGAAGGACCCGTTGAGTACACCAGCGGCCGCCCGGCGACCATCGAGCAGGGCGCACCCACCGGCGCTGTGGCCTTCAACCAGAACGAGATGTTCAACGCCTCCAGGATAACCACCACCGGGAACACCTGGTGGAAGCTGCTTCGGATCCTGGGCTTCCTGCCGGTGGGCCTGGCCGCCCTGGCCCTGTTCCCGGCTCTGATCTACCTGAGCCAGGTCCTCGTTTCGTGGTCCGCCGGCAAGTTCCTTGCCGATCGTCTGGAGGGCTTCCGTAACCTCCGGTGGCCCACGATCTTTGTGATCGGCGCCGTCCTCACGACGGTGGCGGTTGCCCTGCCTATCGTGGGCTGGCTGTTCAGCCTCGTGGCTCTGCTGTACGGCCTGGGCGGCCTCTACTACCTCACCATCCAGCGGGCTGCGTAAGTGGCGCGTCCCCGGACTCGGGAGGGAGATGCCCCGGTGAACGCGGTTATCCTGCATCGGTTGACGACGGTTCCGAACTTGCTCTCGCTGCTCCGGATTGCCTTGACGCCTGTGCTCCTGAGCCTCATCTGGTCAGCAGACGCGCAGGGTTTCTTCTGGACGTCGGCAGTGGCCCTCCTGACGGACGTCCTCGACGGATTCCTCGCCAGGCGGCTGCGCCAGGTGACAGCCCTGGGGTCGTCCCTGGACGTCGGGCGCTGTTGGGTCAATCGCGATTGTGAGCTTCTTCTGGGCGGGCCAAGGCACCTGGCTCGGCTACCTGACCTGCGTGCTGGGCATCCTGGCGCAGGCCGAGCAGTTGGTCATCGCCCTCACGCTCCACAGTTGGCAAACGGATGTGGAGTCACTGTGTCAGGTGTTCAGGCGCCAGAGCCCTAGGGTGTGAGCGCCACAGCCTTAGCGTAGACATTTGGAAAGGGGCCGAGTTTGAATGCCTTCTCGCAGCGTTATACGTGAGTTCCTGAACCAGCGCCGGATTGCCGTGATCGGCGTATCGCGCGACAAGAATGACTTTTCCCGGATGATGTTCAGGCAGTTTCAGAATTCCGGTTACCAGGTGTATGCCGTTAACCCGTCGGCAGAGAGCACAGAGAGCATGCGCTACTACCGTTCGGTGCGGGACCTGCCCGAACCGGTGGACGGCGCCCTGGTCATGGTGCCGGCCGCACAGTCAGCCGCCGTGGTGCAGGAGTGCCAGGCTGCGGGCGTCCGGCGCGTCTGGCTGTACCGGGCCACCGGCGACGGCGCGGTCTCACCCGAGGCGGTAGCACTCGCCCGCTCCGCCGGCATGGCCCTGGTGGACGGCGCCTGCCCGTTCATGTTCATCGGCAGCTTCCCGCACCAGATCCACCGGCTGTTCACGCGTTTCGATCCCTAGGTGCCGGGCAGACCAAAAAGCCCCGCCATCCTGTTGGACCGGCGGGGCGATTGGTGTGCAGTACACTGCAGCTTCTCAGTGACCAAAGAGCCGGTAGCGGTTGAGCTTGAACTGGTAGTACAGGAAACACCCCACGCAAGACCCCATGAGGGCGACGCCTGCGGCGAGAGCGACGGCCAGCGACAAAGT
This sequence comes from Bacillota bacterium, assembly GCA_050260815.1. Lineage (GTDB taxonomy): Bacteria > Bacillota > Sulfobacillia > JAMDAP01 > JAMDAP01 > JAMDAP01. Next base: position 4,722 of record JBLNCQ010000144.1, read on the forward strand.
CCAGCCCAGCAAGGGCTGGCCCAACGCGAAGGCGATCTGGGCGCCTCCCAGGAGCGTGACGGCAATGGCATTGTTGAACCGCTGGAGGCGTCTGTCCTCACGTTCGGCGCCAGCGAGTCGCGACGCAAGTAGCCACTTGCCCGCGCGGAAAATGAGGCTGGCTCTACGTCCGAACAGGACGGCCGGCAGGAGGAGCGCGAGGAGCGCGGTGGTTACGAGCGGTTGCTGCAGAAGCAAACCTGCCAGGACGCCGCCCACCAGCGTCCGGCGGTTGAGGTTGACGATCGGCATAGGGATATCCTCAACAGGAGTCTCCGCGACAACCTGTAGGCGCCGTTCCATCTTGATTCCCCCAGAATGCATAGTATTCCAATCAGATTTTAAAAATACTCTAACCCGACGTGACGGAGGGGTCAGAAGGAGCGGCAAAAGGGTAGGAGCTGTCCTGCCCGAACGGAGAGGGAATGCCTGCGGCGGTAACGAGCCAACGGGGATGACCAAATCATTCTGGATCGTCGGGGCACCGCAGGCCCTGCTGGTGGACGCGGCCTCCTTCTGGCTGTCATCCCTGCCGATGAGCTTTCTGCGTGAGGGTGTGAGCCCGGAAGACGCCACCCCAGCGGCGTCGGCCAGGCGGGGGGAAGCGGCTAACGGCTATTGGGCGACGCTGGGCTTCCCAGGCACGCTGCAGCTCGGGCCAGCAGTAGATCGCGCTCTCGCGAATTCCGTGTGAGGGAGGCCGCCCGTTCGAATTCCAGACGTGCCTCATCGAGGCGGCCCAGCTTCACCAGGAGGTCGCCGCGCACGCTGGGCAGCAGGTGATAGCCCTTGAGTGACAGTTCGGCACCGAGCGCATCAACGAGCTCGAGGCCCGCCTTCGGCCCAAACGCCATGGCCACGGCGACGGCTCGGTTGAGCTCCACAACGGGGGACGGCGCGACCTGGGCCAGTGCGTCATAGAGGGCCGCGATGCGCGCCCAGTCAGTTTCCTCGGCGGAGCGGGCCCGCGCGTGGCAGGCGGCAATGGAAGCCTGGAGCGTGTACCGGCCCAGCGTTCCTCCGAGTCGGTGGGCACGCTCCAGGGCCACCAGGCCGCGGTGAATGAGCAGCCGGTCCCAGAGCGCCCGTTTACAGCGAGCAGGATGGGCACGCCCGCTGGACTGACCCGAGCCCGCAGGCGGGACGCCTGGAGCTCCATCAGGGCGACAAGGCCGTGGACCTCCGGATCCCGGGGCGTCAGCTCGGCCAGGATGCGGCCGAGGCGGAGCGCCTCGTCGCAGAGTGAAGGCCGCACCCAGTCGTCACCAGTGGTGGCGGAGTAGTCCTCGTTAAGCACCAGGTAGATGACCTCCAGCACCGATGACAGGCGTGCAGCCCGCTCCGACGCCTCGGGCACTTCAAAGGGCACTCTGGCCGCGGCCAGCGTCCGCTTGGCCCGGACGATGCGCTGGGCCACCGTGGCTTCCGGCACGAGGAAGGCGCGGGCAATCTCCCCCGTGGTGAGGCCGCCCATCAGTCGCAACGTCAACGCAACACGGGCTTCGGCGGAGAGAACAGGGTGGCAGGCCATGAAGATCAGGCGCAGCACGTCGTCCTCAACGGCGTCGCCGACCGCGGCGTCGAAATCCGGCTCTGTCACGGCCTCCGCATCTCGGCCCAGCTCCGCCACCTTGCGTTCCAGCACCTTCTGACGGCGCAGCAGGTCAATGGCCCGCCGCTTGGCGGCTGTCATGAGCCAGGCGCCCGGGTTGTCGGGGACACCTGACTTTGGCCAGTGCTCCAATGCGGCCACCAGAGCGTCCTGCGCCAGGTCTTCGGCCAGACCCACGTCGCGCACGATGCGCGTGAGCGCGGCGATGAGTCTGGCGGACTCCATCCGCCAGACTGCATCGATCGCTCTCTTGATATCGGGGCTCCTCACGACTTCCCGAGCTTCTCCAACCGCCGGCGCAGCTCCGCTTCTTTGGTCAGAGACGCCTCGTCCTGAGTTAGCTCCGGGGCGTCGAACACTTGGCGCAGCTCAATCTGGCCCTCACCGCCGCCGTGCGGGTCTGGCGCACGCATGGCCCACTCGATGGCCTCTTCCCGGGACCGGACCTCCAGCAGCCAGAAGCCCGCGATGAGTTCCTTCGTCTCCGTAAACGGTCCATCCGTCACCACCGGCTTGCCGCCGGGGGTGGGGTAGGAGATGCGAATGCCGCTGGAGCTGGGATGGAGTCCCTCGCCGGCCAGCAGCACGCCGGCGTTGACCAGCTGCTCGTTGTATTTCATCATGGCGTCAATCAACTCCTGACGCGGCAGCACGCCGGCCTCTGAGTCCCCGGTGGCCTTGACCATCATCATGAAGCGCATGGACCTGCACCCTCCTATGTTTGATTGAAGCGCGGCCTTGTCTGTCCTGCTTCTACTAGGACGACGAACGGGACCCGGCCAAGTCGACACGGCGGGGTATCTTTTTCAAAAGAAACTGTTGCTAAAAACTTCGCAAGGGTAAGGAGGCTCTCCTGCCGTGTTCAGCAAAGAAACCCTCATGGCCGGGTAAGGAGGCGTGCCCCATGGGCACCCCCGGCACATCCTGGTCGTCGCCGGATACATCACCAACGCAGAGGGTGAGGTACTCCTGGTAAGGACCCACTGGCGGAGCGACACGTGGGAACTGCCCGGTGGGCAGGTTGAGGAAACTGCGCAGCTACGCCGCCAGCATTGTGGAGGCGCAGGAGGAGGAGCGCCTGCGCATCGCACAAGAGCTTCACGACGAGACGGTCCAGGGGCTTATACTGCTCTGCCGACGGTTGGACGCAGTGGTGGAGGGACTGGCCCGGCAGGCAAGCGACGCCAGCCGGGATATCCAAGCTTCCGTATTGCCCAGGAGGCGGGCACAACGTGGAGAAGCACGCCCGGGCAGCAGCTGTGCAGGTCATTCTGGCCTTCAGGCCGGGTTCCGTCCAGTTCAGCGTCCGTGACGCGGCGAGGGGTTCTCCGTCCACGGCCAGTCTGACAGCCCCGCAGACAGGCTGGGGCTGGTGGGCATGTGCGAGCGGGCCATCCATCTGGGCGGCACCCTGGTGGTCAACTCCACACCCGGCGGCGGCACCACGCTTTGGGCGACCATCCCGACGCCGGCCAGCAGCGTATGACGGCGTTCCGCGGCGTTCGCGGCTCGAAGACGGTCGGGCCGGTCGGTGAGCAGGTAACGGTATGACACGTATCCAATCTCCCCCACAGAGTCGTGGAGTCGTCATTCCGCATCCAGGGGGAGTTGGCCGTGTTCGATCCGCCGCTGGAGTCCCCGGGGCTGTTCCAGCAGTTCCATGCCCTGGTCGCCCAGATTCCGTACGGCAAGGTGGCCACCTACGGGCAGATTGCCCGCATGGCCGGACATCCGCGCGCCGCACGTATGGTGGGGTGGGCCCTGCACGATTCCCCTGCCGACCTGCCCTGCCATCGCGTCGTGAACCGGGAGGGCGGCACCGCTCCCGGGTGGCCGGAGCAGCGCACCCTCCTTGAGGCGGAGGGGATCACGCTGAACCCGGACGGCCGCGTGGACCTGGCTGTCTACCTGTGGGACGGGTCGTGCTTCGAAGGGAGCGAGCCACGTGATTGAAGTGGGCTCCGACCGGATCGACGCCTATCGGAATTTGCTTCGCGGACGCGAGGCGGGCCTGGTCATTGGCGCCGTCCTAAGGGGCAATGCCGCGGCGCGGCTGTGGGTGTCCGCCCCGGGGTACCGGCGCCTCTGCGGCGCTCCTCTGGGACCCGCACAACAACGCACTCTACCTGGGAGGGAACCTATCCGTCAGCGACCGGCTGGCCGGGCTGGAGGCGGCCCTTGATGCCATTCATGCAGACTGCGCCCGAACGGGTCGCCGCTGGCTGCGTGGCCGCGGCATCACAGAGCAGGCGCATCAGGCCCTGAAGCTGGCCCTCGACGGTCTTCAGCCCAACACCTTGCGGCGCCGTCTGTACGCCTACCGGCAGGAGACCATCCACCTGACTCACTACCCCGTTCCCGATGGTGTGGCCATTGTGCCCATCGACCGCCAACTGCTGGAGGAGCGGCGCCCTGGCAACGCCGGGGCGATCATCGGCGAGGTCACCAAGATGTGGCCTTCTCTGGACACCTATTACCGGCAGGGCCTTGGCCTTGCCGCCCTGGCCGGCGATGCCGCGGTCTGCTGGTGCACGGCGGAGTACAAGGGCGGAAGCCAGTGCGGCATCGGTATGCCCCACTGGGACTGCAGTCTGGCAAATGTGGTGTCGGTGCGCCTGGCTGAGAGACTGGGATTCGAGGCGGAGGGCGATACCGATTTTCTGGCGTGGAGCGTGCCGGAGTAACCTGTCCCCCCATCAAACGGGGCCGCCCTAGGGGGGCGGCCCCGTTCGCCTGAGCAGCTTCTCAGAACTCCCGCACCAGGTGCAGCCAGGCAAGCCGCTTCTCGAATCCAAGGCGCTCATGATGGCCAGCATGCCCTGATTCGTGGAAGCGTTGGTGGTTCGAACCCGTTGAATGCCCTGTGCCCGGGCCCAGGCCAGTCCCTTGTGCTTCAGGGCCAGGGCGATGCCCGGCGCCGGTACTCCGGCAGCACGCCGGTCAGGCCGGTGTTGATGGCTCCCGCCTCCGGCCAGTTCCACAGGGTGCTCAAGCCCACCCAGCGGTCGCCGTCCAGGGCGATGAACTCACCCTCCGCCAGGAAGGTGCTCGACTCCAGGTACGTCCGCCGGAAGGAGTCCATGTCGACGGCGGTGGCCCTGTCCCCACCTACAGTTTGAACTGCGACACCTGGTGCTGCAGTTCCTGTGCGATGTCGGCCAGACTCCTGGCGGCCGACGCAATCTGCTCCGTGGAGGCGTTCATTTCCTCCACGGCCGCCGAGACCTCCTCAGCGGAAGCGGCATTCTCCTCAGCCTGGGCGACCACGCCCGACATGGCCCGGGTGACCTGGTCGGAGCCGGCGGCCATCTCTTCCGTGGCCGCCGTATTCTCCTCAGTCACGGCCGCTACGGCTTCCACCAAGCGGACCAGGCTCTGGCTGGCGCTGTTGACCTCCATGGCCGCGGCGCGGATGGACCGGGCGTCGTCCGCCGCCTGTTCAACAACGGCGAGAATGGCCTGCAGCGCCCGTCCCGCATCCGAGGCCAGCCGGGCTCCCTCCTGGACCTCGGAGGTGCCCTGCTCCATCGCCTGGACGGCCTCCGCTGTTCCCACCTGCATGGACCCGATGAGGTCCGCGATCTCCTTGGCGGAGGAGCCGGCGCGTTCAGCGAGCTTGCGGACCTCGTCCGCCACCACGGCAAAGCCCTTGCCGTGCTCGCCGGCCCGGGCCGCCTCGATGGCGGCGTTGAGGGCCAGTAGGTTCGTCTGGTCGGCGATGTCCGTGATGACATCTGTAATCTGGCCCACCTGCGCGCTCAGTTCCCCAAGCTGCTGGATCTTCTGAGCCGACGTAAGCACGGTGCCGCGGATCCGGTCCATCCCGGCCACGGTCTTCTCGATGACCTGTGCGCCGCCGCGCGCGGTGTCAATGGCCTTCTGGGAGGAAGCGGCCACGCCGTCCGCTCTCTCTCCCACGTCCTGGACGGCCTGCGCCACTTCTGCGACGACAACGGAGGTCTGCTGAGCGTTGCCGGCCTGGTCCTGCGCTCCGGCAGCGATCTGGCTGATGGCTGTCCGCAGCTGTTCCATGATCTCCGTGGCTTCCTGCACCGACTTCGCCTGGACGGCGGCACCCTGGGCCACCTGGCCCACGGTCTGAGCCACGCCTCCGGCGGCATTCGCCACCTGCTCGCTAGTCGACGTGAGCTGCTCCGCCGACGCCGCCACCGTTGTCGCCGACTCCGAAACTTGCTGCACCAACGCCCTCAGGCTGGCCAGCATTCGGTTGAACGCGCGGCCCATGTCGCCCAGTTCGTCCCGTGAGCGGACCTTGACCTGTTCGATGGTCAGGTCACCGCCGGCCAGCCGCTCGGCCGCGCCTGCCACCTGTCGCGCCGACCGGGACATGCCCGAGGCCAGGATGAGGGCGATGGTCAGGCCCAGAATCACGGCCGCCGCCACCACCAGGATCAGCCGCGTGACCGTGCTGGCGAAGACATCCGTCGCGTGACGCCGTGCCGCCTCGGACTCGTTGTCCGCTATGGTTTTGAGTAAGTCAAGGCCGCTCTGGAGCGCCTCCGAGGTGGTGTCCAACCTGGCCATGATGCTTGACACCTCGGGACTGCCCACCGGGTTCTCCAGGGCCAGCGCGTCCGACCCAGCTTCCACCAACTGGTTCAGGGAGCTTGAGATCTGGCCGAAAACGTTGGTGCTTTCGGAGGATGCCCCCGACTTCAATGCCTCCAGCTTCTTGTTCGCATCCTGGACCAGCGCTGTGAAGTCGGAGCGATTGCCCACGTTGCCCGTCGCCAGGTAGTCCGTGGGCCGGTCCTGCAGGTGGCTCACCACAACGGCCAGGTCACCAATGGCAGCCACCCTGTCCGAGGTGTCGGCCAGTTGATGCGCCGACATGTTGAGAAGCTGCAGGGAGGAGTAGGAGAGCCCACCGAGGCCCACTATGAGCGCAATGACGACCAGGAAACCGCCTGTGAGCTTGGCGCGGATACTGAGACGCATCATACGGCCTCCGTCCAGCAAAATGGGCGAATATGGATGCCCTGGCTAATGTAGTTTGGCCGTTTTGGTCGAAGTTCCTCTTTACGGCCCCGGGCTTATTAAGGCCTCGTTCCTCTACGGTCATGGGGCCGAAAACCTGCAGGAGGTTGGCAATCTCCTGCTCTCGCCTCTCTGGAGGCATGCCGGGGTGCGGAATCTCTTTGATGTGGGCGATGGCGTCCTCCATGTCGCTGGCCACCAGGATGACCGTTGGCGCCGAGGCCACCGCTCTCTGACCGTGGGCGGCCTCCTGCAGGCGGGCCTTGATCGGTGGGTCGGATACCACGTGAAACCGCCAGGGCTGGACGTTCCAGGCGCTGGGGGCCAGGCTGGCCAGGCGCAGGATCTCGTTCAGGTCCTCCTCCGGGATCGGGTCGGGCTTATACCGCCGGATGCTGCGGCGGGATTCGATGGCTTCGCGGACGGTCAGCGTCCTGGTCTGTTGAGTTGATCCCATGGGCAGCCTCCTTCATACTCGTCCAAAGGCAATGTCAGTCTGACGGGCATAGCTTGCCCACCGGAACGCCGCCACCTGGCGAAGCCTGGACGAGACCGCACCAAGAACAGGTAGGCCCCGCCGACTCCTGTCGACGGGACCTGGTGCGCGTGCTGTATTCCTCTCCGACAGCAATCAGGCCCTAATCGACCGTTCCCGCCACATCGAGCCGTTCGCGGAGGGCCCTTAGTTCTGCGGCCAACGATGACAGAGACCCGGCAACCGTGCCTGCCTCGGCCGCGGCCGCCGCCGCCTCCCGCACCGCCGCCGCGTACTCGGCAGCCGTCTGGGAGGCGCCCGCCAGGATGGCCTCCACTTGGGCTGCGCCAGCGGACATGTCTTGCGTGGCTGCCGCGTTGTCTCCCACCACAGCGGCCACCGCGGCGACGGCCTTCTGCGATTCCTCTGCGGCTGCGGCGTTAGCCGCCACAAGCATGGCGGCATCCTCGGTGCCGATGACGGTCTGCTCCACCTTCTCGACCACCGTGCGGAGGGCCGCCGCGGCCTCTTCGGACAGGCTAGCCCCCGCTTCCACCTCGCTGCGGCTGCGCTCCATGGCCTCGGTCAGGCTGGCTGTGCCGGACTGAATCCCGCTAACCAGGCCCGCGATCTCCCTGGCCGACGCAGCAGAGCGCTCCGCCAGCTTGCGCACTTCATCGGCCACCACGGCAAAGCCCCGGCCGTGTTCGCCGGCGCGTGCGGCCTCAATGGCTGCATTCAGGGCCAGCAGGTTGGTCTGGTCGGCGATGTCTGTGATGACGGCGGTGATCCGACCGATCTGTCCGGAAGCGGCCCCCAGACCCTGCAGCCGCCGGGACGCATCATCCACCGCCTGACGGATATGGTCCATGGCCTCGACGGTCTTGGCCACCACCGCCAGACCGGCGGAGGCGGACTCGCCGTTCTGCACTTCCACCTCGCGGATCCGGTTCATGATATCGCTCAGTCCGCCAAGGTCCGAGGCCAGTTGGGCCGCTGTCTCGGCTGCCACCTGAATATGGCGGCCCTGTTCCTCGGCGCCGGCGGCCACCCGACCGATTGCCTCCCGCAGGTGTGCAACGACCACTTCTGTGCTGCCGGTGTTCTGTTCTGCCCGACTCTCTTGAGCGAACCCAGCGAACGCCTGGGTGATGCGATTGATTGACTCGCTGGTGTGAAGCGCCGTCTGCTCGAGCTCCTCCGCGAGGGCCCGGGTGCGCTCGCTAACTTCTGCCACTGCAGCAGCTGCAGCTTCCTGACGAGCGTGTGCTTCCAGGACACTGGCCTGTTGACTGCGCCTTACCGATAGGGCCAGGACGGCGGCGAACCAGAGGGCCAGAGCAGCCGCCATCACGGCCGCGCCGGCTCCGATGGCCAGGACCATGACGCCGCCAGCCATTTTGTCGGCTGCCAGCCAAACCGCGAAGGCAACCAGCAGATTCAGGATCGTTACCGCCAGCGCGAACAATGGCAGAGTGAAGCGACGGTTGGAGTTCATTGGACGCCCCCCAAGTTACCATGTCGATAATTCCCTTATGGGGAAGTTTCTACCTGTTGCGCCGACGTTCCTGCGCCGTACGTAACTCGGCAGGGCACAGCGCTGTAGCTCCGCTGCACGCCTCACAGGGCCACCGCCCTTGCGCTCTCTCCAACTGAGTGGCAAAATCGGAGGGAACGCCCCCGCAGGATCGCCCCGGGCGGCAATGCATAACGGCTTCGAGGAGTGATAGCCAAGTGAACGGTCGGCTTGACGGAACGGTGGCGCTGGTCACGGGAGCCAGCAGCGGCATAGGTGAGGCCACGGCGCGGTCCCTGGCTGAACAGGGCGCGGCGGTGGCCCTGGTGGCGCGCCGCCAGGAGAGACTGGAGCGGCTGGCCGCGGAGATCAGGGAACGCGGTGGCAAGGCGCTCGTCATCAAGGCAGATGTGACGGACCAGGAGCAGGCCAGAGCCGCCGTGGGACGTACGGTTGCGGAACTGGGGCGCCTGGACATCGTGATCAACAACGCCGGCGTCATGCTGCTGGGACCCGTTGAGGACGCGCCCACGGAGGAGTGGGAGCGCATGGTCTCGCTGAACGTGATGGGCCTGCTGTACATCGCCCACGCCTCCCTGCCGCACCTGCTGAAGGCGGCCCAGGACCCGCTGCGGCGTGTGGCCGACCTGGTCAACATCAGCTCGGTGGCGGGACGCAGCGCGCGGTTCGGAAGAGCCGTCTATAACCTGACCAAGTTCGGCGTCGGCGCTTTCAGCGAGGCCCTGCGCCAGGAGGTCACGGGTCGTTACGTCCGCGTCTCCTTGGTCGAGCCCGGCGCGGTGGACACCGAGCTGCCTGACCACATCCGGCCCGAGCTTCGGCCGCAGATGATGGGGGCCCTGGACAAGCTGGAGAAGCTGAAGTCGGAGGACATTGCCGACAACATCCTCTACATCGTCACCCGTCCCCGCCGCGTGGCCGTCAACGAGCTCCTTGTCCGCCCAACGGAGCAGGAGACCTGATTCCGAGGCGAGTCTCACTACAGGCACGAACCATACGAAAGGGCGCCCGGGACGAATCCCCGGGCGCCATTGCGTGTCAGCTACCTAAGTCGACTGGATGATGCCGTAGCTTTCTACGGAAGCCCCGGTCAGTATGGACAGCAGGCCCACCGCGAGCGCCAGCACCTCCTGCTGCGTCAGCCGAATGCTTCTCCAGCTGCGGGTGGTTGTCTCATTGCGGTCCATGATGACCAACGGGGTCTTTGCAGTGGCACAGAGTATCAGGAGCTGTCCAATCATCTCCCACATCCCCGCCCGGTGCAGAAGATCGAACATCCCCGTGATTCGGTGGAGAAGGGGAACGGCATCCCGCGCCACGGAAAACGACCACGTTCCCAAGACCACGGCGTTGATGGCTATCTGCGCAAAGAAGGCCAGATAGCCGAGGGACATGAATGAATCCGTCTTGCGGGCTCGCGATGAGAACAGGTTCGAGAAGAGGATGACAGCCACCGAGATCAGGTTGTAGAAGAAGATCTGAGCCGTTGACGTGAGCAGATTCGGCGATGTTTCCCAGTTTTGAAGCGGGTGCTTGTTGCGCAGGAAGCCGTCGGGCAGCAAGCAGTGGCTGATGACCGTGACGGAGACGAACACGTGCGTCAAGTGAACAGAGAAAGCTGGTGGGCCCTGACGGGCTCCGGCGCGTCCTCTCCTGGCGCCGCGGGCAGCGTCTCCAGGCGCGTGGAGTCGATCAGCTGGTCGATCACCTGTGCCATCCGCCGGCCCTCCGCCACAATGGCGCCCATGCTCTGGGCTAAACGCTCGTCTGTACCCTGCAGGCGCTCCTCCGCCAACTGCGCCTGTCCTATCAGAGTGGTGAGAGGATTGCGCAGGTCGTCGGAGATGGCGCGGACGTGGTTCTCGCGCTGCTCCTCCAGCTCATGCAGGCGGGTGATGTCCGTCAGCGACAGGACCGCTCCCAGGATGACACTGCCGATGCCTCGGATGGGCGCGGCGCTGGACGTGCACCAGGTGAGCCCGCCGGACGTCCGCCGAATAGCGGCAACAAAGCCCCGCACCGTTTCGCCCTTCAGCGCGCGCACCGCCGGCAGCTCTTCGTAAGGGACGGGCAGCCCGTTCTCCTTCAGTACGCGTCGAATGATCCCGCGGTCCTCGATGGTCTTCCGGCGCTGCTTCTCGGGGACGCGGCCGAGCAAGCTCTCCGCCGCGGCGTTCATCCTGACGATCTGCCCGGTGGGGGAGTAGACGACCAGGCCGTCCGCCGCGGCGGTCAGAATGGCCTCCGCTTCCCCGGTACGCGTGGGATCCTCTGCCAGCAAGTGCAGGCCGCGGTCGGTCACGTCTCGCAGCACAGCCACCACCGACTCCACCGGGCGCCCCGGACGCCGCACGGGCGCCAGAATGTACTCGTAGCTGCGCAACTCGTTCCGGGCCGGGAGGGTGACGTGGCCCCTGCGCGCCTGCCCGAGGGCCACGACCCGAGCGCAGGAGGCCTCAAACGGCTTCATGACGGCTGCCGGCAGGCCGATCTCCGACCATCGCCGTCCCTCCATGTCTTCGGGCCGCCAGCCGAGGGCCTCAGCGGCAGCAGGGCTTACGTAGACAAATCGTCCGTCGGCATCGAACATGTAGATGGGGTCCAAGGCGGCCCTCAGGACGGACTCCAGTAGCCTTTCCCTGGCAGTTGACCCTTTCACGGCGGCGCCTCCCGGGTCTGACCTGGTGGGTGGCGGAAGGAAACTGCCGGAGAATTCGACCTCGGCACCAGCGGTCCCCTGCTGACCTGACAAAGCATGACGGCTGATGTGTAGGCCACGGACCATTCCCCGCGCCGCCTGCCAATAAACGGGCAGCCCCGCCAGTCCGCAAGCGACTGACGGGGCTCTGTTTCAGGAGGGTCACTCGGCCGGCAGCCGCTTCAGGACCTCCGTGAACTGTGGCAGGTATTCTGCGTTCTCCCGCAGGATATCGTTGAGCAGTTTTCGGGCAGTTTGCGCGGATGGCACCAGCGGGTTGAGCGTCAGCGCCTGCAGGGCCAGGCCGTAGTCGCCATGGACGGCGGCCTCCACAGTCAGCAGTTCGTAGGACTTCATGAGCTGAACGAGGCCCCGGGCAGGGAGAGGGAGGTGCCCCATGGTCACCGGCCGGGGGCCGGCGGAGGTGATGACGCTGCTCACCTCGACCGCCACGTCGTCGGGCAGGTCGGCGAGGGCCCCGTTGTTGCGGGTGTTCACCGGCTGGACGTCGCCCTTGTTGCCGTAGAGGGAGGAGATCAGGGCGCAGGCCGCGTCGCTGTAGTAGGCCCCACCGCGCTTCTCCAACTGCGGCGGCTTGATGGCCAGGTTGGGGTCTTTGTAGAGCTCGAACAGCTCGGCCTCCAGCTTCTGCACCTGCTCGCCGCGGGTGCCGGCGGTGCGCGCCGCCTCCATCTCCTCGGCCAGCATCTGGTCGGCCTGGTAGTAGTAGCGGTGGTAAGGGCAGGGGAGCATGCCAAGCGAGCGCGTGAACGCAGGCTCCCAGCCCAGGTCGGGGATGTTCTTCATGGTCATGCCGCGGCCCGTGGCGCCGCTCGCACCCACGCCGCCGGCGTCGCTGGAACCCGCCGCCAACCCGCCACCGTCGCCCCCCGCCAGCACGTCGATGACCTGGTGGGTGATCTCCTGCCCGTCCAGGTAGACGTGCAGCCCGTAGACCAGGTGGTTGAGGCCGGCAAAGTCGATGGCTACGCGGTCGGCGGGGACGTCCAGGAAGCGGGCCACGGCCATTTGCATGCCAATGGGCACGTTGCAGAGGCCGACGCTCTTCACGCGGCCGTAGCGATGTAGGGCCTCCGCCAGGATGCCGCTGGGGTTGGTGAAGTTGATCAGCCAGGCGTTGGGGCACAGCTCCTCCATGTCCCGGGCGATGTCCAGGATGACGGGGATGGTCCGCAGCGCCTTGGCAAAGCCGCCGGGGCCCGTGGTCTCCTGCCCGATCACGCTGTACCGGAGCGGTATCTTTTCGTCCCGGATGCGGGCGTCCAGCAGCCCCACCCGAAACTGCGTGGTGACGAAGTCGGCGCCGGGCAGGGCGGCGCTGCGGTCCAGGCTCAGGTGGATCTGGATGTTCAGGCCCGCCCTGGCGACCATGCGCCGGGCCAGTGCCCCGACAATCTCGAGTTTCTGCTGCCCTGCCGGGATGTCCACCAGCCAGATCTCGCCCACGGGCAGCTCGTCCGCCCGTTTGATGAAGCCCTCGATAAGCTCCGGCGTATAGCTGGAGCCGCCGCCGATGGTCACGACCTTGAGGCGCGAATCCCGCCTAGCCATGGACCAGCCTCCTCTGCTCGTCGCGGTAGTTGACCAGCGTGATGTCGTGGGAAGCCACATACTCCAACACGCGAGGGTCGGTCAGCGTTGCCAGCTCCGTTGCCCGCTCGCGTGCATAGCTGGTGAGGCGCAGGAGGTCCTCGTCCACCTGGGCCGGGTGGGTCATGATTTCAAAGAGGCTGTCCGGCAGTCGCGCCAGCAGATCCAGCAGGTGGTCGACGCTGATGGCGTTGCTGCCGTAGAAGGCATCCGTAAAGCCGTTGCTGATCTCCCGGAGGGGAATGCCCAGCCCGGCGGCCTCTGCCTCCATGGCCTCCGCCGCGGCGGGCAGGTAGCGGTGGATGTGGTGATGGCTGTCCAGGTGCGTGGGCGTGAGGCCGGAGGCCAGGAAGGCCTGCACCTGAGCCGAAATCTCCCGGCGCACCTGCTCCGGTCGGGCGTACTCCAGGAGTTCGGGCATCTTCAGGAAGTTCCCTTCCGGCCCCACCAGGCTGTCGCCGCCGGTCGCCAGCGGCCGGCCGGAGGTTAGGGTAATATGAATGCCCACGCCAAGGCCCGGTGTGGCCCGGGCTAGGGCGTAGGCCTCCTCTGCTGCGGAGCCGTTGACCAGCAGCGTGGTGCTCCGGACGATGCCCTCCCGGTAGGCACGCAGGATGCCGAGGTTCACACCCCGGCAGAGCCCAAAGTCATCCGCGTTGACAACCAGCCGTTTCACCGCCGTACCTCCAGGACCCTAATCAGCCGCTCAATGAGGTTAATCTCCGCGATGGCCGTCATCAGGTGGTCCTGGCCGTGAACCAGCAGTAGGGTGGGTGCAGCGCCACGACCCGCCGCCTCATCCTGGATGAGCGCAGTCTGCTGGGAGTGGGCGCTCCTGATTTCGTCGGAAGCTTCGTGGATCTTGGCGGCAGCAGCAGCGTAGTCGCCTGCCAGCGCCAGGTCGAAGGCCTGATACGCCAGCGCCCGCGCGTTGCCGCTGTGGATGATAAGCTGCATTGTGGTCTGTTCCAGGTCCACCATGTCCGTTCTCCTTTAGGTGGGTGGGAGGGGGCGTGCGTCGCCAAGGTGTGCCCCCTCCCACGAGTAGCGTAGCAGCAGCGGTTCTACGCGGTAAGCTGCTGGGTCCCCGCCAGCTTGCCGTTCTCCTCCTGCAGCTTCATCCGGTCGTAGGCGCGGAAGAAGGGGTAATAGATCACCGTGGCGATGGCCACGTTGACCAGTTGCAGGACCACGGCCCTCCAGTCGGCGGTGGTGATCAGGCCGCCGGCGATGACCGGGGTGGCCCAGTTGGCCACGGCGATGGTGCGCCCTACCAGACCGCTGGCCATGGCCGCATAGGTCACCAGAGTCAGGACCACCGGAGCGAGCACAAAGGGAATGAGCAGCACCGGATTCATAATCATCGGGGCGCCGAAGAGAATGGGCTCGTTGATGTTGAAGAGGGCCGGCCCAATGGCGATCTTGCCCAAAGCTTTCATCTGCTGCGATTTGGCGAAGGCCAGCATCAGGATGGCCAGGCCCAGCGAGGCGCCCGCACCGCCGATATAGACGAAGATGTCGAGGAACGGGGCGGTGATCAGGTTGGGCGCAGCCTGCCCGGCGGCGAAGGCCTCTGCGTTCTGCGTGGCCGCCTGGAGGAAGAAGGGCCCAAAGATTGTGAAGACGATGGTGCCTCCGTGGGCGCCGACGGACCAGAGCAGGTGGACCAGCATGACGGCGATGAGGGCGCCGGCCAGAGAGCCGCCCAGGACCCGGAGGGGTTCGAAGATCTTGAGGATGATGTCGTTGACGGAGATGTGGAAGAGGGCGAAGACTATGCCGCGGAGGGCCACGAACACCAGCAGGACCGCCAGGCCGGGGAGCAGGGCGGAGAAGGACTTGCCAACGGCCGGCGGGACGCCGTCCGGCATGCGGATGACAATGTTGCGCTTGACGAACCAGTGCTGAATCTCCACCGCCAGCATGGACGTGATCATGGCGGTGAACAGCCAGCCTGCGGTGTGGAAGGGCAGGCCCCAGGCGCCCTCCACCTCAGGTGTGACCACAATCAGCGCGGCCACGGCCATGAGGCCGCCAATGGTCCCGTCCATCTTGTACCGCTGGGCCAGCGATGAGCCGATGGAGAACGACGCCATCAGCGAGACGATGCCCAGGGTGGCGTCCCAGATGTCCACGCCGTAGGGCTTGATGAACTTGATGAAGGCCAGGTCGCCCCAGCCCTTGATGGGCACGTTGAGGATCAGCGTGGCGAAGGACCCGATGATGAGGAAGGGCACGACCATGGTCAGGCCATCGCGGAGCGAGGCCATGTGCCGCTGCTCCGAGATCCGGGCCGCGGCCGGGGCGAGATACCGCTCAATCCATTCCATGAGCTTTTTCACGCGTCTCAGCTCCCAGATGTGTTATCGGATCAGAGCCAGAGCCTGGTCCAGAACCTTGGCGCCGTTCACGGTGCCGTAAGCCATCATGTCGATGATGTCCAGGGGTTTCCCCCTGGCCGCCGCCACCTTCTTGAAGTCATTCAGGCGGTAGCGGATCTGCGGCCCCAGCAGGGCGACGTCCGCCTCGTCCAGGCGGCTCTCAAAGTCGGCGGCGGGAATGGCCTCGATCTCCACCTGGAGCTGCCGCTCCTGGGCCACCTTCTTCATCCGCGCGACCAGGAGGCTGGTGGACATGCCGGCTGAGCAGCAGAGCAGGATTCGCATTGCCTTGCACCCCTTTCCAACGCCAGGTTCATCAGGAGCCAGGTTCGCCGAAGTGGTTTGCCGCCAGCCGCCCGATAGCTGCCAGAGCCTCCGCCTCGTCCACCCCGTCGGCCTGGACGGCGACGCGTTCACCGGCCTGAACGCCGAGTGAGAGGACGGAGAGCAGGCTCTTGGCGTTGACCCTGCGGTCTCCCCGGACCACAGTGATCTTCGCCTGAAAGGCCCTGGCGGTCTCGACCAGGTGGGCCGCCGGGCGGGCGTGAAGCCCAACCGCGGCGCTCACCACGAATTCGAGCTGCTGCGTCTCGCACCACCCCCTTGCTGATGGGACTCAGGCGCCTGCCAGATAGAGAAGCACGAACCGTGCCAAACCCGGCAGGCGCCTGAAATGCTTATCGCTTCAGGGGCTAGAGGTGCTCAAGACACTTCTGGGAGAGTCAAGACACATCTGGGGAACCAAGACACTAGGAAGACAGTTTGTCTTCGCCCAGGACACTGCCGCGGATGATCTCGTCGAGGCGCGCCAACTCCTCTCGGGTGAGCCGGATGTGGAACATGTCGGTAAGTTCGCGGAGAGTCGCCGGCAACCAGGGCAGGCTGCCGCGGTGGTCCTGCTGGCGGTTGTGCAGCGCGGCGGGAGGCTCTGCGTCCGGCTCTGGGTGCGCCGGCGCGGGCTCCTGCAGAAGGCGGTCCTGTACCTTTCGCTCCAGCAGGCAGACCAGATGCATGGTGAGCCCCACGCGCAGTTCGTCATCCATGGGCCGTTCCAGGTACTGCTCCATGGAGCGGAGTGCCTTCAGCACAACGGGCACGGTGGCGGCCGGGTTGGTGACCTTCAGCTGATCACCCAGGGAGGCGGCCATGCGCAGGAACACGGTCTCCCGGTCGTCAGGGCCCGTACCGCTTCCGGCAGCCGCGCCGGCGCCTGTTCCCGCGGGCCCGCCACCGCCGTCTGCCGGGCTGCGTCCGCCGGCGCCCTCTTCCGCAAGGCGCCGAAGCCGGCGGGCACCCTGGCCCACCACCATCTCCTCCGTGCTGACGTAAGGCACGCCTGGGATATGGGGGTGGAACGGGCCCACGGCAGCCAGCAGGCGCCTGGAGCTGAGGAGCGTGGAGACCAGCCGGTTCCAGCCGGGACCGGCGCCAATGCTGGACGGGATCACCTCCACTCGCGACAGGTCCTGGCCCAGGGACTCGCGCACCATGCGGGCCAGGGTGTGGGCACTGCCGGCGCCGGTAAAGCAGAACGTGAGCACGACCTGAGGCAGGCTCTGGGTGGCGTCGCGCTCCAGCAGGCTGGCGCGGGCCGTCAACACGGCGTGGTACACCTGGTCCAAGGTAGCGCCCGGGATGCTGGCCTGGTGTACGGCCTCCAACACCAGTGGCGTGCTGGCCATACCGATGGTCCGCACCTGAATACCGGCGCGCTGGGCCACTGCCTCGCCCATGGTCTCTGGCGAGCCCATATCGGCCAGCAGCAGCAGCCCGCCCGGAAAGCGACCCGCCTTCGCCATGTTCACCAGCCTGTCCTGGACCTGGGCGGGATCCTCATCCAGGGGCATATCGACGGCCTGCGCCAGATCGGTGGCGGTCAGGGCGTGGGCAACGTCCACCATGGCCGAGGCTACCCTGCCATGAGCCACCACCGCCACCCCAACCGAGTCTTCAGCCGGAGCCGTCTCGTCGGGGGCGAGCAGCATGGCGGCAAAGGCCGCGTCGCCGGCGGGCAGGGTGCAGTGGAGTTCCCGCCCCAGGAGTTCAACAATCCCCTCCGCCACCTTGGCTTCCGGCGATTCAACTGGCGGGGCCGGGAGGCTGTAGTCCAGGATCTGCCCGGACCTCAGCCGTTCCACCGAGGCGCGGACGTGCAAAGCCAGGGCGTACAGGATCTGCTCCGGCAGGGCCCGGCCCAGGCGCTCTTCCGCCCAGAGCACGGCCTTTTCCGCCGCTCGGAGCACTTCCTGTCCCACCAGGTTGGACAGCTCCTGACGCTGGGTCTGGTGGCGGCGCCGGACCTGGTCCACAAAGCCCTTGAAGTGAGACGCGATGCTGCGGCGTACCACCTTCTCCGCCTCGGGGCCGGACATACCCCGGCTGGTGAGGTCCTGCATCTGCTGCTCGATGAGGCCGTAGAAGCTGATGGGCCCCGCTTCGCCGTCGGTATCGGCGTGGGGGGAGGTCCGCTTCTGCGCCACCATCCGGTCGCCCAGGGAGCTGAGCAGGGCGGCAGCCTCCCGGCTGCGCTGCCGAGCGGGCGGCACCGTCCGCTGCACATGCTCCGGCAGGTGGGCGGGGGTCAGCTCCATGGGCTCCCGCGGCTGCGTCAGGTACTCCAGGAACAGACGGGCACACGCCAACTGGACGTCTGTCTTCAGCTGGCCCACGTTGCCCAGGCACTCGTACTCCAGCAGCATCCGCAGGGTGTCGTGCGGCACGACGATATCCACGCCGATCTTGGTGGCCTCCGCACGCAGGAAGCGGCGGACGAAGCGGAATCGCTCTTCCACGGTGCGCTCCGACAAGGCCGGTAGGGCGATCACCATGGGAATCCGTCGGGCGAAGGTCCTGAGCAAGGCCGAGTCTGGCCGTTCCGTGGTTGCGGCGATGATCATCACCCGGGCATGGCGCTCCTGGCCGGTCTCGCCCAGGCGCCGGTAAACGCCCTTGTCGATGAGGCGGAACAGCATCTCCTGCCCCTCAGCGGGGAGGCGATGCACCTCGTCCAGGAAGAGAATGCCGCTGTGGGCGTGGTCCACCAGCCCGATCTGCTCCTTGTCGGCACCGGTGTATGCCCCCTTCACGGCGCCAAAGAGGTGGGCCATGAGCAACTGGGGATTGTTGGCATAGTCCGCACAGTTCAGCGTGACGAGGGGCGCGCCGGCGGGGAGCCTGCTTGAGGCGATGGCGAACTGGTGCATGCGCTCGGCCAGCAGCGACTTGCCCACGCCAGTGGGGCCCACCAGCAGGGTGTGCAGCCCCGCCGGCGGGTAGAGGACCGCCGCCCTGGCCTGCTCCACCTGGCCGCGCAGGCTGTCCTGGGCGCCGATCAGCTCGGTCAGGGGATCCGACCCCGCGGTGGGCGAGGCTCCCACCACCGGAGTCGGAGACGGTGCGGCCCGGGTCGCCTTACCAGATGCTGCTCCGCATGCAGCCCCCAGGCGAGATTCTACCCCAGTCCCGTGAAGCCGCTGATAGACGTCTCGATCCCAGAAGAGGACCGGCCGGCCGGGGATCTTCACCGCCAGACCTCGGCGCCAGAGTTCGTTGAGGTCGGCGCTGACGTTGTGACGCGCCGCGCCCAGCAGGCCGGCCAGCTCCGCTGCGTCAAGCCCCCGCCGCTGGTCACTGCACTGCCTGGACAAAAGCTGATGCGTCCTCTGCAGACGGTTCATGCGGTTTCCCCCTGAAAGAACCCGGGGCGGACACGGCGCCCGCTGGGATGGGTGGAGGAATGACAGAACTGGCAGATAGTTCGACCCTGACACCGCCCGTCACCTGCCACGGGGGAGAGGTGTGGGGTCTCACGGAAGCCCCCACAGGGTTGCGCCGGCCCTGAGTCCGAGCGGGCCTGGGAGGTCAGGAAGGCGGGCTCCATGTACAAGTCGGATGGGGGCACGACGACTCAGGAAGTGCGGTGGAACCTCTCCGACATGAAGCTTGTCTCCATTGACCGGCAGACGCAGTTCTCCGTCGACGGACATCACCAGGAAGTGGCCGTTTCGTCCTCCGGCGGCAATCGACGGATCAAGGTGACCAGCGACTTTGGGGGTAGGCAGGTTTATGACCTGCCCGACGACTCGCTGGTGCTGGACGAATGGGCCTGGCGTCTGTCCGCGCTGCCCTTCCGAAACGGCATGACGATGCGCGCCACCATGGTCTGGCCCAACCGCTGGTCGGAGAAAGCCAATGCATCCGTGGTCGTCACCGAACCGCAGATTCTACAGGCCCGACGCGGGGGCCGCGCACGGTACCGGCGGGTTCCTTCGACACCTGGCGGGTGACGATGGGCCAGGACCAGACTGCCGTGTACGACGCCGAGGGCGAGCACACACTGTTGCGGTACGATAACGGGGTCATCACCTACATCCTGGTCAAGGCCGAATGATGGGCTACCATATAGGACCCGCTTGCCAATCCTGCCGGGATTGAGGTTGTGAACGTCCCGTCGTCCTGCACGTCGGCATTGAAAGTCGACTTCAAGCGAGGAGACGTCATCGGTAATCGTGAAGACCGCGGTTCCAGCCTTCGTCACGTCACCGGCAAGCGAACCATCGGGGTCCTGGGTGAAGCTTCCACTGAGGTTGATGGCGGTGTCCGCCGTGGCTCTCGTGTCACCGGTGAAGGCCAGCGCTCCGCTTTCAGTCGTGACCTGCACCGTGCCTAGCCCCGGAGTAGTCAGCCCATCGAAGGTTGCCTCAATGGAGTAAGCCCCCAAGGCAGTCCCCGAGATGGTTACGGACGACTGCGTGGTTGGTGAGGTGACCGGGTTGACGGTCAGGGACGGTGGGATCGGGTCGGTGTACATCATATAAACGTCTTGCCACCGCCGAGGTCGAAGCCGCGGATCACGCCCGTGCTGATCGCCCGGTCCAAGTAGTTGGCAGGCCAGGGCTTCGAGGGGTCAGCCTTTATCCCCTGGAATTTCATTCAGGAAGGCGACCGCCTGAGCAGATGTCAGCTCACCGTCCGGGTCAAACGATCCGTCCGGCAGCCCGATGGCATCGCCGCCCGCCTTCTCCACCAGCGCCTTGGCCATCGCGATGTACGCGGATCTCATCACGCGGTTGACCCCCCATCGGACCGATTAGTGGCGCGAGATGTATAGAGTATCTGTACTATAAATACTTGCGCAAAACACGTCGGACTTCGCCGCGGCAGACGAGAACAGAGGCTGCATCCACGCGGTGGTTGCAGCCTCTATTCGCAGCTCCGGAATGCACAGCCGACGGCGCGCTCGACTACACCAGCGGCACCGGAGTTGGGTCAATCATGACCTCGACCAGGCGGGGCCCGTGGGAGACAGCGGGGCTACCCATCCCAGACCCGCCAGCCGCGCCGAAGGCCTGCTCAAAGGCGTCGGCGAAGGCCGGTCCTACCTGGTCGGGCGATGTGACGCGCACGGCAGGCACGCCAAGGGCGGACGCCGCTGCCGAGATGTCCAGGCCAGGCAGATCCAGGCCCGGCACCTTCTTCTCCTGGCCGGGATAGAAGGACTGGGCGTACCCCTTCAGAATGCCGTACTGCCCGTTGTTCAGGATGACGAACACCACGCCTGCCTTTTCCCGGGCGGCGGTCCACAGGGCCTGGATGCTGTACAGGGACGAGCCGTCGCCGACCACGGCCACCACCGGCCGCGTCGGGTCAGCCAGGGCCAGCCCCGTGGCCGCCGGCATTGCCCAGCCCAGGCCGCCGCTGTACGCGGTGAAGTAGCTGCCGGGCGTGCGAGGCGGCAGGTAGTCGCGCAGGGTCAGGCTGTTGGAGATGGACTCGTCCACCACCACCGTCTCCGGCGTTACGTGGGACGACAGGGTGTGCAGTACGAACGCGGCGCCCATCTTCTCGCGGACGCGGGCGGCAGCGGAGCGCCGCTTCGCCACCTCGACGGCGCGGGAGGGGAGGGGCTGGGGACGGGGCGTCACCGCCCCGGCCAGGGCGGCCAGGGTCTCGCGGACGCCCGCCACCAGGGCCGACCCCACGGGGGCACGGGCGGCGTCGTCCGGGTCATCCGTCACCAGCCACAGCACGGCGCCGGGTGGGACCACCGGGCCGGGCACGTTGGGGTAGTAGAGGAAGGCGGGGGCTCCCACCACCAGGACCAGATCGTGTCCCAATAACGTCTGGGCAATGAGACCCTGGGCGGGTTTGAGATGGCCGGCAAAGAGGGGGTGGTCCCCGGGGAACGCGGCCCGGGGAGCCAGGGGCTCGGCCCAGACGGGCAGGGAGAACCGCTCGGCGAGGGCCACGGCCTCGGCCCAGGCGCCGCTGCGGTCGATGCCGGAGCCCGCCACCATGACCGGGTTGGCGGCCGCGTTCAGCGCCGAGACCAGCGCCGCAAGCTGGGGAGAAGAAGGCGCCCCGGCAAGGACAACATCGCGCGGCTCCACGTACTCCGCGGGCTGCTCCCAGAAGTCCATCGGGATGGAGAGAAAGACCGGCCCAGTGGGCGGCGTCATGGCGATGTGGTAGGCGCGCTCCAGCGCGGCCGGGACCTCCGCCGCCACGGCGGGCTGGTGCGCCCACTTCACCAACGGTCGGGCGATGCCCACCAGCGGCCCGGAGAGCAGCGGGTCGTAACGCAGCATGCGGGTGTCCTGCTGGCCCGCGGTGACGATGAGGGGCGTCTTGTTCTTGAGCGCCGTGAACAGGGCGCCCATGGCGTTGCCCAGGCCGGGGGCGGTGTGAAGGTTCAGGAAGGCGGGGTGCCCGGACGACTGGGCGTAGCCGTCGGCCATGGCCAGAGCTACGCTCTCTTGCAGGGCCAGCACGTAGTGCATGTCAGCCGGGAAGTCGGAGAGGAACCCCAGCTCCGTGGAGCCGGGGTTGCCGAAGACGTGCCGGATGCCCCTGGCCTGCAGCCAGCGGTAGACGGCGCTGTGGACGGTATCAGCCACGTTCGCCAACCTCCTCGCTTAACGTCCCGCCACCACCACGTCGGCCAAGGGCCGCTTGTCCAGATAGCGCAGCAGGTTCTGCACGGCGCCCTGGGCGATGCGGCTCTGGGCGTCCACGGTCACGCCGGCACCGTGGGGCGTCAGCAGGACGTTGGGCAGGCGGCGCAGGGGGTGGCCGGCGGGCGGGGGCTCCTGGGAGAAGACGTCCAGGGCCGCGCCGCCCAGGTGATCCTCCAGGACGCGGCAGAGCGCGTCCTCGTCCACTACTTCGGCACGGGACGTGTTGATGAGGTAGGCCCCGGCCTTCATGGAGCGGAGCCGTTCCTCGCCCAGGAGGTGGCGCGTGCCGGGCGTGAGCGGCAGGTGGAGGGTGACCACGTCGGCTGCCGGAAGCAGGTCCGCCAGGTCCACCCGGGTAGCCCCCAGGGCGTCCTCGTCCTCCGGCGAGAGGGCGACCTGGTCGCTGTACAGGAGGGTCACGCCGAAGGGCAGCAGGCGTTTCGCCACCTCGCGGCCGATGCGGCCCATGCCCACAATGCCCACGGTTTGACCGAGGAGGTCGCGGGCTCCACCCATCCACTGGGGAAGGGGCCACTGGCCGGAGACCATCCTGTTATGGGCCGGCACCAGCCCGCGCACCAGCGCCAGGGCGGCCATCACCACGTGCTCCGCCACGCTGACGATGTTGGCCCCGGTGACGTTGGCCACGGTGATGCCGGCCTCCGATGCGGCCGCCAGGTCCACGTGGTCCACGCCCACGCCGGGTACCTGGATGAACTTGAGGCCCTTGGCCGCGGCGATCAACTCGGCTGTGACCGGGTAGAAGGCGGAGGCCAGCAGCACCTCCGCGTCGATCACCTGCTGCCGGAGCTGGTCGTCGGCTCCCACAACCTCCACGTCATGGCCCTGAAACACGGCTTTGAGCATCATGGCCTGAGACTCCAGGTTCTTTGAAGGAGGCAGCGCGGCAACAACCTTCATGGGCTCGATCCTCCCGTCCGCAGGACAAAGTGCCCCCATACTTCCACGCCGAGTTTTCTGACACCTGCCGGGCGGCGCAGCCCTGGGGGCGCCGTGCCCGGTTGAGATGCTCCCGGCGCAGTGGGACAATAGGGAGGAATTCTGCCCACCTGGAGGTGCCCATCCTGAGCCTGGTCTTTGCCTGCATCCTGCCCCATGGAGGCGAGTGCCTGCCCGAGTTCGCGGGTGAGAACCCGGAGCGTGCCGCCCGAACGCGCGCCGCCATGGCGGAAGTGGGTCGTCGCCTGGAGGAGAAGAAGCCCGACGTGGTGGTAGTGGCCACGCCCCACGGCATCGCCGTGCCCGGTGGCTTCTGTCTGCCCCTGGGGGAGGTGGCCGCCGGCGAGATGAGCGAGGGAGAGGCCACCGTGGGCGCCGGGTTTGTCCTGGACACGCGGCTGGGCTGGGACATCGGCAGGCGCGCCGCCGGGGCTCAGGTGCCAGTGGTACCCGTCTATTTTCCGCCCGGCAGCCCCGTGCCCCTAGACTGGGGCGCGCTGATTCCTCTGTACTACGCTGGCCGCTCCTACAGTCACCGGCCCGAGGTTGTGGTCTTTACTCCCACGCCCGAGGGTCCGCTGGAGCAGCAGGTGGAAATGGGACGGGCTCTGGCGGAGGCCGCTGTGGCCAGCAAGAAGCGCGTGGCCTTCATTGCCAGCGCGGACCAGGGTCACTGCCACGACCCGGAGGGGCCCTACGGCTTCGACGAAATGTCGGCCCGATGGGACCGCTTCTTCTGCGAGGCGGTGGAGGCGCAGGACCTGGGCCGCCTCCTTGCAGCCGATCCCGACATGGTGGAGCGGGGCAAGCCGGACAGCCTGTGGCAAGCGCTGATCCTGCACGGCGTCCTGCAGAAGGTCCCCATGAATGGCGAACTGCTCTCCTACGAGGTGCCCACGTACTTCGGCATGGCTTGCGCCGCTTACGAACCTGCTGGCTAGGACCTCAAGGACCCGGTAGGCCCCGCGTTCATGGCGCCGCCGGAGTGCCGGCGAGAATCCTAAGCAGGGTTGGAGGCGGGACCTGCCACAATCCAGGTGCCGTTCCGGCGGGCGCGCCGCCGGATCCGCCAGGGACAGGAAGCGTGTCGCGTCTCCGCAGGCCGCGGCCTTGGCCCGTTCCGCCACGGCCTGCCTGGCTCGTGCCCGGAGGTGGGCCGAGGCTGCATGGGGGGCTGTCCCAATTCCCTCGCCAATTGCGGCGGCGTGGTCCTGTATTTGCCTTTTTGCGGCGGTCGATATACAATGTGTATATACAGGAAAGGAGGCCGACCATGGCGGAGTCACGCCTCACGCCCATACGGATTCCGGTTGACCTGCTGCAGGCCATCGACGAACATGTAGGCGCAGGACAGCGCAGCAAGTTCATTGTCGAGGCTGCGGAGCGCGAACTGGTCCGACAGCGGCAACTTCGGGCCCTTGCGAAATCAGCTGGCGCCTGGAGCGATGAGGACCACCCGGAGATGCCTACTACCGCTGAGGGTATGGCGGAGTACATGCGCCAGACTCGTGAAAAGGCCGACCGGAGCCGGCGTGGATGAGCCAGACGCCTGTGTATCTTCTCGATACTGACGTCTTGATCTGGCACCTTCGTAACCGGCCCGACGCAACGGCGCTGCTGACCAGGCTGGTCGACGACGGCCCCCTGGCGTGCTCGGCCTTAACGGTGTCTGAACTCCTGCAGAACGTCAGAACCCATGAGGTTGCCCGGGTAGAGGACTTGCTTGAAAGTCTGATCATAGCGCCCGTTGACTCGAAGGTCGCCAGGTTGGCGGCGAGTATCATCCGTCAGCGTGGGCCGGGCTACGTCGATTGTCATATTGCGGCAACATCCATTCTGCTCGGAGCGCCCCTTGTTACCTACAACCGAAAGGATTACATGCGTACAGGTGCCGTCCTGTTCGACACGTCAGAGTGGCAACCATAAGGGCCGCCCCGTGAGGGAGCGGCCCTGGGGGCCGTTCGTCCCGGGCACGGCCCTCCGCATGGCTCCAAGAACTAGGCGCCCGCGGCGGCCGGCACCGCGACCCCGCTGCGCTCCTCCTGCATGAGCCACATATAGGCGTCCTCCAGGCTGGGGGCAACCGCCTGAGCCCCCTCCACAGGCAGTTCACCGGCCACCATCCGGTAGCGCGTGCGGTCGCCCAGGTGAACGGTACCCACCAGGGTCACGCCGGCGGGGGGACGCTGCCCGGCCGGAAGTTCCACCTCCCAGACGCAGCCGCTGGCCCCCTGGATCAGCTCCTTGGGGGTGCCGCGGAAATGGATGCGGCCCCGGTTCAGGAGGGCTAGTTCGCGGCAGGTTTGGGCAACGTCCTCGACGATGTGAGTGCTCAGCAGCACCAGGCGGTCGCCGGCCAGGTCCGCCAGCAGGTCGCGGAAGCGGACGCGCTCCTCCGGGTCGAGGCCGGCGGTGGGCTCGTCCACCACCAGCACGTGCGGGTCGGCCAGCAGGGCCTGGGCGATGCCCACCCGGCGCTTCATGCCGCCGGAGTAGCCGCCCAGACGGCGCCGGGCCACGTCCTGCAGGCCCACCATCTCCAGAACTTCGTGGACGCGGCGGCGACGGACGGCCGCGTCGTCCATTTCCTTGAGCGTGCCGATGTAGTCCAGGAACTGAAAGGCCGTCAGGTCCGGGTAGAAGCCCAGGTCCTGGGGCAGGTAGCCCAATATGCGCCGCACCCGGGTCTTGCCGGGTTCGCGGGTGACGTCTTCACCGCCCATCAGCACCGTCCCCTCCGTGGGCTGGATCAGACCCACCAGAACCCGAAGCAGGGTGGTCTTGCCGGCGCCGTTCGGCCCCAGCAGGCCGAACATGCCCGACTCCACCATCAGGTCGATGCCTCGCAGCGCTTCCACCGAGCCGAAGTGCTTGCGAAGATTGCGGACTTGCAGGTTCATGGTCCATGCACTCCCATTCATAGATAGCGCTCCTCGCGGCGGATCAGCCACGCACTGGCCAGCAAGAGCAGCAGGCCCATGCCGGCCAGCGTGGCGTGCTGGGCCAGAAGCAGCGAGCCGGGGCGAACCGAGACGCCCAGCGAGAGGTCCATGTAGCGCCAAACTGGGTGCGCCGACAGCGCGGAGTGGGCAATCACGTCAAGGAACCACAGGATGCCGGCGGCGGTTGCGCCGACCATGGCCTCGTGCGCCGCCAGGCCCATGGCCAGCGCCAGGAAGGATAAAGACAGCGAAGGCACCAGCGTGACCCAGGCAGGTACCAGGGGCTGGGCGGACAGGGCCGAGGCCAGGCCCCAGAGAGCCAGGACCGAACCTGCCGACAGGAGGAAGAGGGCGGCTACCCTCTGCAGCAACCAGGTCATGGGCCGCCGGGGCACGGTCAGGATGAGTTCCAGAGGAGGATCATCCAAGAAGAGCGCCGGTGTGACCAGGGCCACCAGGGCCGGCAGAAGGGTTACGTAGCCGCGCACCAGGTTGAACAGAAGGCGCTGATCGCGGTGGAAGAGCACAATCAGGACAATGAAGATGGCCCAGATACCTGCGGGGGCCCACAGCCTGCGGCGAATCACACTGAGGTGAACAGCCCAACTCATACCCGCACCTCCTAGCCGCGTCCCGCCTGAAGGCGGAGAATGCGGCGCGTGATCGCCAGGGCTCCGGCAGCGCCCGCCAGCAACAGCGCCAGGCTGAGGAAGCCCAGGGGCTGCGTGGCGTTGTGGACGGCTCCCGGCCCGGAGACGCTGAAGATCCCGGCGGCGACGTAAGCACCGGAGGGCATGAGGGGCGTTCCCGTTAAGGTGGGGATGCCGGCGGAAGGGCTGAGGGCGTTGCCCCAGAACCAGTAGCCCACAAAGAGCACCTGGTAAAGGGGAACGGGCATGAACGCGGGACATCCCAGCGAAAACGAGGCCACGAACAGCAGGCCGGGCAGGAGGATGACCGCGAAGAGGAGCAGCGACTGCAGCGGAAGCAGCGGGCCGGCCTGCCAGCGCGTCATGATCACGGTCACACCGTACAGGTACAGCAGGAGCACGGGAAGGGTAGAGGCGCTGACGCTTCCCAGATACTTGCCCAGGAGACGAGGCCAGCCCCCACCCGGCTGGCTCTCCAGCAGTTCGAAGACGCGCAGGCGCCGGTCGCGTGCCAGCCGGTCGGCCAGCATCAGCCCATAGCCCAGCGGAAGCATCAACCCTGCCATGACGGCCCAGTCGCCGACCGCCGCCAGGGCCGGAACCGTGGTGCTGCGTTCCCAGTCCGGGCGTCCTGCTCCGCGGCCCGGACCTCCTCCGCGACAAGCCCCGAAAGGCGCTGCCAGAACGCAAGCTCCTCGCGGCAGGAGGCGCAGGCTGACAGGTGTGCGTGAACCGCGGCGCGCTCCCGCGCTTCCATCGTGCCGTTCAGGTAGAAGGGCAACTTCTCCGACACGTGCTGCTGCACCCGACTCACCTCCCCAGGGCCAGATCTCGCGCCAGGTACTTCCTGGCATAGCTGAGCCGGCTCTTCACCGTTCCGACCGGACACCCCATGACGCGGGCCGTCTCCTCAAGGCTCAGTCCGTGCCCCAGCACCAGGTCAAGCGTGGCCCTGTGGAGCGGCGAGAGGCGCCCTATGGCCGCGGCCAGAGCGGCGCGTGTCTCGCGCGCGTCCAGGCGGGCCTCCGGCTGCCAGCCTGGGTCGGCCGGCTGGTCAGGCACCGCATCGACCGGCTGGGGCCACCTTCTTCGCAGGGCGCTCATGGCCTTGTGATGGGCGATTCCCAGCAGCCAGGTGCTGACCCGGCTGTCGCCGCGGTACCGCCCGGCCTGCTGCCAGACTGCCAGCCAGACATCCTGTTCCACTTCCTCTGCAAGCTGACGGTCTCCCACCCTGCGGGCGATGTAGCCCCAGAGGCGCGCATGGTGCCGTTTCTGCAACTCAGCCAGGGAGCGAGGATCGCGCCGCGCAATGCCGTGGAGCAGGGAGCCGTCGTCGGGCGAGTCCGGTCCGCGCTGCGCCGCCGTTGCCAGTGCCGCAGACACGGTGTCCTGGAACGTCATCCCCGCCACTCCCTTCCGTTAGTGAGTCGCCTGCCCATGGCGGTTGGTTCAAATGGGCGAGACGGTTCGGTCATCGGCCTTCCTCCGGCGCATTGGCGGCCCCGCCATGACCTCATGGCGGGGCCGCTCGACTTTCCCAGGGCCGCTTGCTCTCTTTGGGACAACGCTGTTCCTCCCGCGCCGTTCGCCCCCCGGACGGCCCCTTCCGGGCCCCGCCCGAGTATAATGGCAACGATGCGATTGTGGGGAGGGAATCGAATGGCCCAGCCCGGAGGTGGGCCCGCGGGCAAGACGCCTGTGGGAGCCCAAGCCCTGTGGCCCTATCTCTGTCTAGTTAGCGCGCCCCTCTTCTGGAGCGGCAACATGATCTTTGGCCAGGTGCTGGCGGGGGCCGTGCCGCCCATCACACTTAGCCTCGTTCGGTGGGTGGTGGCGTCGATGATCCTGGCGTTGGCCGTGAGCCTCAGCGAGGGGCGCATTACCCGGCCGGCCCGCCAGGCGTGGGGGCCCGTGACGATCATGGCCGTTACCAGCGTGGCCGCCTTCACTCCGCTGGTTTACCTGTCTCTGCACTTCGTCGGTTCGGTGGAGGCAGCCCTGATCCAGTCCTCCACGCCGGTTTTCGCACTCCTGATCGCCCGTCTGACTGCGGGCGAGGGGCTGACCTGGGGCAAGGCCGTCGGCTCGCTGCTGACCATGCTGGGGGTGGCCGTCATTGTCAGTCGCGGTCACGTATTCCGCCTACTGGCCTTCCATTGGGACCCGGGCGATCTCCTCATGTTGCTTGCGGCGCTTCTGTGGGCCGTATCCACTGTGGCGGCGCGGCATGTGGCCGGGAGAGCGACGCCGCTGAGCGCCACCTTCCATTCGGCTTGGATGGGTCTGCTGATGCTGGTGCCTGTCGCCGCCTGGGAGCTGGCGCGGAACCCGGTCGTCCACCTCACGCCGGTGGCTGTATCAGGCATCGCCTACGTCAGCATCTTCCCTTCCGCCCTGGCGTTCCTGGCCTGGAATTATGGCGTCGGCAGGATTGGTGCCGGCAGGGCCGCCGTGTTCAATAACCTGCTGCCGCTGTTCACGGCCGTCTGGGCAGTCGCACTGCTGGGCGAGCCGGTCTCCTGGGCTCAGGTCGTGGGCGGTGTGCTCATTCTGGGGGGCGTTAGCCTGGGGGGAGTCCTTCCGCCCTACTCAACCAGGTGGCCCCGGCTTTCCACCGTAGGAGGCACAGCCGAGAGGGCGTCACGATCATAGCCAATTTCCAGGTTGCCTGAGGCCGAGACCGTGTTGCCGATCACGGCGCCCTCGATCTCAGCGTTGCCGTGGAGGGTGATGTCACCCGTGCCGGGCGCCGTTGAGGGGGCATAGACAATGCCGTGGATCTCGGCATTGCCGCCGATCGTAATATTGCCCCCTGTGCTGGCCAGGGCCAGGGCGGAGGTGCCCCCGGAGGCCCGCGGCGTGTCGTAAACCAACCGGGTGTTACCCAGGATGGTGATGTCACCCATGGCCACAATGGCGGCCTGACCGCTGAAAACATGAGTGGTATTGCCGGTGATGGTCACATCGCCGTCCACCAGTAGGATGCCGTTGAACCTCAGGTTTCCCGACAGATGGACGTTCCCGTGCACCACCACGATGCCGCTGATCCCCAGGTTGCCGCTGAACGTCTGGTCTCCGTTGTAGACCCGCGTGGCCCCCTGACTCAGCCCCTGGGTGTTGAGGTCGGGGAGCGGAATTACCGGCACATGGTCGGTGACCTGGCCGGTATGGTTATTCCCCGTCAGGGTGGTGGTTCCAACGGCCTCCACGTCACCCATTTGGTTGTTGCCGATGAGCCTGATGTCGGTGTTGCCGTGGGTGCCGCCGCTGACGGTGTTATTGCCGTTCAGGCGCAGGGTCTGGGTTTCCGAGCCGGAGAACAGAGCGTAATCGAAGGGGCGGGGAGGGCCGCTGCGCGCCGCCGCACCTGCCACAACAGGCACCTCGCGTATGCCCAGCACTCTGACAAAGTAGGTCTCCGTGAGGCGGCTGGCCTTGACCTGAATCTGGTCAGGTCGGTTGTTGTAGTTCGTGGTGATAGTAAAGGCCGCCGGGTCCAGCCCGTTGGCACGGATCAGGTCTTGCGCGCGGGCAGCCGCGCCGGCCTGGTTGTAGGGCAGGGCGGAGGCACCTGCCAGAGCGGCAGCGTCCGCCACGTTCTGCAGCCTGTTCTGTTCATTGTAGTAGTGCCCCGCATCAAGAGCCAGCCCGGTGAAACCGATCAGGGCCACCATCACTAAGGCGAGGAGCACAGCGCTCTGGCCCTGCTCGTCCGCCGGAAGCCGACGGCAGCCCACAAGGCGCCGCCACCAGTCCCCAAGGTCAGGACAGTTTCGTCTGAGCAAAGGCCCACCTCCTGCTCCGGGCTCCGTGTCTACGCTGATTGTAGCCCGCAGGGCAAGGCCCGTCCACCAGGGGCGTGAGAAGATAGGACCAGGGTCCCAGCAGGTTGGGGCTCTGGTCCTATTCCTGCGCCAGGCCCGTGGCCGCCAGAAGGGCGATGACCTCGTCGGGCCGGAGCTCCCGCGCCTGCCCGGGCCGCAGCGAGGGGTCCAAGTGCAGCGGCCCCATCCGTAGCCGCTTGAGGAAGATCACCGGTTTCCCCAGCGCCAAGAACATGCGTTTCACTTGGTGGAACTTGCCTTCCCGGATGGTCACCTCGGCCTCCGACTCCTGCCCCGCACGCAGCGGGTGCAGGCGGGCCGGGAGTGTGCGATAGCCGTCATGCAGCACGACCCCGTCGGCGAACGCCTTGATGTCGGAGGAGGTTAGCGCTCCCTCCACACGGGCCAGGTAGGTCTTGTCGACGTGCTTGCGCGGCGCCAGGAGGCGATGTGCCAATTCGCCGTTGTCCGTGAGGAGGAGCAGGCCTTCCGTATCGCGGTCCAGGCGACCCACGGGAAAGAGACCCGGCCGCCGAAGCTCTGCGGGCAGCAGGTCCATGACGGTACGATCACGGCGGTCCTCCGTGGCGGATACCACTCCTGCAGGCTTGTTCAGCATGATGTAGCGGTGGCGCCGGTACTCCAGGAGCCGCCCCCGGCATTCAACCCGGCTGCTCGCCGAGTCCACGTGGAGCCCCGGGTCCGCCACGGGCAGGCCATCCACGGTAACGGCGCCGCTCTTGATCAGGGCGCGGACCTCCTTGCGCGTGCCCAGCCCCATGTGCGCCAGAACCTTGTCCAAACGCTCTCCGGCCACCGCCCATCCCCCCAGGGCAACCTGTGTCAAATCTTCCCTTTCGGCGGGAAGGCGCCTTGAGCCTGCCCAGCGAGCGTTTAGCAAAAAGTTGCTTGCCTTTCAGGCTTGTTTCAGGTTTCCCATGCAGAGTATGGACCATGAAGGGAGTGAACCGTATGGCAAGAAATGCCAACGCCGCCCTGGCCAAGCTGGCCCTGAGTATTGCCGGCGCGGCCGCTCTGGCCGGAATTACGGGAAGGCTGGCAGCTACCAACCCGCCGGCGGCTCCGGAGGGTGAGGAGGTTCAGCAAGAAGCACAGGCGCCCACACCCGTGTCCGCGCCCACGCGGGACAGTGCAGTCCTGGAACCGTCCCCCAGTCAGGCCCCACAGAGCGATGAGCACGTCTTTTCCCGTGATGATGAACGAGAGGGCGACCACGAGCGGGAGGATGAGGAGGACGATGAAGACCGCGATGACCATGATGAGTGGGATGATGAGGACGGCCAGGGCTTCGTTCTGGTCCCGACGCAAGTCTCTCAGGTGCCCCAGTCCGGGGCCGTCGTCCAGCCCGTCGCCCCGCGGCAGACGCGCACCCGCCGATCCTGAAGTGGGGGCGGCAGTCTTGTCCCAGGCGGAAGACACCCGTCGCTTTCGGGTCATGAACACCGAAGTGGAAGTTGCCGGGGCGGAATTTGACCTGGAGCCCTGGTTCCGCAGGGTTGAAGCCGTACTGACTCGATTCGACCCGGCGAGTCCGCTCTGCCAACTGAACGCCGCGGCCGGGTCCTGGGTGCTGGTGCCGCCCCTGCTGTATAGGGCCGTCGCCGCAGCCCTGCAGGCCGCCCGCGAAACCGGAGGGGCCTATGACCCCACCGTGCTGGCCGCGCTGGAGGCCGCCGGCTACAGCCGGAGCTTTGAACTGGGTCCGCAGAGTGCGGGGCAGGCCAGCCCTGCGGGGCGGTGGTCCGCCATTTCCCTGGAGCCGCGGGTAGGGGTCATCCGGCTGCCCGCGGGCGTCCGGCTGGACCTGGGTGGCATTGGCAAGGGCCTGGCGGTGGATGGCGCGGCCTGGCGCGCGAGGCGTGAGGCCAAGAGGCAAGGGCGGCCTCCTTCGTACGTGGTCAACGCGGGCGGAGACCTGGCCGTGCAGGCCTCCGGCGGGGAGCCGCCCGTTCAGGTGCATATTGACGATCCGCTTCATCCTGGCCGTAACCTGGCCTCCCTGAGGCTGAGGCGCGGGGCCGTGGCTACGTCCAGCACCCTGGGGCGCCGCTGGGGCGAAGGACTGCACCACATCATCGACCCCAGGACCGGCCGCCCCGCCGACTCAGGCGTGGCTGCGGCCACCGTGGTTGCCGGCATGGCCTCCCGGGCGGAGACTCTGGCCAAGGCCTGCATCGTGCTGGGGGCCGAAAGAGGGATGGAGCTACTGAAGTCGAAAGGTTGCCTGGGAATCCTGGTGACCGACGACGGGAGCGTCCTCCTTTCCCCGGGAATGGAGGACTGTCTGCATGAACCAGCCTGAGCGCATGAACCAGCCTGGCCGGCGGAACAGGGTGGCCCTTCCCTGGGCGGGGCTGGTGTCGCTGGTGGCCGCCGCCGCCCTGGCCACGTGGCTGCTGAGCCCCGCGGCGCCGCCCCTGGCGCTGCTGCAGACCTGGTACCTGGGCCGGGCCGCCGGCCTGGTGGCACTGGCCCTGCTCTGGTTGTCCGTGACCCTGGGCCTCATGCAGTCGTCCGGCTTGCTGGGCGGCCTCACGGGTCCCGCGGCCAACGTGGATGTTCACGCCTTTGCCGCCCTCCTCAGCCTTTATGCCACCACCTTCCACGCCTGGATCCTTCTCTGGGACCGGTTCGTGACATTTGAGTGGACCGAGCTGGCGCTGCCGTTCACGGCCGCCTATGAGCCGGTACTGCTGGGTCTGGGCACCCTGGCCTTCTACGGCGCCCTAGGGGCGGTGGTCACCACCTACCTCCGAGGGTGGATGGGCCCCAGGGCGTGGCGTTTACTGCACCAGGCCAGCCTGATTGCCCTGGTCTTCGGCCTGGTCCACGGCTACCTGCTGGGCCCCGACACCACCCTAGCGGCTGTGCGTTTCTTCTATTATTTCGCCGGATGGTCGACAGGCCTGCTGCTGGCCTACCGAGTGGCGGGAGGGATCGTTCGTCGTGCGCGTACTGCTGGTTGAGGACGACGACCGTCTGGGACGGGCCGTGCTGAAGGGGCTGCGGGAGGAAGGCTACACCGCCGATCGCGCCGCCACCGGCGGCGAGGCGCAGCTCCTGGCCAACACCCGCCACTACGACCTCATCGTCCTGGACCGCATGCTGCCCGAGATTTCGGGCGATCAGCTGCTCAGTGAGTGGCGCCGGCGGGGCGTGACCACGCCGGTGCTCATGCTTACGGCGCTGGACGCCGTGGCCAACCGGGTGACCGGCCTGCGGGCCGGCGCGGACGACTATCTGGTCAAGCCATTCGCCTTCGAAGAACTTCTGGCCCGCCTGGAGGCCCTGGCGCGCCGCGCCTACGGCGGCGCCGGCCAGGGCCCCGTGCTGCGTCAGGGCGACCTGGCCCTCAACACGGAGACCGGCGACCTGACCTGCGGTGCTGAGACGGTGCGCCTCTCGGCGCAGGAACTGCGTCTTCTGCAACTGTTCCTGCGCCATCCCGGGCAGGTGATGACCCGGCGCGTGATTGTCGACGCCTGCTGGCAGGACCCGGACGAGATTACCGACAACGCCCTGGAGGCCCAGATCAAGAACCTGCGCAAACGCATCGCCGCCGTTTCGCCCCGCTCCTGGATCAAAACCAGGCGGGGTTTCGGCTACGTTCTGGAGGCGGACCCCCAATGATCTGGCGTGAGAGCCTGCCGGCGCGCATCGCCCTGTCCACCGCCGCGATGCTGGCCCTGGTCCTGCTGCTGACCGTCGCCTCTTCCTACGCCCTCACCGCCCTGCTGCTGCAGCGCGGTGTGGACAGCGCCCTGCAGGCGGCGGTGCCGCTTTCGGCCCAGGGACTGCATGACCTCACCGAGGAGCCGGAGCGCTGGGAATCCCGTGACCCGGAACACCGCCGCCTGCAGGTGCTGGATGCCACAGGGCGGGTGCTGCTGCGGCCGGCGATCCTTCCCGTTGACCAGCGGGCTGTGGCTGCGGCCATGCAGAGGGGCGTGGCCTTCACCTCCGTACTGGAGCGGGATGGGCGCCTGGTGCCGCGTTCCGAAGGCGCCTTGTGGCAGGCCCTCACGCCCCAACGCAACGAACTGCGCGTCATGTACGCCCGAATCCAAACGGAGGAGGGCCTGGCGGTGCTGCAGGCTGCAGCACCGGTGGGGGAAGCGGCCGAGATCCTGCCCGACCTGCTCAAGTGGCTGTCGGTCCTGGCCGTGCTGGCCAGCCTGGCGGCCGGAGCCCTGGCCTGGCGCATGGCGGCCGAGTCGTACCGGCCACTGCAGGCTATCACCGCCACGGCCGCGTCCATCTCCAAGGACACCCTCTCCCGGCGCATCGAAAGCCGCTGGAGCGACCGGACGCTGCGCCGCCTCATTGGCGTGTTGAACGCCATGGTGGCCAGGCTGCAGGAGGCCTTTGAGACGCAGGGGCGCTTCAGCGCCGCCGCGGCGCATGAACTGCGCAGCCCCCTGGCCGCCATGCGGGCGGAATTGGAGGTCGCACTGCGCCGTGACCGCAGCGTGGAAGAATACCGCCAGGCCCTGGAGGGCGCGCTGGAGGAGACCGCGCGCCTTGCCGACCTGGCGGAGCACTTGCTCATCCTGGCGCGCTACGAACGCGGCGCGGCGCCGGCCATGGAGCGCGACGTGCCGCTGCACCCACTGCTGGATCGGGCAGCGCAGGAGGCCCGGAGTGCTGTGCCTGGGGCGGTATCGACGTCAGCAGTTGTAGAAGTGGCGGCCCCGGATGAACTGACCGTCGACGTCGATGCCGTCGCTCTGGAACGGGCCCTGGTCAACCTGGTTCGCAACGGTCTTCAGGCCGGGGGTGCGCCCGTAGCGATCACCGCCGTCGACCTGGGAGACGAGGTGCGCCTGGAGGTCCGGGACAGCGGGCGGGGAATCCCGGCCGATGCGCTGCCCCGGCTCTTCGAACCCTTCTTCCGGGCGGATCCCGCCCGCCGGCGCGATGGCGGCGCGGGCCTTGGGCTGGCCATTGTGAAGGCCGTGGCGGACGCCCACCACGGCCAGATGGAGGTCGACTCCCGCCCCGGGGAGGGAGCCACGTTTCGAATCGTCCTGCCCAAGCGGCAGCAGTAGAAGACTGTAAAGGCTAGTCGGCAGGCTCCATCATCGCGGCGCGGATGGACTCCGCAGCCTGGGTCTCCTGGCCGCTGTGGCGAGTCAAGCGCGGTGGTCTAGGATGCAGGAGGCGGCGCCATAGCAGCGGACGGCCGGCGCGAAGACTCTACGCCGGCCGGGGCTGGCAGCCGATCACCCAGGACTCGATATCGTCGCCGTCAGGGCAGCGGGTGAACAGCCCGCCCTGGTTGAGCAGGCGCGGGTTCTCGTCGGACCGCGGGCGTACGAACTCAATACCCGTGCGCAGGCTGTATCCTGTCCCCCGTCCCAGGCGCACGTCGATCCTGTCTGACTTCTCCCGGACCAGCGGCTCGTGCAGGGCAAAGACCGCACGGTGCTCCGTCCGGTCGGCGCGGCCCTCGCCATTCTGAACAAAAGCGAAGAATGCGCCCACAAAGGGGGAAGTGGTCCAGTCCAGGAGGGGTGTGGCCAGGCCAAAGTGCTGGCCCAGGGCCCACCAGTCGTTCTCATCCTCAATGAGCGGCGGGTTGGGGCCGCGCCGCCCTCGGGCTGCAGCCTGGAACCGCTGCAGGTGGGCTGCGCGTTCCGTCTCGTCCGCGTCGCCCAGCAACCGGTCCAGCGTCGAGACCAGCCGCCAGTTGCTGGAGCGCTGGCCGCGGAATACGTAGGAAGGCTGGTCCAGGATGCGGTCATCGGCGAATCGCTCGTGAATAAAGTCGTAGAAGAACAGCCAGGACGATAACGTGACCGTGCCCACGCCGTCCGTGATGCCGGATTCCACCCAGGCGTCCAGGGGCAACGACCTCCTTCAGATAGCCATTCGTGAGCCCGTCCACGCCTGCGGCCGTCGGGCGTGGTCATTGCCCAGCTAGCCAGTCATGGAGTACGCTGGTGTGGAAGGATTCTGCACACCAGGCGCAGAAGCCTCCAGCGGCAGCCCGTCAGGCCAGGAGCGAGAGGGTCCAGCGCAATCCATTTTGTGAAAGCTATCACATCTGCAACTCTGGAATGCGCAGGGAGGAAGGGCAATGGGCCGGTTATCCCTGACGGACCAGCGGGAGCCCCGACAGCGGTTCAGGCACGAGGTGGAGGAACGAGCGGGCACTCGCGTCTCGGCCTGCTACCAGTGCGGCAAGTGCTCGGCCGGCTGCCCGATCTCGTTTGCCATGGACGAGCAGCCGCGCGTGGTCATGCGGCTGGTGCAGCTGGGGCTGAAGGAGAGAGCGCTCTCCTCGACCACTATCTGGCTGTGCGCCTCCTGTCAGACCTGCAGCACCCGCTGCCCGGGCGAGGTCCGGGTGGCGGAGACCATGGATGTTCTCCGCCAGATGGCCCTGCGTGAGGGCTACCGGCCGCCGCGCCGCGTGGCCGCGTTTCACCGTGCCTTTCTGGGCTCCGTCCGCCAGGGCGGCCGCCTGAGCGAGCTGGGCCTGGTGGCCGGTTTCAAGCTGAACACCGGCGACCTCACCAGCGACATCGGGCTGGGCCTGGACCTGTTTCGCCAGGGCAAGATCAAGCTGGGCGGCCACGCCATCCACAACCCGGAGGCGGTACGGCGCATCTTCGACCGGGTGGCTGAAGCGGAGCGCACGGCCGCGGCGGAGCGCGGGGTTTCGGCCGCAGGCGCTGCTCGGAACGGACATCAGGCGGAAGGGGGCGGGGGTCAGTGAAGTACGCCTTTTATCCGGGCTGCTCGCTGTCCGGCATGGCCACGGAATACGGCCGCTCCAGCCGGGCGGCCGCCGAGGCCCTGGGCATGGAGCTGGAGGAAATCCCCGACTGGAACTGCTGCGGCGCCTCCTCGGCCCACGTGACCAGCCACCTGCTGGCCGTGGCCCTGCCGGCGCGCAACCTGGGGCTGGCGGAGCAGATGGGGCTAGACGTCCTGGCGCCCTGCGCCTCCTGCTACCACAACCTGGCCGCGGCGCGCCAGTCCATGGCCGATGACCCGGCCCTGGCCCGTCAGATCAACGACATCACGGGAGTGCCCTACACCGGCAAGGCCCGGGTACGGTCGATGCTGCAGGCGGTGGTGGAGGACGTGGGTCTGGACGCCATTCGCCAGCGCGTCGCCAGGC
Source organism: Bacillota bacterium (assembly GCA_050260815.1). GTDB lineage: Bacteria > Bacillota > Sulfobacillia > JAMDAP01 > JAMDAP01 > JAMDAP01. The sequence continues at coordinate 42,558 of JBLNCQ010000144.1, forward strand.
CCCTGGCCGGGCTGAAGGTAGCTTCCTATTATGGCTGCCTGCTGGTCCGCCCGCCGGAACTCACGCGCTTTGACGATCCGGAGGACCCGCAGACCCTGGACCGGCTGGTGGAGGCCCTGGGCGGCCAGGCGGTGCCCTGGCCGGGGAAGGTGCAGTGCTGCGGCGCCGGCCACACCCTGCCCCGCACGGACGTGGTGGTCCGCCTGACCCACGACCTGGTGGGAGCGGCGCGCGAGGCCGGAGCGGAGGCCATCGTTGCCGCCTGCCCCATGTGCCAGAACAACCTGGACCAGCGCCAGAGCGCGGCGGAGAGCTGCTATGGCGAACGGCTGGGTCTGCCCGTCTACTATTTCACGCAGCTGCTCGCCCTGGCCCTGGGCCGGGAGCCGCAGGAACTGGGCCTGGACACCCACTTTGTAGACGCCCTGGCCCCCTTGCGGCAGCGGCAACTGGCCTAGACGGGAGGGAAGCGATATGCCGCGCGTAGGCGTGTTCCTCTGCCACTGCGGTTCCAACATCGCCGGCACCGTGGACATCGACGCCGTGGAGAAGGCGGCGGCCGGCATGGACGACGTGGTGTTCGTCCAGCAGAACAAGTACACCTGCTCCGAGCCGGGGCAGCAGGCCATCCAGCAGGCCATCCGCGAGCATCGCCTCGACCGGGTGGTCGTGGCCGCCTGCTCGCCCCGCATGCACGAGAAGACCTTTCGCCGTACCGTCTCCGGCGCGGGGCTAAACCCATACCTTCTGGAGATTGCCAACGTGCGCGAGCACGTCTCCTGGGTGCACCACGACAAGGCCCGCTCCACGCCCAAGGCCATCGACCTGGTGCGGGCGGCGGTGGCCAAAGCCCGCCTGAACCAGCCCCTGCAGCGGTCCGAGATCCCGGTGGAGAAGCGGGCCCTGGTCATTGGCGGCGGTGTGGCGGGCATTCAGGCCGCGCTGGACATCGCCGACGCCGGCCAGCAGGTCATCCTGGTGGAACGGCAGCAGTCCATCGGCGGCCACATGGCGCAACTGGACAAGACCTTCCCCACGCTGGACTGCTCCGCCTGCATCCTGACCCCCAAGATGGTGGACGTGTCGCTGCACCCGAACATCACTCTCATGAACTACTCCGAGGTCGTGCGGGTGGACGGCTTCGTGGGCAACTTCAGCGTGCAGATCAAGCGTAAGGCGCGCTACGTGGACCCGGCCAAATGCACCGGCTGCGGCGTGTGCATGACCAAGTGCCCCTACAAGGCGCCCAGCCAGTTTGAGCAGGGCCTGTCCCAGCGCAAGGCCATCTACGTGGACTTCCCCCAGGCGGTGCCCAACAAGCCCGTCATTGACCGGGAGGTCTGCCAGTTCTTCAAGACCGGCAAGTGCAAGGCCTGTGAGAAATTCTGCGGCGCCGGCGCCATCAACTGGGACGACCGGGACGAGATGGTGACGGAGCACGTGGGCGCCATCGTGGTGGCGACCGGCTACGATCTTTTCGACCACGCCGTCTACGGTGAGTACGGCTACGGCCGGCTGCCGGACGTCATCACCGGCCTGGAGTTTGAGCGCCTGGTCAATGCCTCCGGCCCCACCGGCGGCAAGATCAAGAGGCCGTCGGATGGGCGCGTGCCGGAGACCATCGCCTGGCTCTCCTGTGTCGGCTCCCGCGACGAAGCCCGCGGCAAGGCGTACTGCTCCAAGATCTGCTGCATGTACATCGCCAAGCAGGCCATCCTCTTCGCGGAGAAGGTGCCGGAGGCGCGCCCTTTCGTCTTCTACATGGACGTGCGCACCGGCGGCAAGGGCTACGAGGAGTTCTACCGCCGCGCCGTGGACGAGTACGGCGTGGAGTACGTGCGCGGCAGGGTCAGCCGCATCTACCGGCGGGGCGAAAAACTGGTGCTCCTGGCCGAAGACACGCTGCTGGGCGAAGCCGTGGAGCTGGAGGCCGACATGGTGGTGCTGGGCACGGCCGTGGTGCCGCGCCGGGACGCGAGCTTGCTGGCTCAGACCCTGGGCGTCTCCTATGACCAGCACGGCTTCTTCATGGAGGCGCACCCGAAACTGGCGCCGGTGGAGACCAACACTTCGGGCATCTTCCTGGCCGGTGCGGCCCAAGGGCCCAAGGACATCCCGGAGTCGGTGGCGCAGGCCTCGGCCGCGGCCATGAAGGCGGTATCGCTGCTCTCGCGCGTCAAGCTGGAGGCGGAGCCAACGGTGGCCCAGGTGAACGAGGCGACCTGCTCCGGCTGCGGCTGGTGCCAGCCCATCTGCCCCTACAAGGCCATTGAGATGAAGACCGTGACGCAGCGCGTGGGCGGACGCGTCCGCGAGCGTCAGGTGGCTTCGGTGAACAGTTCCGTCTGCCACGGCTGCGGCGCCTGCACAGTGGCCTGCCGCAGTGGGGCCATGAACCTGCGTGGGTTCACCAACGAGCAGATCCTGGCCGAGGTGGATGCCCTGTGTCTGTAGAGACCATAACCGCCCCGCCGGCGGCGGGCGGGGCGCCGGTCCCGGAGTCGGCTGCGATCGCGGCTTCGGCCCCGGCCGAGTGGACCCCCAAGATCGTGGCCTTTTTCTGCAACTGGTGCTCCTACGCCGGCGCCGACCTGGCCGGCACCTCCAGGCTCAGCTACCCGGAGAGCGTCCGCATCGTTCGCGTGCCCTGCTCCGGCCGGGTCAACCCTCAGTTCATCCTCCGCGCCTTTCTGGACGGCGCCGACGGGGTGCTGGTGGGGGGGTGCCACCCCGCCGACTGCCACTACTCCACGGGCAACCTCTTCGCCCGGCGCCGGCTGATGGTGGCCCGCCGCTTCCTTGCCTACCTGGGCATCGACCCACGGCGGCTGGAGATTCGCTGGATGTCGGCCTCGGAGGGGCAGAAGTTTGCCGAGGTGGTGCGTGAGATGACCGAGGCCATCCGCGCCCTGGGCCCGGCCCCGGGCGTCAGGAGGGGGTACTAGCCGTGGCGGAGGTTCAGGAGGCGGTCCGCGCCGCCGTGCGGCGTTTGCTTGAGGAGGGGGCCGTGGGTACTGTCCTGGCACACCAGGACGGTTTTGACCCCCTTCATCCCGTGCCTCTGTTTGCACGCCGGCCCGACCAGGCGGACCGCGTGGAAGTGGGCCCGTTCGACGCCGGCAGCCTGGCCAAGTACCTGCTGCGGCTTCAGGGGGAGGAGAAGCCTGTGGCCGTGGTGGCGCGCGGCTGCGAGGTCCGCGGCATCCAGCGCCTGGCGGCCGACCACCGGGTAGACCGCAGCCGGCTGCAGGTCATTGGCGTCCCCTGCCGGGGCTCCCTGGACGCGCGCAAGGTGGAGGCCCTGGGCCTGGGCCCGGTGGGGGCCGTGCGCGAGGAGGCGGAGGAGGTTGTCCTGCACCTGGAGGACGGCGAGCGGCGCCTGCCCCGCCGCGACTTCCTGCTCTCCCGGTGCCTCACCTGCGACGCCCGCAACCCGGAGGACGCCGACCAGGTCGTGGGTGAACCGGTGGACGCCACGCCCTATCAGGCCATCGACTACGGTGAGGTCGACCGGTTGGAGGCCATGCCGCCGGAGGAAAGGGCCTCCTTCTGGCAGGATCAGTTCTCCCGCTGCCTGCGCTGCTACGCCTGCCGCAACGTCTGCCCGGCCTGCAGCTGCGCCATGTGCGCCCTGGAGTCCGAGGAGCCTCGCTGGCTCTCCCGCGGCACCGGCCCGGCGGACCAGGAGATGTACCACTTCATCCGCGCTACCCACGTGGCCGGACGCTGCATCGACTGCCACGAGTGCGAGCGGGTCTGCCCCCAGGAGATTCCGCTGATGCTTCTCAACCACAAACTGCTGCGGGACGTGGAAACCCTATTCCGCCTTGAAGCCGCCCACCACCCGGCGGTGCACGAGCCGCTGGGCTTTTACCAGCCGGACGACCCGGACGAGTTCCACTAGGGGGGCAAGCATGATGGCATACAGCCTCAGACGGGGACGGCTGGATGACCTCCTAGCCAGGCTGGCGGAAAGCGCCAAGGTCACGGACGTGACCCACAGCCGGCTGTCGCCCAAGCAGTATCTGACGCCCCAGACGGAACGGGTCTTCCGGTACCGCTACGACGGCAATGACCTGTTCCTGGAGGCGGAACCGGCGCCCGAGCGGCAGATCCTGTTCGGCGTGCGGCCCTGTGACGCCGCCGCCCTGGTCTTGCTGGACGGGGCTCTGGGCGGAGAGATCCCGGACACCGCCTACCAGGCGCGCCGCAACGCTACAACGCTGGTGGGGCTGGCCTGCGAGAAGGTGGGGGGCAGTTGCTTTTGCACCGCCTTCGGGCTCAGCCCCGGGGCAGCGAAGGGCTCCGACCTCATGTTCTACCCCGACGGCGACCGCCTTCTGGCCGAGGCCGTCACGGCGAAGGGGGAGGCGGTCCTGCAGGCTGCCTCAGACCTCTTTGAGACGGCGGAAGAATCCGCCCTGGACCAGGCCCGGCTGGCCTACCAGAGCATGCCAGTACCCCTGGGCCACCGCCTTGCGGGGTTGCTGCCCAGCGACGAGGCGGGCCGGCTGGAGGAGCGCTTTGACGACCCGGTGTGGGGTGAGCTGGCGGAGCGCTGCCTCGGCTGCGGCATCTGCACCTACCTGTGTCCTACGTGCCACTGCTTCGCCCTTCAGGACGAGGGCAGCAGCCGCCAGGGCGCGCGCCTGCGGTGCTGGGACTCCTGCATGTACGCCGACTTCACCCGCATGGCGGGCGGCCACAACCCGCGGCCGTCGCCCACGGAGCGCCTGCGGCAGCGCTTCCTGCACAAGCTCAGCTACTATCCCAGCCGTCACGAGGGCCGGTACCTCTGTGTGGGGTGCGGCCGCTGCGTGGACGGGTGCCCCGCCGGGCTGCACCTGCCGGCGGTGCTGGAGGCCCTGGGGAAGGAGGTGGCGCCCCGTGGCTGAGACCGCAGAACTTGCAGGCCGCTCCGGCGGCCTCGCACCGGTGCCGAGTCCCCTTGTCCCGCAGGTGGCCACCATTCGCAGGGTGGTGCAGGAGACGGACAGCGGCGACGTCCGCACCTTCCACGTCAGCTTTGACCGGCCCGAGGTGGCGGAGGCCTTCCGCTTCCTGCCAGGCCAGTGCGCCATGGTGTCTCGGGTGGGAGCCGGTGAGTCCATGATCTCCATCAGTTCCAGCCCCACCCGGCCGGACTACCTGGAGTTCGCCATCAAGAACGCCGGCCGCCACACGAACCTCATCCACCAGTTGGGGGAGGGCCGCAAGCTGGGCATCCGCGGCCCCTATGGCAACCATTTCCCGGTGGAGTCCTCCCGGGGCAAGAACCTGGTCATCATCGGCGGCGGGTTCGCCCTGGCGCCGGTGCGGAGCTTCATTACCTACTGCCTTGATCACCGGGACCAGTACGGACGCATGGACATCATCTACGGCGCCCGCTCACCCGGCGACCTCTGTTTCAAGTACGATCTGAAGGAGACCTGGCCGTCCCAGCCTGACGTCTACGTGCACGTCACGGTGGACAGGGGCGATGAGGCGTGGACCGGTCCGGTCGGATTCGTGCCCTCCTTCACCGAGCAGCTCGCCCCGCGGCCCGACAACGCTGTGGCCGTGGTTTGCGGACCGCCGGCGATGATCAAGTTCACCCTGCCGGTGCTGGAGCGCCTGGGCTTTGGCGACGACCAGATCATCACCACGCTGGAGATGAAGATGCAGTGCGGCGTTGGCCTATGCGGGCGCTGCAACATCGGCGGGCAGTATGTGTGCCAGGACGGCCCGGTCTTTTCGCTGGCCCAGTTGAAGCGGTTACCACAGGAGTTCTAGGCGCCGGGCGGCGTCGGCAAAACCGGGACAGCGGCCCCCCGAAGGCATAAGAAGAGCGGAGCAGGGAGTGACCCCTGCTCCGCTCTGTCTGACGACTTACCGATTCGTGAGCTCTAGTGAGCAGCGACGGAGGCCGTCTTGAAGTCCATGTCGGCGCCAACGGCGAAGCGCTGGATGCCTTCAACATAGGGCTTCTGGATGAAGTTCCAGGCCGGATGGAAGACGGGGGCGATGGGAAGCTCCTCAAGCAGGATCTTCTCAGCGTTCTTCATGGCTTCCATACGCTTGCCCTGGTCGTCCGTGGTCTTGGCCTCGTTGACGTACTTGTCGTAGTCGGCGTTGGAGTAGAAGGAGTCGTTGTTGCCACCGTCAGTGACCCACATGTCAATGAAGGTCATCGGATCGTTGTAGTCGCCGCCCCAGCCGGCGAACACGATCTGGTACTGGCCCTTGGTCATGCGGTCCAGGCGGACCTTGAACGCCACGGTCTCAATATTGACCTCGGCGCCCAGGTTCTGCTTCCACATTTCCTGGATGGCCACGGCCCACTTCTTGGCGCGCTCGGAGTCGCCGGAGAGGAAGCTGATGGGCGGCAGCTTGCTCAGACCCAGTTCCTTGAGGCCGGCTTCCAGGGCGGCCTTGGCGCCCGCCACGTCGGCGGTCGTCTTCAGCACGTCGCCTACCAGGTCCTTGAAGGGGCCGTTGGCGCCGGCGATGGTGCCGGGGGTGTAGGTGGTGGCGGGGATGGAGCCGTTGGCCAGGACCTTATCCACGAAGGTCTGCCGGTCGATGGCCAGCGAGAAGGCCTTGCGGATGTTCTGGTTCTTGAAGATGTTGTCCTTGTTGTTGAACTGGATATACCAGGTGGTGGCTTCGGCGCGGGTCTTCACCACGCCCTTGGACTTGTACTGTTCGAGGAACTCGGCCGGAACGTTAATAACGTCCAGCTCGCCCGCCTCGTACATGTTGACCGGGGTGTTGATGTCCTTGATCATGGTCATCTCAACCCGGTCCAGCTTGACGTTGTCCTTGTCCCAGTAGTTGGGGTTCTTCTCCCAGACCATCTTGGACTCGTGCGTCCACTCGGTGATCACGAAGGGACCGGAGTAGACCATCTTGTCCGGGTCGGCGGCGTACTGATCGCCGTACTTGGAGACGATGTCCTCACGCTGCGGCAGGTAGGACGGGAAGCTCAGCAGGCTCAGGAAGTACGGGGCGGGGCTGCCCAGCGTGACTTCCAGAGTCTTGTCGTCGACAACCTTGATGCCGACGTTCTTCATGGCTTCCTCGATCTTCTGGTCGGCATCGGCGGCCTTGATGTCGATGGCCGAGAGCGCGTCAGCGCCGGCGATATACGCGAACTGATAGGCGTATTCGGAGGCGGTCTTGGGGTTCATGGCGCGCTTCCAGGCGAAGGCGTAGTCCTTGGCCGTGACCGGCTGGCCGTCGCTCCACTTGGAGTCGCGAAGCTTGAAGGTGTAGGTCTTGCCATCCGGGGAGACCGTCCAGTCGACGGCCATGCCGGAGCCCTTGGTGGGCGGCTGGTTCTCCTGCTGGCGGATCAGAGGCTCCTGGATGTTGTTCAGCACTTCAAAGGAAATCTGGTCGGTGCTGGTAGCCGAATCCAGTCCCGGCGGCTCCTCGCCCAGGTTCCAACGCAGGACCATGGGCTTCTTCTCAGCGGTGCCACCGGTGGAGCCGCCGCTCTTGGAGCAGCCGGCTGCCACGACGCTGACAATCATCAGCGCTGCCAGAACCAGGGCAATGGTTCTCTTCGACATTCCGTTTCCCCCTCTACACGTTTAGGGTCTCTCTATCTTGGTGCGGAAACCAAATCCCCAACCTGTCATGAACCACCCCTTTGCCCCCCCCCCCGTAAGGAAGGGACCTGTGGTGGGATTCTTGTGTTCTTTATCTTAGTACATCCCTCATGCAGATGTAAACGATTTTGTAACAGATTTGTCATGGATGGAATTGGAAAACCGCCGGCGAATCACCAACTTCGGCGGTTGTTTCACTCGTACCGGACCCGCCGGAGGCCGGCCGCCATGAAGACCGCGGCCAGGGTCAGCAGGACGACCAGGGGCCGGGCAAGACCGCTCCATGAGCCGCCGAGCAGCATCACCTCGCGAAATCCGTCCATAGCCCAGGCCTGCGGCGTCAGGTAGCCGACGCGGCGCATAGTGTCGCTGACCAGATCCAGGGGCCAGTAAACGCCGCCCAGCATGGAGGTGGCGGTGACCACCAGGGTGCTGACCGCTCCCTGCTGCTCCGCCGTTCGAACCAGACCGGCCAGGAACAGGTCGCATCGTCGCCCGCCGGTCCCGCCGCCAGCAGGGCGAGCTGATAGTCCTGCGCCACTCGTGTGGCGGCGCGCGTCAGGATGGGCCCCACCCCTGCCTGGAGATTGCCGCCGGGCGGGGCGACAATCTGCAGCTCAGGCGCTTTCCCGCTGTCCAGGCTCTCGCCGAACCCGGCGGGGATGACCAGGCCGGAGTCAATCCTCCTGTCCACAAAGAGGCGGCGCAGCCCATCCTGCGAGGACGGGACGAGCCTGATATCCTTCTCCTCCTGCAGGGCCGCGGTCAGCGCGCGGGAAGCAAAGCTCCCGTCCTGGTCGACGATGCCCACCGGGTAGACGCGGCTGCCGCCGGAGGTGCCGCCCAGAATGGCGCCCATCAGCAGGGTGAAGAGCAGTGGCAGGCCCAGGGCCATCAGGAGCAGGGCGGGGCTGCCAACGGTCAGCCGAAGCTTTAGCCGGGCCACGGACCAGAGCTTTCTCATCGCCTACACCTCCCGCATGGCCAGCCGCCGTGCGCCAAGCAGCCCCGTGACCAGACCAAACGCCGCCAGGACGACCAGCGGCAGGGCCACGGCCGCGGGACCCACGCCGCCCATCTGGTCCAGGAATCCCTTCAGCCCCCAGTAATTGGGGATGAAGCGGGCCACCACTTGCAGGACGGGAGGGAACAGGTAGAGCGGGAACATCCCCCCCGACAGTACGGCAAACACGTTTCCCGCCAGGCCGACGGCCATGTCCGCGACGTGGGGGTCGCGCGCGTAGGCGGAGGTCAGGGTGGCAATCCCCGTGCTGGCCAGGGCACAGGCAAGGCCCAGCAGCAGGGCCGGAACCCACGGACCCCAGTACACTCCGTAGAAGAATCGCGTCCCCAGCATCAGCACCAGGAACTGCACGGTGAGCACGGCCATACTGCCCAGAACCTGTCCCGCAACCACCTGCACCGCTGAGGTGGGGGTGGACAGCATGCGGGCCAGCGTGCCGTTCTGGCGCTCCTGCAGAATGTCGCGGGCGCGGGTGAAGGCGGTCATGATCATGAACATCACCGCCATGGAGGCGGCGTAGTACTGCAGACCGCTGACGGCCCTGGCCCCGGACGAGACCTCCCGCAGCCTCGGCAGATTCTCGGCCATGACCCCCCCGGTCCCTGCCGCCAGAAGCTGCCGCACCCGCTCCGGATCCAGGGTCTGAACGGCCAGGCGGCTGAAGGAGACCTGGTCGGCGAAGCTCCCCGCCACCTGCGTGACAATGCCCGCCAGGGTGGGCTGTCCGGGGTCCGTCACCACCTGTATCTGCGCCGCCCGACCGGCCAGGACGTCGGCGGAATAAGCGGGCGGCACATAGACGACAGCTACGGCGCGGCCGGCCGCCACCTCCGCCTTCGCCGGCGCCAGATCGGCGGCAGCGGTGACGGCCATCACCCGGCGCGCCTCGGCGCTGCCGAAGACATCCTCAGCCAGAGTCTTGCCCAGGTTCAGTCCCGGCCCGCCGGGCAGGGCGGCGCCCTGGTCCTGGTTGACCACAATCACGCGAAACTTGTTGATGGTGCCGTTTCCCATGATGTTGCCCAGGGTTATGCCCAGGATGGCGATGAGGACCAGCGGCATCACCAGCAGCATAAACAGGGATCGCCTGTCGCGGGCGCTGCGGGTGAGGCTGCCCGCGGCGATCACGAGGACCTTGCGCACGGGTCACACCTCCTAGTCCCGAAGGGCGCGGCCTGTAAGATGAAGGAAGACGGCCTCCAGGTTGGGCTCCTGAACTTCAATGCCCGTCACCTTGCTGCCCTGCCCGGCAACGGCCGTCATCAGGGCCGGGAGAACGGCGGCGGTGTCATGGACCAGCGCCATCAGGGCTCCTTCCTCGGCACGGACCTGGAGGACCCCGGTCACAGCGGCCGCGGCCGCTGCCAGGGCCTCGTCAGGACGGGCGACCTTCAGCCGGATGGTGGTGCTGGTTCCCACCAAATGCCTCACTTCGTCCAGGCTTCCGTGGGCGATGACCTGGCCGTGGTCGATGATGGCCACGCGCTGGCAGAGGTACTCGACCTCCTCCATATAGTGGCTGGTGTAGAGGACGGTCATCGACTTCTCCTGGTTGAGCCGCCGCACAGTCTCCAGGATGTTGTTGCGGCTCTGGGGATCCACGCCCACCGTGGGCTCGTCCATGATGAGTAGCTGCGGCCGGTGCAGCAGGGCTGCGGCGATATTGATGCGTCGCTTCATGCCGCCGGAATAAGTATGGATACGGTCCTTCTGACGGTCGCTCAGGCTGACGATCTCCAGCACCTCGTCAATGCGACTCTGCAGTTCCCGTCCGGACAGGTCGTAGAGTGAACCCCAGAAGGCCAGGTTCTCACGGGCCGAAAGCGTGGGGTAGAGAGCGACCTCCTGGGGCACCACGCCCATGACCCGCTTCGCCCTGACCGGATCGCCGGCGATGTTGTGGCCCCCCACGACGACCTCGCCCTGATTCGGGCGGATAAGGCCGCAGATGATGGAGATGACGGTGGACTTACCGGCGCCGTTGGGCCCCAGCAGGCCGAAGGACTCGCCGCGGCCCAGCTCAAAACTGACGCCGCGGACGGCCTCCTTGTCGCCGAACTGCTTGGAGATGTTCTTCACCTGGAGCATCCGGTCACTCCCCTGACTTTATCCCGCGTCCCGTAACGACCGGCAAATCCCACCCGGTGAATAAGGGTTTCGCGCACGCGCCTTGCCGTCCCTCCGCTGCCGCCGTTGTCAGACTTTGCTTGCAGGAAGTGCCGGGGCCCGGGGCGAAGAACGCGGCAGCAAAAAACCAGGCGAGTGCAGGGAGGTGCGCCGGCGATGGGGATTGACGACCTGTCCCGGGAGGAACTGGTGGTCCTGCTATCGGACTTCGCCAAGCGCTGGCTGGCGCACGACGGCCTATGGTTCCAGGCCGTGGAGAGCCACTTTGGCATGGACGCGGCCATCCGCCTGGACGAAGAGGCCTGGGAGCGGTTCACGCGGCTGGAGGGCCGGCGAATCAAGGAGCGGCTTGGGCTGCCGGAGCAGGCGGGCCTGGAGGGGCTGGAGAAAGCCCTGGGCCTTCGGCTGTATGCTCTGATCAACGAACAGGAAGCAACGCGCGTGGAAGACGGGAAACTGCTGTTCCGAATGAAGCGCTGCCGCGTGCAGGAAGCGCGTCAGCGCAAGGGGCTGCCGGACTTCCCCTGCAAGTCCGTGGGCGTCATTGAGTACGCCGGTTTTGCCGAGACCATCGACCCCCGCATCCAGACGCGCTGCGTCACCTGCCCGCCCGACCCGCATCCGGCCGACCACTTCTGCGCCTGGGAGTTCACCCTGCCGGCGGACGGGTGAGAGCGTCAGCGGAGCAGTGAACGTCGAGAGCCAAGAGCCACCTTAACGCATCCCGAGGAGGTGCCCTGATGAAGGCCGTTCCCGCGTCGGAAGGCCAGGCGGCCCTGCAGCTGCACGTGAAGCTGGACGGGCGGACCCTGGAGGACATGGTGGAGGAAGTGGCCCGGGCGGCCTGGCAGGCGTCCGGGCAGACGGGGCCCGTGCTGCCGGAGGTTCACGAGGCCGTGCGCGACGCCCTGCGGCACTACGTGGTGGCCATGGACATCTGCGGCCTGGCCAGCGTCTGCCAGGAGTCCGAGGAGTACGATCCCTGGCAGGCCTGAACTGCAGACACCGCCCGTAACCTTGTGCCCGGTGATTTCCCGGCTGCCTGTGGGGCAACACCCTGAAAGTTCGGAACGGTGGTTGACTCTGCGGGCAGCCGAACATTACAATGACAGTGAGAACGATTCTCAATGACTCGACGAGGAGGACCGGCAGGAATGGTCTACCCGTTCGTGATATCGCTTCGCGAGGGTCTGGAGGCAGCACTGATCATCGGCATCATGCTGGCTTATCTGGACAAGACGCGGCGTGCCGGCGCCGGTTACATATGGGCGGGCTCCCTTGGCGCCCTGGCCCTGAGCCTTGCCGTTGGCGTCGGCATGTACCTCACCGCCGGCCGGCTTTCCGGCGAGGCCATGGACATCTTTGAGGGTTCCGCCATGCTGCTGGCGGTGGTTGTTCTGACCACCATGATCTTCTGGATGAGAAGCCAGGCCGCCGGACTGAAGGGCAACCTTCAGGAACGCGTTCGGGAGGCCCTTTCCAAGGATATGGGTTGGTCGCTCTTCCTGCTGGCCTTTACCGTGGTTATCCGGGAGGGCGTGGAGACGGTCCTGTTCCTCATCGCCGGCGCCTTCAGCGCCGGGCAGCCTCTGCTCTACGCGGGCGGAGGCCTGGCGGGCCTGATCCTGGCCGCTCTGCTGGGCTACTCCATCTATTGGGGCGCCGGTGTGCTGCCCCTGCGCGCCTTCTTCAACGTCACCAGCGTGACGCTGGTGTTCCTCTCCGCCGGCATGCTGATGAACGCGCTGACGGAGTTTCACGAGGTCGGCCTGGTGCCGCCGCTCATCGCTCATGTCTGGGACACCTACGGCATTCTGGCGGACAGCGCTGGGCCCGGCCGGTTCCTGGCGGCCCTGTTCGGCTACACCGCCGCTCCCTCGCTGGTGCAGGTTGTGGCCTACGCCCTGTACCTGGCCGGCGCCCTCGGTTACTACTTCTGGCCACAGCAGCGCAGGCAGTCTGGACGGACAGCCTAGACTTGCCTAAGGAGTACCGGACGTTGAGACTCACCGCTAGGAAGATAGCAGTCATCGCCGTGAGCGCCGCCGTGTTGGCGGGATGCAGCGGCGGGGCCGGACCGGCCGCCGCCGGACGCCAGGTTCATGTCACCCTTACCGAGTTTCGCATCGAGGCGGACGCCACCTCGTTCAAGCCGGGAGAGAAGGTCCAGTTGGTTCTTGAGAACAAGGGCCGCGAGGATCACGAGTTCGAGAGCGACACCGGGAACTTCGACGAGGTGAAGGTGCCGGCCGGGACAACCAGGACCGTGTCCTGGACCGCCCCCGCCGCTAAAGGCGTCTACGCGTTTGAGTGTGACATGCCGGGGCATGACGGCATGGAGATTGAGTTTTCCGTTGCTCCCTGAGCGGGACCGCCGCCGGAAGCACGCGGCAGGTCGGCATTAAGGCGAGGTCGCAGGGCCGGGTGGGCTAGTTGGCCCACCCCCTTTTTGTGGGATGGATTAGCCAAAATGAGCTATAGGACCATCCGTGGCCCGAGGATAAAATGTAAATGTACTGATTCCAATGAACAGACGTGTTTTTTCAGACGCCCAGGAGGTGCTGCCCATTGCGGACTTATAGCTGGACGCAGGTTCCCATGCCGTCCATGGCCGCGGAAGAGCGGACGAATACGTTTGATGAGGTGGCGCTCGGCTACTCCTATCAGCTTGCCAAGGAGGAAGCCGAGCGTTGCCTACAGTGCAAGCACCCGGCGTGTGAAGAGGGCTGCCCCAACCATAACCCCATCAAGGAGTTCATCCGTCTGGTCCGCGAGGACCGCATCCTTGAGGCCGCGGAGCTGGACCTTCTGCAGAACGCCATCCCATCCTGCACTGGCCGCGTCTGCGCCTGGGAGAAGCAGTGCGAGGGCGCCTGCCCCATGACCATCAAGGGCGATAACATCAAGATTGGCGCCATTGAGCGGTTCATCAGCGATTACGCCCTGGCCCACATGGACGAACTGCACCTGGAACGGTGGCCCAGGCGCTCCCGGGCCCAGAAGGTGGCGGTGGTGGGCGCCGGCCCTGCCGGCATGGCGGTGGGTCACTTCCTGTCCCGCGAGGGGTATGACGTCACCATCTTTGACTCCTGGATCATGCCCGGGGGCGTCATGGCCTATGGCATCCCGGAGTACGTCCTGCCCAACGAGGTCATCCTGCGCGAGGCCAACCGCCTCACGCGTCAGGGCGTCAAGTTTGAAATGGGCGTCACCGTGGGTAAGGACATCACCCTGACGGACCTGAAGAAGCAGGGCTACCAGGCCGTCTTCATCGGCATTGGCGCCAACAAGGCGACCATGGCCGGCGTGCCCGGCGAGGACCTCCAGGGCGTCATGACCGCCAAGGACTTCCTGATGCGCGTGGCCGGAGACGTGATGAGCCAGTACCCCAGCCGGCAGCGGCCCGACACCCTGGAGGTGGGGGAGCGGGTCATCGTGGTGGGGGCCGGCAACACCGCCATGGACGCAGCGCGCACCGCCATCCGCCTGGGGGCGCGGGAGGTCAAGATTGTCTACCGCCGCACGGAGTCAGAGAGCCCATCCCGGCCCATTGAGATCCACCATGCCAGGGAAGAGGGCGTGGAGTTCGAGTACCTGGTCAACCCGGTCCGGTTCCTGGGCGACCAGGACGGGCGCGTCACCCACGTGGAGCTGCAGCGGATGCGCCTGGGCGCTCCGGACAAGTCCGGGCGTCCGCGCCCCGAGCCCATTCCCGGCTCCGAGTTCCTGATGCCCATTGACACCGCCATCCTGGCCATCGGCTATAGCCCGGAACGCGACCTCACCTCGAAAGTCGAAGGGCTGCAGCTGGACAAATGGGGCTCCATTGTGGTCAACCCGGAGACCGGCGCCACGTCCATCGAAGGCATCTTTGCCGGCGGCGACGTGGTCACCGGCGCCAACACGGTGGTGCACGCCGTGGCCGCGGGACGCAAGGCGGCGGAAGCCATCCGGCGCTACCTGGAGGACAAGGCGCGCGCCCTGGCCTGATCGCCCACAGGTGGACAGACTGCCTTAGAAGAATTCGTGACGGCCAAGCAGTGCCAAGCCCGATCTTCCCGGCGGCAGTCCCCTATGGCGTGCCGACGTGGGAGGACGCGGCTTGGCACTTTGCGTTTGCTCGGCACGATTCAGCCGGTGGTCCTGTCTGCAGCCGCGGATTCAGCCAGCGCTTCCTCCCCGCCGTCGTGCGGCATTGGGGTCAGGGGCAGTTCCGCGGTAACCTGCGTTCCCTTTCCCGGCAGACTGGTGACGGTCACCCAGCCGCCCAGGTTTTCGGCGCGTTCCCGCATGCTGGTGAGGCCCAGCGTCTGACGGCCGGTGGGCTCTCCCGCCACGAAGCCGCGGCCGTTGTCGGCAACCTCCAGGCGCACCCGGCCCTCGTGCCCCAGGTCCAGCAGCACGTCCACGCGGGTGGCGGCAGCGTGCTTGGCCACGTTGGTCAGGGCCTCCTGGGCAATGCGGTAGAGGGCCAGTTCCGCGTCCGCGTTGAAGCGGCGCTCCCCCAGCACCTCAAACTGCACGTCCATCTGGGCCTGCCGCCGTCGGAACAGCTCCACGTGGTTGGACAGGGCGTAGACCAGGCCCCGCTCCCGCAGCGTGGCGGGGCGCAACTCAAAGATGAGCGCCCGCATTTCAGCCAGCGTCTCGCGCGCAATCTCCTGCACCCGGGACATGGCGCGGCCGCTGGGGCTGTTGCCGCCAGTGAGGCGCGAGGCGGCCTCCGCCGTCAGGACGATGGAGAAGAGAGACTGGCTGATGGAGTCGTGCAGCTCGCGGGCCAGGCGGTTGCGCTCGGCCATGACGGCCATCTCCCGCGTCTGGTCGTAGAGCCGGGCGTTTTCCAGGGCGATTCCCGCCTGGGTGGCAAAGGCCTCCAGATCTGCCAGGCGCGTGGGACTCGAGAACCCGCCGGGCTCCGGCGTCCAGGCCAACAGCAGGCCCTGGTCCGCCTCCGCCACCCCCAGCCGTACGGCCAGCAGGTCGCCAATGCCCAGGGTGCCCGCCTCCGCCCGCGCCTGCTCGGGCAGGTCCTCCAGCCCGGCAGTGCGGCGGCCCTCGGGCATGTAGCGGCGGACAAAGGACCGCAGCCGTCCCGCATCCGTCGGCTCCGCGGCTTCGCTCCGGCGCCACAGCAGGGGAGCGTCGGCCCGCGCGTCCACCAGCGCGCCGGCGGCCCCTGCCAGGCTCGCGGCCTGGTTGGCCACCACTTGCATGGTGCGCTGCAGGTCCAGTTCCTGGGCCAGGGCCAGGCTGGCTTCATGCAGCCGTCGTAATCGGTCCATGGCCTGTTCCAGGTCGGAGGTGCGGCGTGCCACGGTTTCCTCCAGGGTCCGGTTCCAGCGCGTGACGTCCAGATGGCGACGCAGGGCCACGTAGTTGGCCACTGTGGGGATGATGATCAGGACAACGGTCCACGGCCGCAGGTACCAGACCACGGCCGCCAGGAAACCGATGGGCGCAATGAAGAAGTTCTCCGCCAGGGGGCCGCCCCGGGTGTACTGGCTCCAGATGGCACGGAGGGGAACGCCTTCCACGATGTACAGGTAGGCCATGTCCAGCAGCACCACGGCCACCACGCGCGCGGAGATGGCCACAATCACGGCCGGCGCGTCCAGGATGACGGAAAAGCGAATCCAGCTGGTGCGCAGACTCTCAAAGGTGACGCCCGCCGCCCAGTTGACCAGTACCGCCTGGGCCGTGTTGAACACGACGACGCGCGCCGGTTTGCGGTTCTTCAGGTTGGCCGCCAGGGTGCCGATGGCCGAGCTGGTCATGGTCACCCAGGGGTAAAAGATGAACAGTGACGCCATGTCCAGGGCGGAGGAGACGGAGACGGTGCCCAGGACGGGCCCCATGGCCAGCCCTACGGCGGCGGGGATGATGGCCAGGGCCTCGCTGACGAAGACCAGCGCGGAAAAGAGAAGAACCGCGCCGATGGGCAGCGTTGTGGAACTCTCGGCGTCCAGGCTGGCCCGAGGATCCAGGGTGAGGCCGCGGTCGTACTGGCTGGGGATGTGGGCGTATCCGTACATCCAGGCCAGAACGGCCAGCAGGACCAACGCGATGAGAAACGGCCTGGCGCGCCGATCCGCCGTTGACGTCAAGGTACCACCTCCCCGATGTCCTTCATTTCTGTACTGCTCGGTGGGGTTCCTTTCCGGGCGGCAGGGAACCGGTGCACTTCATGTCGAAAACCTGGGTCGGCGAGAGGAGGGCACCCCATGGCCACGCGAGTGCTCCTGGCTGACGATCACCCAATGGTCCGCGAGGGTCTGCGTCTGTTTCTGGAAACCACCGGCAGCATTGAGGTGGTGGGCGAGGCCAGGACGGGCGTGGAGGCGGTGGACCTGACGCGGGAACTGCAGCCTGACGTTGTGTTAATGGACCTGGTGATGCCGGAACTGGACGGCGTGCAGGCCACCCGGCAGCTTCGCGACCGGGGGTTCACCGGCGCCGTGGTGGTGCTCACCAGCTTCGTGGACGATGCCAAGATCGGCAGCGCGCTGGCGGCAGGGGCCTCCGGATTCCTGCTGAAGGACCTGCAGCCCCACGAACTGGCCCAGGCCATTGAGATGGCAGCCCGCGGCGAGCCCGTCCTGCACCCGGAGGTGACGCGCCGCATCATGCAGCGCATGGCCGACCAATCCCCCGCTTCGCGCGGCGAGTCGGCCCGCCACGACCGCCTGACGCCCCGCGAGCAGGAGGTTCTTCGGCTGCTGGTTCAGGGACTCAGCAACAAGGAGATTGCCGCCGCCGCCGGCATCAGCGAGAAGACCGTCAAGACCCACGTCTCCAGCATTCTGGCCAAGCTGGGCCTGCAGGACAGGACCCAGGCGGCTCTGTACGCCGTTAAGGAGAAGCTGGTGGAGGACTAGCGGTCATTCCTACGGCCTCCCCGGGGTCACGATTCCCGCCTTCGTCCCGTATAGTGGAGCAGCCAGCATGCCCCCGAGAGGGACGAGGAGGTAGGGACATGGTTCCCGCGATTGCGCCGCGTTTTTTCGTCGGCCGGTCTCCGGCGCCGTATGCCGGTGCCGTCGGCTGGGGGCCCTACGGCCCGCCGTCCCCGGGTTGGCGTCCGGCGCCGGTATCCTGGGGCCCCGCCCCGAAGCCCTACCCGTACGGACCGTATGCCTATTCCTATGGGCCCGCCTACCCTTGGGTCGGCCCGGCATACATGCCGTACGGCGCAGCCTGGGGCTTCAGCCCGTATTCCCCGTGGGCGCCGGGTCTGTACGGCACGTCGACCTACAGCACGCCCGCCCCCCCGTACGCGTACGCCCCGGCCTACAGCGGGCAGGGTTATCCCTACGGCGGCTGGCTGTCCGGCTCATTGGCGGGGGGTGTGCCGCTGGTCCCGCCGGTCATGCCCGTCTGGCACGGACAGGGCTACAGGCAGGCGCCCAGGCCGTGGCCTCAGGCCCTGCCGCCGCCGGCCCTCCGGGTGGCGGAGCCCGTTTTGGGCGTGACCGAGATGCCCAGGGTGCCGATCAACGCCGAGCCGGCGACGGAAGAACTGGCATAGGTAGGGCGCTGAAGCAACCGTCCAGGCCGCGGGTTCACCCCGCGGCCTGCGGCATGTCAAGGTCGGGGAGGGGTCTGCCCCGGCCCTTGCGGGTGAGCAGGAGTTTCCCCCGGTGGGTCGAAGTGCAGTGTAGAACAGCAGTGCCGCGGGCAGGCTACGCTTGATATTTCGGCCGCTTGGCACAGGTCGGCTGTGAGGCAGAAGGAGGCTGGACGCCATCTGGACCGTCATTTACATCGCACCCAACCAGCGGGTGGCGGATTCCCTGAAAGAGGTGCTGTCGAGGGAAGGCCTCCTGGTTCAGCTCCGCACCGGAGCGGTGCAGTCCGGCGAGGAGGCCGGGCACGTGGAAGTGCTCGTCCCCGAATCGGAGGCTGAGGAAGCTCACGAGGTCCTGGCCACGGTCATCGGCCGTCGCCGTTAGCCCTAACCGGCAATGCCGCCAGAATTCCGCGCTAAGCCGTTGAAGGAGCGACAGCCGTGAAACGGATTGGGGTTCTGACCTCGGGCGGTGACGCCCCAGGCATGAATGCGGCCATTCGCGCCGTGGTCCGCAAGTCTATATTCGAAGGGGCAGAGGTGGTGGGGATCCGGCATGGCTACGCCGGACTCATCGCCGGCGAGTTTCAGCCCCTCTCCATCTCCTCCGTGGGTGACATCATCCACCGGGGCGGAACGATACTTCAGACCGCCAGGTCGGCTGAGTTCATGCAACCCGAGGGGCAGAGGCGGGCCGTGGCCAACCTGAATGAGCAGGGCATCGAAGGGCTCATCGTCATTGGCGGCGATGGCTCTTTTCGTGGAGCGCAGGCCCTGATCCGGGCCGGCGTGAGGGCCGTCGGTCTGCCCGGCACCATCGATAACGACATCGCCGGCACGGAGACCACCATTGGCTTTGACACGGCGGTCAACACCGCCGTGGAAGCGATTGACCGCATTCGCGACACCGCCACCTCGCACGAGCGGGCCTTTGTCCTGGAGGTCATGGGCCGCGACGCCGGGTTCATTGCGCTGGCGGCAGGGCTGGCGGGAGGCGCGGAGTCGATTCTGATTCCAGAGGTGCGCACTTCCCTGGACGAGGTCTGCCAGAGGCTGGTGCGCGGCCGCGACAGGGGCAAGCGCCACAGCCTCATTGTGGTGGCCGAAGGCTTCGCGCCCGGCATGCAGGTGGGCGAGGAAGTGCGCAAGCGGACCGGTTATGATACCCGCGTCACCATTTTGGGCCATATCCAGCGCGGCGGTTCCCCCACCGCGCAGGACCGCCAGGTGGCCAGCCAGATGGGGGCCCGAGCCGTGGAGCTTCTGCTTCAGGGCCAGGCCAACCTGATGGTGGGCGTGGCGGGAGGCCGCACCGTGGACGTGCCCCTGGATGAGGTCATCGGCCGCAAGAAGACCGTAGACCTGACCACCTACCAGTTGGCACTGACCCTGTCCATCTGATCGGAGGACAACCTATGCGCCGTACCAAGATCATTGCCACCATCGGCCCGGCCAGTGAAGACCCCAACGTGCTGGTGCAGATGATTCACGCCGGAATGAGCGTGGCCCGGCTGAACATGTCCCATGGCTCTCACGAGGAGCACCAGCGACGCATTGAGGCCGTGCGCGAGGCCGCCCGGGCGACGGGCAGGCAAATAGGCATCATGCTGGACCTCAAGGGCCCTGAGATCCGCATCGGCACCTTCCCGAACGGCCAGGTGATCCTGCGCGAGGGGCAGATCTTTACGTTCACGGTGCGCCCCGGCGTGGGCAGCAGCACCGCCGTCTCCGTGGGCCACGAGGGGCTGGTGCGCGACGTCAATCCGGGTGCCACCCTGCTGCTGGACGACGGCAACCTGGTGCTGGAGGTCGTGGAGGTAGGCGCCGAAGACGTGCGCGCCCGGGTCGTTGTGGGCGGCGTCCTGTCCGACCGCAAAAAGATCAACCTCCCCGGCGCCAGCGTCTCGCTGCCGGCGGTGTCCGAACAGGACGTGGCCGACATCCGCTTTGCCGTGGACCAGGGGGTGGATTTCATCGCCGCCTCCTTCGTTCGGGACGCAGCCGGGATCCTCTCCATCCGCGAGATTGTGGAGTCCGCGGGCAGTCGTGTGGACATCATCGCCAAGATTGAAAGCCAGCAGGGCGTGCAGAACATGGACGAGATCCTGGGCGTGGCCGACGGCCTGATGGTGGCCCGCGGCGACCTGGGCGTGGAGGTTCCCACGGAAGACGTGCCCCTGCTGCAGAAGCGGCTCATCGAACGCTGCAACGCGGCGGGCAAACCGGTGATCACCGCCACCCAGATGCTGGAGTCCATGGTCAGCCATCCCCGGCCCACCCGGGCCGAGGCCTCGGACGTGGCCAACGCCATCCTGGACGGCACCGACGCCATCATGCTCTCCGCCGAAACGGCCACGGGCAAGTATCCGGTGGAGACAGTGCGCGTTATGGCGCGCATTGCGGAGAAGGCGGAAACGGCCCTGGACTACGCCGCCGTGCTGGACCGCCGCGCGGCGACGGCTCATCCCACGGTCACCGACGCCATCAGCCACGCCACGGTGACCACGGCGCTGGACCTGGGCGCGGCGGCCATCCTGACCTCCACCCAATCCGGCCACACGGCGCGCATGGTCAGCAAGTACCGGCCCCAGGCCCCCATTATTGCCGTGGTGCCGGCGGAGCGGGTGGCCCGGCGCCTCAGCCTGGTGTGGGGCGTCACCCCTGTGCTGGGCCAGCGCGCGGTGGATACGGACGAGATGATTGACCAGGCCACCCAGGCCGCCCTGGCCACCGACCTGGTCAGGTCCGGCGACCTGGTGGTCATCACCGCCGGCGTGCCGGTGGGCATGCAGGGCACCACCAACCTGCTGAAGGTGCAGACGGTGGGCGAGGTCCTTATCAAGGGCGTGGGCATTGCCGCGGCCGGCGTGACCGCCGCCGTGGGGCGCGCCTGCGTCGCCCTGACGCCGGACGAGGCCCGGCGGACCTTCCAGCCCGGCGACATTCTGGTGACCACCGCCACCGACCGCGACTGGGTGCCCTTTATGGAGCAAGCCCGGGCCGTGGTGACGGAGGAGGGCGGCCTGACGTCGCATGCGGCGGTGGTGGGCATTTCTCTGGGGATCCCCGTGGTGGTGGGCGCCGCCGGCGCCACGCGCCAGGTGGCGGGGGGCGGCGTCATCACGATTGACGGCGCCCGCGGCCTGGTCTACCGGGGCGAGGCGCGGGTCCTATGAGCGGCGCGGGCAAGGAAGGCGGCAAGGACGGCAATCGCCGGTCCGGCAGACGGCAACAGCAGGCCCCAGGCGGGCCTGCTGCCGTTTCCAGGCTCAGGGCGCGCTACGCCGAAACGGATGCCATGGGCATCGTCCACCACGCGTCCTATCTTGTCTGGTTTGAGGTGGGCCGCACCGACCTGCTCCGGGAGCTGGGCACCCCGTACACCGCCTTTGAGGCGGCCGGCCTGCGCTCCCCCGTTGTGGAGATGGAGGTCCAGTACCGCAAGCCGGCCCGCTATGACGATTCCATCCGCGTGGAGACCCGGCTGGCGGAGATGGGCCCGGCGCGCGTGCGGTTCGCCTACGCCGTCTACCGCGAGGAGGACGGGGAGCGGCTCACCCTGCTGGTGACGGGAGCCAGCACGCACTGCTTTCTGGACGCCGCCGGCAGGCCCGTGGCCCTTCGCTCGCTGCCGGACGTCCTGCGGCGCCCGCTGGAGGCGGCGGTACAGGGTTCCCACTAAGTCGTTGAGTTGAAAAACCCAATGGTATAGAATGTGGTTGAGCCGTACCGAGAGACCACATTTTCCGCGGCCCCCGGTGGCCGGAAGGGAGTCCTATATGATCGATCGCGACCAGGTCATGCAGGTCATCAACAGCCTCGAGGACCCGGAGATCAAGCGCCCGCTCATGGAGATGGGCATGATTCGGAACCTGGAGATTACCGACGACACTGTCAGCATGACGGTTGTTCTGACCATTTCCGGATGTCCGCTGAAGGCCATGATCCAGGAAGAGACCGTGGCCAAGCTCAAGGCCGTTCCCGGCGTCAAGCAGGTCAACATTGAATGGGGCTCCATGACCGACGCGGAGCGGCAGGCTCTCACCGAAAAGCTGCGCGGGCCGCAGAAGAAGTCCCCCTTCCTTACGGGCGAGAGCTCCGCCCGCATCATCGGCGTGGCCTCGGGCAAGGGAGGCGTGGGCAAGTCCACGGTGACGGTGAACCTGGCCGTGGCCCTGGGCAAGCTGGGCTATAAGGTGGGCGTCATTGACGCCGACATCTACGGCTTTTCCGTTGCCCGCATGCTGGGCATGCTGAGCCGACCGGTGGTGCTGGACAACAACACCATCATGCCCATGGCGCGCCACGGCATCCGGGCCATCTCCATGGGCAATCTGGTGGACGAAGACCAGCCCATCGTCTGGCGCGGGCCGATGCTGGGCAAGATGCTGGAACAGTTCCTGGCGGACGTCTACTGGGGTGACCTGGACTACCTGCTCCTGGACCTGCCGCCGGGAACCGGCGACATGGCGCTCTCCGTACAGCAGATGATGCCGCACTCCGAGATTCTGCTGGTGACCACGCCCCAGGCGGCCGCCGCCAACGTGGCCCAGCGCGTGGCCGGCTTCGCGCAGAAGACCAACCAGAAGGTCATTGGCGTCATCGAGAACATGGCCTACTTCGTCTGCCCCCACTGCGGCGAGCAGACGGCCATCTTCGGCGAGGGTGGCGGCGAGCGCATCGCCGGGGACATCGGCGCACCGTTCCTGGGACGCCTGCCCCTGACCACCGCTGTGCGCGAGGGCGGCGACGAGGGCACGCCCATCGTTGCGGCCGATCCCGAGTCGGCCGCCGCCAAGGCCTTCATGGACCTGGCGCGCAAGGTGGCGGACAGCGCCTCCGGCGACACCGGTCTCCGGTACCTGTCTATGGACTCCAAGGCGTAAATCCCAAGGTAGCTGAAGGCCCGGCCGCCACGGCCGGGCCGTTTAAGCAGCCAAATACAGACGCCCCGTCTCGCTTTGCGCGGTTCTATACGGCGACTGCGTCCGTTTCCCAAATGTGACCGAGCACCACGTCGCCCTGGGGGAATACCCGACGGCCAAAGGCGCCGCCCTGCAGTTGAATGTTCCCCTGGAGCGTGGCGACGCCGCGGTCGCCGGTGCCCATGGCGTAGAGTGAACGTCGATCTCGGAGCTGCCCGCCACGCTGATGTCGCCACGGAGCGAGACGATGGCGGGGAAGGCGGCGCTGCCGCCCCCCGACAGGGGGGAGGCCGCCGGCCGCAGCCCGATTGTATCGCCCCGCCAGAGCCACTGTCTACCCATTGGCATCAAGATAGGACCACGGTCCTATCCCTTGAGTTTGGCCATTTTTCGCTTTGTTAAAGCGTAGTGTGCCACAGGACTCTTGCAATTGGACTCTTAATGTGGTATGCTTTTCCTAAGGAGGAGGAGCATGTCATGC
>JBLNCQ010000145.1:0-32731 GCA_050260815.1 Bacillota bacterium
GCGCCGCCTGGGTCTTTTCCGGGTTGGGGTCCTGGGAGCGGGCCACCGGCAGCCGCAGCGTCTGGCCGACACTGAGGAAGCTCATATCAGGCAGGTTGTTCAGGTTGGCCATCTCGTCCACCGCCAGGCCGAAACGGGTGGCGATATCCCAGAGCGTGTCCCCTTCCCTGACCACGTAGGTGACCTCACCCTGAACCGGGATGCGGAGCGTCTGGCCCGGCTGCAGCGAATCGGGGTCGGCCAGGGCGTTGGCGGCCACCAGGGTGCTGACGGTCACCTGAAAGCGGCGGGCGATGCTGGACAGAGTGTCCCCGGGCTGAATCACATACTCCTGCGTGTCGTTCGTGCCGGAGGCCGACTGGGGGGCGCCCGCGCCTCCCTGCGTGGCCACCGCCGGGTCTCCGGCCCCGCCCGTTGAGGCGCTGCGCTGTCCGGACGGCGGCCCGGAAATCAACAGGCCGCCTCCGGTCGGAGATGGTCCGGACGGGGCGGCGCCGACCGGGGTGGGCGGCTGGCGGCCGCTCCAGCCGGCAAAGAGCCAGAGCCCCACCAGGGCGGAAAGGGCCAGGGCAAGTACACCGGGGCGGAGTCGAATGACGAACAAACCGAATCCTCCCCTGCATGTCGTGGGGCCGCCTGCAGGGCGGCATGACCATGTCTATGCCGGGGAAGGACGGGTTATGCCGGGATGTGGCGGGGGCAGTCCCGCCTACGCGCCGCCGGGCCCGCGACTCCGAGGGCGACGCCTACCGGGAAACGCTTACGCGGCCGGTGGCGGGGGCAATGGCAATGCTGCGGGTGCGGTCCGGCCGGCCGGAGGCGGCCAGCGTCACGCTGCACCCCTGGTCAGGCCCGCCGCTGGGCCGAAACACCACGCGGCTGAGTCCGGGCGGTGTGACCTCGACGCCTTCCACCCCCTCCAGGGTGATGGACCGGTCCGTCTGCCACACGCCGCCTGGCTCGAGACGCAGCAGGGCCACGGTGGGGTTCGGTCCGGCGGGTGTGTCGACCGCCCAGGAGACGGCCTCCGCCACGGCGTTCGAACGGGCATCCTGAAGGAGGGCGGCGTATTCAGCCGCGGCGCGCTCCAGCCGGGCGGTGGCGGAGGTGGAGGCCACGGCCGGTATGGCCAGGCCCGCCAGCACAGCCAGCAGGCCCAGGAGCACCAGGGCCTCCATCAGTGTGAAGCCGGCCTCGCCCGACTTGAAGCCGCACCCCACCCGAACGAAGCCGGGCTCGCCCGGGGCTCCGGTCCTGTCCCACCTGGTCACGGGGTTACGCCCCTTGCCACGGCCGCAAAGTACGAGCCCTCCAGGGTCAGGACACCGCTCTGGTACTGGAAGGAGCGGACCTGCACCAGCCGGTCCATCTCCTCCAGGCCCTGCAGAAACCGGCGCGCCGCTTCCGGCGACGCGGCAGCCGTCAGATGGAAGGGGAAGGCCGTGACGCCCTCAGCCGCTGCGGGCTCACCCGGCGTCAGTTCCCGGACTTCCACGCCCGCAGCCGCCGCCAACCCGGCAAGGCCGCGGATGAACCCTGACTCGTCCTGGCCGGCCGGCAGCCCTGCTTCGGCGCGGGCCGCTTCGGCCTCCAGCAGGGACACGTCGGCCCGAAGGGCAGGGAGACGGTCCCGGGCCGCCAGAGCCGTATCCAGCCTGGCCTGCGCCAGCTCCAATCTGGTCCGGCCCCTGTCGCGGCGGTTCCAGAGCGGAATCTGCACATAGACCAGCAGTAGGGTGATGAACAGAACCACGGCGCCCGTACGGAGGAAGCGGCGTTCTCGCCGGGTCAAGGGTTGCGAGCGCAGCCGCGGCCAGAACTTCGTCATGGCGTCGCCCTCCCTTCGGCGCCGGTGGTGGCCTCTGGCGCGGAGGTCGCCTCTGAGCCGCCAGCAGCGGCGTCCGATCCGGCGTCGGCCCTGCCCGCTCCGGATGCAGCGGCGCGCAAAGCGACCTCCAGGGTAAACACAAGGTGCCCGAGACCGTCTGACCGGGCCGATGACAGGCTGACCCCTGACACGGCGGGAAGCGCGGCCAGCCCATCCTCGGCCGCCGCGGCCAGGGGAAGCGAGCCGGCGCTGCAGGTGAGCTGGACGGCACGCTCCGTTGTGGTAATTTGCTGAAGTTCCACGCCGGCCGGCAGGGCCGCCGCCAGGTCCGCCCAGATCTGGCTCCAGGCCTGCCCCCGGAGGGCCTGATAGCGTCCCTGCAGGGCCTTCAACTCGGTGGTACGCCGCTGCAGGTCCTGAACCTCCCGGAGGTCGGCGGCCAGACCGGCGCCACGCGCCTCCAGGGCGGCAGCCTGACGATTGAGCGCCGTGGCCGCCAGCCAGACGCTGATGTCATAGGCGGTCAGGGCGGAGAGAACGACTGCGGCAGCGATGACCCAGCCCCCGCGCCGCGCCCGGCGCGGGTGGCGGCGCAGCTCCGGCGGAAGGAGGTTCACCCCTGGCGTGGCCACGGCTAGACCTCCTCCCTCAAGGCCAGGCCCACAGCGCAGGCATAAGCCGGCCCGATCTGGCGGCGGTAAGGGTTAAGCCGGGGGTCTACTGGCAGCGTTGCGATGGGGTCCGTCACCTGGGCCTCCACCACTCCGGCTGCGCCTGCTGACCGCAGCCCTTCGTTGACGCGCATTTCCACCAGGCGGCTCAGCCCGTTCACCGCGGCACCGCCCCCCGACAGGAAGACGCGCACCGACCTGGCCTCCCGATCCTGATAGAACAGGTACTCGCAAGACCGCTGCACCTCCTCCACCAGCGCGGCAGCCAACGCGGCACCAGCCTCCTCAGCCGCGGCGCCGGGACCGATGCCCTCGCGGCGCAGCAGGCCAAAGGCCTCCGTGTCGCTGACCTCCAGCGCCTCCGCCACGGCACGGGCCAGAGCCCGCACCGAGAAGGCGAAGCTTCGAACCAAGTGGGGAACGCTGCTGCGAAACACGGTCACGGTGGTGTCGTCGTTGCCCAGGTCGCACACCAGCGACCAGGCGCCGGGCTGCGGCTCCACCAGCCCATTCTGCTCCAGGGCCCGATGGATGGCCAGGCTGTCCACCTCCACGGCCGACAGTTCGATGTCCGCCAGGCGGAACAGGTCCATTACCTGTTCCACCGCCCGCCGCGGTGCGCCGGCCATGAGAACCAGGGCCTTGCCCTCCGGGTCCAGGCCCAGGGGCTGGTAGTCCACCAGCACCTCCTCGGCGGCATAGGGAAGCTGCCCCTGCCCTTCCCAGCGCGCCGCCTCGAGCAGGTCGCTCCGGGGAAGGTCAGGCAGGCGCAGGTGCCGGAAGAAAGCGACACCGCCGCTGACCCCAGCCACCACGCGGCCACGGCTCCAGCCCCGTTCGTCAAAGAGGCGCCCCAGGTCCCGGGCGGTCCGGTCCGGGTCCGCACCCAGCGGTCCCCCTGCCACGGGCATGGCGGCAAAGTCCAGCAGCCGTGGTTTGCCACCCTCCCGAACCACCTCAGCCACCTTGAGCACGGCTCCGCCCACGTCCACGCCCAGGGTCGACCGCACACGCCTGAGCAGGCGGGTGGTGCCCCGAAGGGCCGGCGGAGACTGGCTGGTGTTGTCCATGGGCTGTGCCAAACTAGTAGTCCTCCCGCCAGAATTCAAGCGTGACGTTTCGACCCTTGCTGTCCATCATGACGCCGGCCAACACGGTCCTGTGCGCCCTCCCGGCGACGCCCTCGGCCGCCAGGACCAGCGTGCGCTGCTTCCTGCCGTTCGTCTCCGACCGGACGGTCACCTGGTAGGTCACACCGGGGTGGAGGGAGGACGGTCCCAGGCCGGCCTTCGGCAGGTCGTCACCGCTGGCCAGCACGTCCAGAGCCAGGTTGAGCCCGGCCTCGGCGGCGTTCAGGGCCAGGGCCGCGTCCCGCTGGTTGGCCGCCTGCCGCACCTGGCCGGTGGCCGCCGCCAGAATGCCGAGCCCCAGACTCACCACCAGCAGCGTCACCAGAAGGGCCAGAACCAGGACCGCACCCGACTCCTCCCGGGCGCAGCGGCCCCGAGGACGCCGGTCCCCGCGCTGATGGCCCGTCATGGCGCCCGCACCGCCACGAAGCCCTTCACCGCGCCACTGCGGTTGCCCCGGCTGCCGGTCAGCGAGACGACCAGAAGGGGTGATGACCCCGGCAGGGCCAGGAAGGTGACGCCCGTTATGCCCTCGGCAATGACCCGATCCGGTACGGCAGCCGTGGCCACTTGCTGGTGAAGCTCCTGCCGCCGGGTGTCCAGATAGAAGGAAGCCTCCCGGCCGTCCCGGTCCGTGTAGGAGACGCGGCTCAACGACGACCCGACGGTGACGCCTTGCGCCTGCCGCAGCTCGCGCGTGATGGTGTCCAGCCCAAACTGGAGGTTCTGCACAAGGTCGGCCTCCTGGCGGCTGAGGGTGAGAAACCTCAGACTGTTGGACTGCAGGTAGGCGAAGGCGACAGCCACCATGCCCAGGATGGCCAGGGTCAGCAGCGTTTCGATAAGGGTCAGGCCTGCCTCACTCCGCCGGAGTGCGTGGCTGCGCCAGAGCCCCTTACTCGGCCAGAGCCCGGAACAAGCCCCAAGCTGCCCCCTCCGGAACTTTGCCGCTGTCAGGTCCTTTCCCTCCCTCCGGCTTGCCGCCGCCATGCTTGCCGTCGTCCGAGTCGCCGTCGCCGGGTTCGTCGTCTTCCGACCCGCCATTCCCCGGCTTGCCCTTACCCGGGTCACCGCTGAGGTCGGCTTCCGTCACCAGCGTGACCAGATTCAGCGACGACGGGGTCGGCTGGTCCCAGGAAACCGTCACCTCAACGCGCTTCAGCGTGTCGGATTCCGGCTGGTCCTTGACCTGGATCGCCACATGGAAGGTTGTGCCGTCCCTCTCAATCGGGAGGCTCGGGAGCCAGGAGGGGACCAAGCCCAGCGCCCCCAGCGAGGCGGCATAGTGCACACCCTCCATCACCGATTGGCCCAGGCTGGTTGCGTTGGCCAGCACGGACGCCTGCTTCTGCGCCCGGGCACTGGCACCGTAGAGACCAATCGCCGACACCGCCACCAGGCCCAGAACCATCAGCGCGGCAAGAACCTCGATGAGTGTGAACCCCTTCTCGTCCCCGGCAGGGCCCCCACCGGCGGTCGCCGGGACCGATCCCTCGGGCGGTACGGCACGACCTTCGTGCTTCTCCTGGAAGATCAGCGCCAACAGCAGGGCCAGGCTCGACAGGGCCCAGAACAGCGGCGTCCGGGCGGTCAGACCGTAGGCCCGGTAACCCCACCAGAAGAGGACGCCGGTCAGGGCCTCCACCAGCGGGTACCGCCAGGAGATGCGGCTGCCGCAGCGCCTGCAGCGCCCCCGCAGACCCAGGAAGCTGATGACCGGCACCAACTCCAAGGCCCCCAGCCGGTGTTGGCACTGGGGGCAGTGGGATGGCGGATAGGCCACGGATTCCCGCCTGGGAACCCGGTAGGCCACCACACTGTAGAAGCTGCCTAGGACGAGCCCCAGCATGACGACCATAACGTTCATCCGGGTAACCTCACACTCAAAAAAAGGAGAGGTGACAGAGTCGTGCCACCTCTCAGGTTCGCCGAGATCACGTGCTGACCTAGGGGGTCAACAACCCGTTGGCGTCAACGCTAAAGTTCGAAATGGAAGGGGAAAAATCCTCCGCCAGGTAGTCAGGCACGAGCTCGCCGGGGACAAGAGCCCCCGCGCCACCGGTAGCCGTTGGCCACTGCCCTTCCTCGATGTAGTACCGCTCCACGGCCGATTGCAGAATAGCGTGGTTGGCGCTGTCAACCTTGGTCTTCGCGCTGACCTTCGTCTCCGCAATACGGGGAATCGCAAGGGCCGCCAAAACGGCCAGGATGGCCAACACCACAAGCAGTTCGATCAGCGTGAAGCCCTCTTCGTTCCTGGCACGCCGGGCCATATGAGCCCAAAAACGGCGCATCACAGGGCATCCTCCTCCTGGGTTCTCCCAAACTTACCATATCTACGCATAAATCCGTGACTTTTGGTGAGCCAAGTATAATGCTGGGTCATTTTCCTTGTCAATACGCGGTTTCCGAACTTTGCCACCACGAAGAACGCCGATTTGGCGCGCATGATACCAGCGGTAGTCGAATGCAGGGGCGGAACCCCTCTATTTAGTGGTCGGGCGCCTACCCGATCAGGTTCCAGCTGTTGAACATGGGCATCACCAGGGCCAGGACGATGAACCCGATGATAGCCCCCAGCACCAGCACCAGCGCAGGCTCCAGGAGGGCCGTCAGGCGCTCAACCGTTGTGGAAACCTCACGGTCGTAATGGTCGGCGGCCTTCAGCAGCATGCCGTCAAGATTCCCTGACTCCTCGCCCACGGCCATCAGCTCAAGCAGCATGGGCGGGTAGAGGGCGCTCTCGCGGAGCGGGCCGGTCAGGCTGCGGCCGTCCCGGACAGCCCGCTGCGCCTGCAGCAGCGGCTCCTCCAGGGCCTGGTTGCCCAGGCCCCGGCTGACCACGGACAGGGCGGGGAGAACGGGCACCCCGGTGCGGAGCAGTGTGGCCAGGGTTCTGGCCAGCATGCCCATGGCCCGGTTCACCCGCAGGGTGCCCAGGACGGGCAGGCGGAGGAGCCAGCGGTCGTGGCGCAGGGCCCATTCGGGCTGCCGCATCAGGCGCCGGTAGCCGACGACGCCCAACGCCGCGAGAAGCAGGACGACGTACCAGTAGCCCCGCAGCAGCGCCGCCGCGCCAAGGAGGAAGCGGGTCGGCCAGGGCAGGAGCGCGCCCTGTTGGGCGAACAACTCCCCGTACCGCGGCAGCACCGTGGTGACCAGGAACGCCGACACACCCAGTGCCGCCACCAGTACCACTGCTGGGTAGAGCATGGCCGAGCGCATCTTCTGATTGACGGCCTGCTCCCGCTCGTAGAGATCGCCCAGGCGCTGCAGCACCTCCTCCAGGACGCCGCCGGCCTCACCCACGGAGACCATGTGGAGCATCAGAGGAGGAAACAGGCTCCCAGCGTCGGTCAGGGCTTCGGTGAGGCTTTGTCCCGCCTCCACGCCCTCCGCCACCTGAGCCAGGGCGCGGCTGAGCCGCCGCCCCGCCGTCTGCTGCACCACAACGTGCAGGCCCTGCAGAATGGGCACGCCCGATCCCACCAGGGTGGCCAGCTGCCGACAGAGCAGGGCCAGGTCCTCCAGGGGCAGCGGCCGGCTCTCCCGATAGTCGCGTAGATAGCTGCTCAGATTCAGGTCCTTGTCCAGTTCGACCCGCCCGACCACCAGTCCGCGGCCCCGCAGCGTTTCCGCCACCTGGGCCTCGTTCTCAGCCGCCATGGACCCGTGCTGGGGATGGCCTGCGCCGTCCCAGGCGCGGTAGTGATAGTTCGGCACAGCCATCCTCCTTTCAGACCTGTCGGGCTGCCGATGCGGGAGCACTCGGCCCCTATCGCCCGGCTTCCAGCCCCGACAGACCGGCGTCCTGGCGCCAGCGCTCCAGCTCCTCGGCGGCGATCTCCCGCGCTTCCACCAACTCGCGTAGGGCCGCATCCATGGACCTCATGCCGAAGCGGGCCCCGGTCTGAATCAGGGTGGGGATCTGGTGGGTCTTGGCCTCGCGGATCAGGTTGCGCACGGCAGGCGTGGCCACCAGCACCTCATAGGCAGCCGTCCGTCCACCGGCCAGGCGCGGCAGCAGTCGTTGGGCCACAATCCCCTGCAGCGTCGCCGCCAGCTGCGTTCGCACCTGCTCCTGCTGGTGGGGCGGGAACACATCCACCAGCCGGTCCACGGTCTGGGATGAAGTCGAGGCGTGCAGCGTACCCAGCACCAGATGGCCGGTCTCCGCCGCCGTCACGGCGGTCTGGATGGTCTCCAGCTCGCGCAGTTCGCCCACCAGGATGACGTCCGGATCCTGGCGCAGGGCGGCCCGCAAGGCCTGTCCAAACGAAGCACAGTCGATGCCGATCTCCCGCTGGTTGACGATGCTCCGGTTGTGCCGGTGGAGGTACTCGATGGGGTCCTCCAGCGTGATGATGTGGCAGCTTCGGCTGCGGTTGATGTGATCGATCACGGCCGCCAGGGTGGTGGACTTGCCGCTTCCCGTCGGCCCCGTGACCAGCAGCAGCCCGTGACCGCGTGAGGCCAGGTCGGCCACCACCGGGGGAAGCCTCAACTGCTGCAGCGTTGGCACCACGTGGGGAATCAGGCGAATGGCCAGGGCCACCGAACCGCGCTGGCGATAGGCGTTGACGCGGAAGCGCCCCAGACCGGCCACGCTATAGGCGAAGTCCGCCTCGCCCCGGGCGTCGAACTGAGCCCGCTGGGCCTCATCGGGCAGGAGCGCTGCCAGCATCTGGCGCGTGGCGGCAGCCGTCAGGGCGTCAGAACCGCAGGCCTCCAGCCGCCCATCCAGGCGCAGCATGGGCGGCATCTCGGCGGACAGGTGCAGGTCCGAGGCGCCACGGGCGACCGCCTCCTGCAGCAGGGCTTGGATGTCCAATGGTTGGGCCTCCCTTTTTCGGGGCGCGCACGGCCAGGAGCCGTCCCGGTAGGCGGCGGGCACTCGCCCCCGCCGGCCTAACCGGCCGTATCGGTAAAGGCGACGCGTCGGACCTCGTCCAGGCTGGTCTCGCCGGCCAGGGCCCTGGCCAGGCCGTCGTGCAGCAGTGTGTCCATGCCCTCGGCCCGGGCGGCGGCCGCCAGAGCGCTGGCGGGCGCTCCCTTCGCCACCAGGTCGCGGATGGGTTCGGTGACGGGCATCAGCTCAAAGAGCGGCAGACGTCCGCGGTACCCGGTGCCCTGGCAGTGCGGGCAGCCGCGCGCCCGGTGGAGCTGGACAGGGCCGCCCGGCAGAGCCAGCCCGGCTCGGGCCGAATCCCCCGGCTCCAGCGTGTACGGCTCGCGGCAGTGCGGGCAGAGCCGGCGGGCCAGGCGCTGGGCCAGCACGCCGCTGACCGCGGAGGCTAGCAGGAAGGGCTCCACACCCATGTCCGCCAGGCGGGTCAGGGTGCTGGCGGCATCGTTGGTGTGAACGGTGGAGAACACCAGGTGGCCGGTAAGGGCCGCCCGGACGGCAATCTCGGCCGTCTCCCGGTCGCGGATCTCGCCCACCATGATGATGTTCGGATCCTGCCGCAGGATGGACCGGAGTCCATTGGCAAAGGTCAGGCCGGCGCGGGGGTTCACCTGCACCTGGTTGACGCCGCTGAGGTGATACTCCACCGGGTCCTCCACCGTGATGATGTTCTGCTCCGGCGCGTTGAGCTGCGCCAGGGTAGCCATAAGGGTGGTGGTCTTGCCGCTGCCGGTGGGGCCGGTGACCAGCACCAGGCCGTAGGGCCGCCGGATCAGGCCGCGGTAGGCCGCCAGGGTCTCCGGGCGGAAGCCGATCTGCTCCAGTTGGAGCAGGCCCTGGCTGCGGTCCAGCAGCCGGATGGCCACCTTCTCGCCGTGCACGGTGGGGAGCGTGGAGACGCGGAAGTCGATCTCCCGAGTCCCCTGCCGCACCTGAAAGCGGCCGTCCTGGGGCAGGCGGCGCTCGGCAATGTCCAGTTGGGCCATCACCTTCAGCCGCGACACCACCGCCGCATGCAGGGACCGGGGCGGTGCGGCCACCTCATGCAGCACGCCGTCCACGCGGTACCGCACCCGCGTGCCATCCTCCAGGGGCTCCCAGTGTATGTCGGAGGCGCGCTCGTCCAGGGCCCGCTGCAGAATGCCGTTGACCAGCTTGACCGCGGGCGCGTCCGCCGCCTGGTCCTCTAGCACAAAGGCCCCGGTGTCGGCGGGCGGAGCCGCTTCGGCCGAACTGGAGGCAGACGCCTCCCGCGCTTCGCGGGGTACGGCGGAGATCTCGTCCAGGGCGTACAACGACCGCAGGGCGGACTCCAGGGCCCGCTCCGTCAGCACGGCCGGCTGCACCGGCCGGCCGACCAGGGCGCGGATCTCGTCCAGGGCGAAGACATTGTACGGGTCAACCATGCCCACCAACAGCTTGCCCTGTTCCTCGCGAACGGGAAGGGCAAGCAGACGCCGGACCACGGCCTCGGGAACCAGGCGGGCAACCGACGGGTCCAGCCGCAGATCGCCTTCCGGCAGGAAGGGGATCCGAAGCTGGTCCGCCACGGCGCGGGCCACGTCCAGGTCCTTGACCAGGCCCTGCTGGACCAGCACCTGACCCAGGCGCTGGCCGGCGGTCCGCTGAAACTCCAGGGCGCCGGAAAGCTGCTCCGGGGTGAGCAGGCCGGCCTGCACCAGGGCGTCCCCCAACCGCTGTTTCTTGTTGGACATGCCGTCACCGTCCAGACGTGAAAAGGCCGAGTGGGCGGACCTCACAAACCTGCGGTCCGTCCCGCTCGGCGGAATTCGACAAACAGCGGGGAAATCCTGCCAGAAGGGCGATTAGCCCTGGGCCTCCATCAGCAGGCCCTTCTTGTCCAGGCGGTGGATGGCGTGGATAAAGCGCACCGTTCCGGTCTTGGACCGCATGACCACGCTCTCCGTCTCGGCCCTGTCCCCATCGTAGCGCACGCCCTTCAGCAGGTCGCCGTCCGTGATGCCGGTGGCGGCAAAGATGACGTCGTCCCCCTGCACCAGGTCGTCGATGCGCAGGACCATGCGGGGATCCGCCAGGCCCATGGCCCGCGCCCGCTCCAGTTCCTTCTCGTCCTCCGGGTAGAGGCGGGCCTGCATGTCGCCGCCCAGGCACTTGAGGGCCGCCGCCGTGAGCACGCCCTCCGGCGCGCCGCCGATGCCCAGCAGCATGTCCACGCCGGTCCCGCCCACCGCGGCAGCCACGGCCGGGGCCACGTCGCCGTCGGAGATGAGTTTGATGCGGGCGCCTGTGGCCCGGACCTCCTGGATAATGCGGCGGTGGCGGTCGCGGTCCAGGATGACCACGGTCAGGTCCTCTACGTTCTTCCCCAAATAGCGGGCGACGCGGCGCAGGTTGTCCTCCACCGGCGCCGTCAGGTCAATGGCGCCGGCGGCGCCGGGCCCCACCGCGATCTTCTCCATATACATGTCCGGCGCGTGCAGCAGGCACCCCTCGGGAGCCACGGCCACCACGGCAATGGCGCCGTTCAGCCCCTTGGACACCAGGTTGGTGCCCTCCAGGGGGTCCACGGCCACGTCCACGGCCGGGGGCATGCCCATGCCCACCTTCTCGCCGATGTAGAGCATGGGAGCCTCGTCCATCTCGCCCTCGCCAATGACCACGGTGCCGTCAATGGGCACGGTGTCGAACACGCGGCGCATCCCGTTGACCGCCAGCTGGTCGGCGCGCATCTTGTCGCCGCGGCCCATCTCCCGCCCGCTGGCCAGGGCTGCAAACTCCGTAACCCTCACAAGCTCCAGCGCCAGCTCCCGTTCCACAGCTTCGCCTCCACTTGATTGGACCTGCTGCACCCCAGTACCGTACTGGTGGCAATTCTGGATGATACCACATCTGTTCATCAAAGTGCTGCACCAAGGGGTGATTGGCCGTATGGGCGGGGTCAGGTGCAGCAGTTGCCGACCGCACGGGTGCAAACGTGGGACAAACGAAAACGAGGGGCTTTTGCCCCCCGCTACGGACCTCTGGCTACTTCTTGGGAACCTTGGCCCAGTCGGCCAGGAACTTTTCAATGCCGATGTCGGTCAGGGGGTGCTTCAGCATGCCCTCCAGGACCTTGTACGGGCAGGTGGCGATGTCCGCCCCCGCCCGGGCCGCCTGCACCACGTGCAGGGGGCTGCGGACGCTGGCGGCAATGATCTCCGTGTTGATGTCATGGATGGCGTAGATCTCGGCAATCTCCTCGATGAGGGTCATGCCGTCCACGGCCACGTCGTCCAGGCGGCCGATGAAGGGGCTGACGTAGGCGGCCCCGGCGCGGGCCACGGCCAGCGCCTGCGCGGCGTTGAAGCACAGCGTGAGGTTGGTCTTGACGCCCTGCCTGCTAAGGGTGTAGCAGGCCTTCAGGCCCTCCGTAGTGATGGGCAGCTTGATGACGATGTTGGGATGAATGGCTACCAGGGGCTTGGCCTCTTCCACCATCTTGGCGGATTCCAGGCTCACCACCTCGGCGCTGATGGGACCGTCCACAATACCGACGATCTCCCGCACAACCTGGTGGAAGTCCCGGCCCTCGCGGGCGATGAGCGAAGGATTCGTGGTCACGCCGGAGATGATGCCCCAGCTATGGGCCTCGCGGATCTCATCCACGTTGGCGGTATCAATGAAGAAGCGCATCGGTCGACCTCCTTGAGACTAGTGTGACCAGACTGGGGCCCCGCCGCGCGGCGCGCGCCAGCCCTGCTCAGCCGCGGGATGCCGCTTCAGGTTGTCGAGTTCGTCCAGGTCCTGGTCGGACTCGGCCACCAGCGGCCGCCAGCGGCCGCAGGCTGGGCACGTCAGTTCCACCCGGTCCGGCAGCACCTCCACCTGCACGTCCGGGTTGCCGCAGGCGCAGTGCAGCGTGCCCTGGGAAGCCATCTCGTGCAGCCCGTTGAGCAGCTCGTACATCACCTGGGGGTTGTCGAAGTACTCGTCAAATCCCGCTTCTTCCACCAGCGCCTGGGCCCGGGCCTCGGCGGCGGAGGGATGGGCCCCGTCGACGCCGGACCCTTCGCCTGACGTCCCCTCGCCCAGCGCCCCCAGGGCGTCCGAGAGGGTCTGCCCCATCGGGCGCTCCGCCCCGAAGAAGCCCAGGTCCAACCCCGTCTCCGGGCAGGTAATCTGCTTCAGCCCGGGGGCCCAGAAGGCCGTGCGCGGGAAGTACAGGAAGTGCGTCTGGTCGCATAGGAAGCAGGGGAACTGCAGGTAGAACTGTCCGCCCCGCTGCCCTACGGTCAGCTTATGGGCGCCGCAGGAGCAGGTGAGGCGAACACTGTGGTTGCCGGAGAAGGCGAAAAGGGAGAGCGGGTGAACGTCCAGCCGCCCGCACCTGGCGCAGCGAAGGGCCAGAGACGTATCCGTGGTGACCAGCACTTCGGGCGCCTCCTTTCAGGTCTCAGCGCAGCGGCAGCCCCAGGATGGCCCGCGCCTCGCCCGGCGAGGCCACCTCGCGCCCCAGCTCGCGGGACAGCCGGGCGATACGGGCCACCAACTGGGCGTTGGACTCAGCCAGAACGCCCTTGCCGTAGTAAACGTTGTCCTCAAAGCCGACCCGCACGTGCCCGCCCATGACAATGGCCATGACACCCAGCGGAAGCTCCGCCCGACCGATGCCGGCCACGCTCCAGGTGGAGCCCGCGGGCAGGCTCTCCACCAGGTGGAGCAGGTCCCTGGGCGTCCCGGGAATACCGCCGGGCACTCCCATCACCAGGTCATAGTGCAGCGGCGGCTGGAGCAGCCCCTTCTTGACCAGGGCTGCGGCGCCGCCGATCATGCCCACGTCAAAGACCTCAATCTCCGGCTTGACGCCACGCTCCTTCATGGCCAGAGCAAAGGCTTCAATGTCCTTGGGCGGGTTGTAGAATACGCTGTCGCCAAAGTTGACGGTGCCGGTGGTCAGCGTGGCCATCTCCGGATGGAGGGTGACCGGCTGCAGCCGCTCCTCCGCCGTCATGCCCACAGCGCCGCCCGTGCTGACCTGGACGATGACGTCACAGCGCCGGCGGATGCGGTCGATGGTCTCGCGGAAGACGTCCGCCGACTGGGTGGGGAGGCCCCGCTCGTCGCGGACGTGCAGGTGAATGATGGACGCGCCCGCCCGCCACGCCTCCTCCGCCGCCTGGGCAATCTCCTCAGGCGTCAGCGGCAGGTTGGGGTTGTCCTGGCGGGTGACCTCTGCTCCCACCATGGCGGCGGTGATGATCAGTTTCTCCACCGGGCCTGCCTCCTCAAGGGCTCTTCTTCTGGCGGTCCTTGGGCGTGACGCAGGTGCCCGTTGCCCGGCAGACCAGCGCGGGCGGGTCCAGGACCACGGCCCGGGACGGCTGCTCCGGAGTGGGGTCGGCTGCTATGACCTTGTAGGCTTCAAAGCTCATCCCGCGCGACGTGTTCCCGACGCGGGTGATGGTACCCGTCACTTCCACGTAGTCGCCGGCGAAGACCGGCGCCTTGAATTCCACCATGTCATAGGCGGCGAACAGCCCCTCGTCTCCGTCCAGGCGAATCAGCAGCTCGGTGGCCACGTCACCGAAGAGACCCAGCATGCGCGCGCCATCCACCAGGCCCCCGCCGTAGTGGGCGTCATGGGAGGAAAGGCGCAGTCGCAGGCGAGCCGTCAGGCCGACGCCAGGCACCTGTGGGTCTTGAGCAGCCGGCACAGTTCGATCCCCCTTGCCACAGCCCTGAAGCTGTCCGGGCGTGGAGCAGCCTGGGAGTTCAGGCGGTCTGGCCCGGAAGCAGCCCCGCCACCAGGGCACGGACCTCGTTCAGGTCAAAGGGCTTGCTGATGGTCTCCACGGCGCCCAGCCGCAGGACCTCCACGTCGCGGTCCACGTCGCCCACCGCGGTCATCATGACCACGGGGAGCGAGGGGTAGCGCTCCTTCAGCGCCGCCAACGTGCGCACCCCGTCCAGCACGGGCATCCGCAGGTCCACCAGGGCCAGCGACGGAGGTTCGGCGCCGGCTGCCAGCAAGTCCAGGGCCTCCTGGCCGTTGCCCGCCGTCGTCACCGCGTACCCGTCGCCCCCCAGGGCGGCCTCCAACAATTTGCGGACGCCTACCTGGTCATCGACCACCAGTACAGTCGGTCGTCCCAATGCGGCTCCCACCACACTTCCCTTGGGATCTGCAGCCGGACGACGGCTGCTGTCAGGCCGGCATCTCAGGGCGCACCGGCCGGGCCGGGGGTGGCCATTTCGTTTAGAAGCTTCTCGTAGCGCCAGTCAAAGTCCTGCCCGGTGCCGGAAGGCCCCAGGGCGTCGTGGGGCGGCGCCGTCACCGCCACGGGCTGGACCAGGACCTGCTCACTATAGGCGAAGTCCGTATCCACCACCGTTACGGTCAAGGCCACGTCGGTCTGGGACGGCCCCACCGGCATGGAGATCTGCCCCCCGCGAGGCTGATAGGTCTCGCCGTTGATGGTGACCAGCGGGTTGACCAGGCGCCCGAAGTCGTCGCGAAACTCGACGGTTACCCAGCCGGTCTCGCCCCGGGCCAGGGTCTGGGGGAGCAGGGCGGCCTTAACGCCAACCAGGCCGCGGCTCACCTCCACCGGCTTGTAGCCCACGGTCCGGCCCTGCTTGTCGCGGGCGATGAGGCGCCCGTAGTAGCGGCCGGGCTGAACCGGCGGGTGCAGGGTGGCCTGGACCGTCCAGCGCTCGCCGGGAGCGTGCACCCGCGGCGCGTCGCTGGTGCGGATGCCGTCTCCGCCGGGCAGGATCATCTGGCGGTACTCGTAGGTGCCGCGCCCGCCCGGCAGGTCGGTGGCAATGAAGGACACCACGTACTGGCCCGGCTCCGGGTCAGGCAGGTCCAGGAAGTCCTGGGTGCCGGCCGCCGCCCCCGGCGGCGTGATGATGCTCCACTGGCCGGTCTGCTCGTCCTTGTGGTAGAGGGAGAAGCTGACGCGGCCGCCGTCCTGGTTCAGGCTGGTCAGCGACAGCCGGAGCAGCGAGGTGCCCTGCGGTACGTAGGGCAGGTCGCGGGTGGTGATCTCGCCTTCCCGCAGTGACAGTAACTCCGGCGAGGTATCCACCACCGGCTGGCCCAGTCCCACGCCCACCACGGACCCCTCAAAGGGCTCGTCGCGGCCGAGGACCTGAACGGTCACGGGAATCTCCGTCTGCCCCGGGGCGGCGGTCAGGCGCAGGGGGCCGTCCGGGAAGAGCACGCCTTGAAGCGAGGCGTCCACCTGGAACAGGGAGAGGAACTGCCCCTGCCGGGCGTAGTCGGCGGGGGTCAGGACCACCGCCTCCCAGGTGCCGGCCATGGGCGTGTCGACGGAGACGCTGTAGGCCGAGGAGCCGGTGCCGTCGCCCACCAGGTCCGAGTCCTGAAGCAGGCGGCCGTCCGGCCGGAAAAGGTAGACCTCCACGCGGCCGGTGGGCCGGCCGGCGGCGCCCTTCCAGAGGCTGAGGCTGAGGTCCAGGCGGCCGGCGCCCTCGGGAACGCGCATGAAGTACCGCTTGTACTGGCCTACTTCTACAACGCCGGGGATGGTGAGGCGCCAGTTGTTAGCCTGGCTGAATTCATAAGGCACAATGACCGCACTGAGCAGCTCCACGGCGGGCCCCTGAAGGCCTTCAGGCCCGGCCGCGGGGTCGGGCCCGTAGGCCGCCACCGGATAGCCGTACAGCAGGGTGCTGTAGAGGCCCTTCTCCCTGGGCACGCGATAGACCACGGGGAGAATGCGCGAGCCCTCGCCGGGAACGGTCAGGCTCAGCCGCTGCGGCTGGACCCAGGAGGCGTCGCTGCGCCAGGTCAGGCGAAGGGTGGGCGAGCCCGGGTTATGCACCACAAACGGGATCCATCCGGGCAGGTAGTTGCGGGCGTCCAGGCCTTCCGTGGCCTGCCCCGGCACCAGGGCCTGCAGCTCCACGTCCGGCCCGGGCGTCTCCACCAGGGGACCTTCGGCCAGCAGGGCCTTCCAGGCGCCGGGCAGGTCTGCCTGGCCGTGGCCCTGCTCCACGACCTGGTAGCCGGGAATGGTGACGGCGCCGGCCTCCAGGGCGGCCTTGAGCCCGCGGAACGAGGGGGCCAGGCCCTGGGCGCGGGCGGCCGACAGCAGGGCCGCCGCCGCCCCGGCCACGTGCGGCACCGCCATGCTGGTGCCCCACTTGAAGTCATAGCCCGAGGGGTTGAGCCACTGGGGCACGGCGGAGACGGCCACGCCCGGCGCCACCAGGCTGGGGCCCATGGTGCCGTCGCGCCGCGGACCCGCCGCGCTGAAGTCCATGAGGCCCGGCTTGGGGATGGTCAGGCCGTAGTACGTCTTCCACAGCTCCGGCGTCATGGAGGCGCCCACGGAGACCACGTCCGCCGGGGAGCCGGGGAAGCCGGCGCTGCCGATGCCCGGGCCGCCGTTGCCGGCGGCGGTGACAAACAGGACGTTGTAGCGCTTGGCCAGCCGCGACATCAGTTGGGACTCGGGGCTCTGGCCGGAGTGGTCCGTGCTGCCCTCCACGCTCATGCTGATGATGGAGGCGCCGTGCTCCGCGGCGTAGACCATGGCCCGGGAGATGTTGTCCCAGCCGCCGTCGCCGTTGGAGTCCAGGGCCTTGAGCACCATCAGCGACGCGCCTGGGGCAATGCCGTTGGCGCCGCGGCTCGCGGCGCGGCTGCCTGCCGCCACCGCCGCCACGTGGGTGCCGTGGCCGTTGCCGTCAAAGCCCAGGTTGACGGCGGTCCCGTCGGCCCGCACCCGCGTGACGACAAAGCCCACCTGTTCCCCTTCCGGAACGCCGAAAAGCCCCACGTTGCCCGAATCGGCGAACACGCGGAGCATCGTCTCGTCGTCAAAGCGGTGGTTGCCGTTGGTGTCCACCAGCACGGCGTCATACTGCCCGGCCGCGGTACGGTCCGCCACCAGGACGCCAAAATTGTCCTCCGAACTGCCGTTGCGGTTGATGTCCCGGTCCATGTCGCCGCCGGCCAGGGACGACTCGCGGAAAAGGCCATAGTGAAGAAGCCCGCTCCGGCTGAGGCCCGGCGGCAGGATGTACGTGCCCCAGGGCGTGGCCAGGCGCGACCCGGAGGCGCGGCTGCTGCGGCTGGTGTCCACGTCGCCCTCGCCGGAGAAGTCCTGGTACTCCACCAGCTTGCGGTTTCCCGTGCTGGTGGTGAGCAGGTCCGGGTGCAGCGGGTCGGCCCCGGTGTCAATCAGGGCGATGGTCACGCCCCGGCCATTGGCGCCGGTCTCCGCAGTAAAGGCGTCCGCCTGAAGCGCCAGGCGGTTTGCCAGAAAGTTGTCCGGGTTGCTGGGGTCGGCCGGCGCCTTGGGGTCGGAAGCGTAGGCACCGGCGGGGGCAGTCTCGCCGGCGTGGAACCGGCTCTCCAGGCTGAGGCCGGTGACGCCGGGGAGCGTGGCCAGAGCCGGCACGCGCCGGGCATCGATGCGCAGGGTGAGGTAGTCCAGGCTGGACAGGTCGCCTTCCACCGTCGCCCCCATGTCGCTGAGGCGTTCCGCCACCTGCCGCGCCTGGCCGGGCTCCGTGGCCACGTGCACCACGGCCTCGGTGGCACCGCTGGTGAGGACCGTGACCAGGGCCCGCTCCAGCTCCGGGCTGATGGGTGTGGCGGGCCGGCCAACCTGAATGTCAGGCGCTCCGCCCGCCACGGCCACGGGCTGGTTGCTGGGGCCCAGCGATGTCACGACCAGAGCGGTCATGAGGAGGACGGCGCCGGCGCGCCGCCAGGGGTGGGCGGCGGAAGGGACGCCGCGGCGCGCGACGGAGTGTGCCCCGGGGCGCGCATTATCTGACTGAAAGATGTCGCTCATCGTAGGGCCTCCACGTAGGTCACGGTGCCGGTTTCGTCGCGGGTCAGGCGCACCTGGTCCGAGGGCCGGAGGTCGCTCAATTGGGCCCTGCTCTGATTGACGTAGACCGCGGCCTCCGGGTCGAGCGGCGCCTCCAGGAAGGTGCCGCCCTCGTGCACGGCCACCAGGCGGGGACGGGTGCCCGTCCGCACCTCCACCAACACCCCGCTAAAGTCTGTGTGCGTGGCGTCCAGCCCCGTCACCAGGCCGCCGCCGTCGGTGAGGGCAAAGATCTCGTCGCCCGGCACCAGAGCGGCAGCGTCAGCCGGCCGGCCGTTGCGGAACACTCGCGCGCCGGGGCCCAGCACCAGTTCCACCTGGCGGCCGTCCTCACGGCTCAGGCGAAGCTGCCGGGTCTGCGCGTTGACGCCCAGCAGCACGCCGGTGTACGACGGGATGGCCACTTCCAGGTAGGTGGCCCGCCCCTGGTCGTCCAGGATGACCCGCACCCGCTCGCCCTTCATCAGCGAGGTGCGGTCCACTTTCTCACCGTTGCGGTACACGGCCGCCTCCGGAGCCAGGACCAGCCACTCACCGTTCAGGCTGAACTGCCCCTTGGAGCCCACCGGCTGATCCAGGATCCCTTCCCGCTGGATCAGGGACCCCCGACCTTCCATAAACCGGGCGATCAGGGCCGCCGCGTCGCCGCGGGCGGTGCTGGCGTCAGGGCGAAAGGTGCCGTCTTCAAAGCCCTTGACCAGGTTCTCCCTGGCCGCAACGGCCACGTAGCCCCGGGCCCAGCGGGGAATGTCGGCGCTGTCCTGGAAGGGCAGCGGGTCGGATGCCGCGGCGCGGGCCCTCTGCTCCCAGCCCATGGCGCGCACCAGCACGGTCACCAGTTGGGCCCGGCTGAGCGGCGCGTCGGGGCCGTAGGTACCGTCGCCGTAACCGCGGAGCAGCCCCAGTTCGGCGGCTGTTTCAATGTAAGAGGCGGCCTCGCCCACGGGAACATCGTAGAACCGCGAGGGCTGAAGCCGAAGGTCGGCGGCGTCGTAGCTGAGCCCCAGCGCGCCGACCAGGAGGCGTGCCGCCTCCGCCCTGGTGATGGGCCCATCGGCGGGAGCGCTGCCCACCAGCAGACCGCGGGCGCGAAGCTGATCCACCAGGCGCGAGGACCAGGTGGGGGAGGCGGCCAGAGCCATGAACGCGGGGATCAGACCGGCCACCAGGGCCACCGCCACGCCGCGCAGCAGGTTTCGGGTCCGCACAGCCTCACCTCCCGTCCAACGTCTGGTACCCGTTCTGCTTCTCGCCCCGAAACCGCGTTTCCTGCCGGGTTTGATCTCACAGAC
Organism: Bacillota bacterium; assembly: GCA_050260815.1. GTDB lineage: Bacteria > Bacillota > Sulfobacillia > JAMDAP01 > JAMDAP01 > JAMDAP01. The sequence continues at coordinate 19,661 of JBLNCQ010000145.1, forward strand.
CGCGGGATCAAGTGGCAAAGAGGCCACCGCAGCTTGACTTTTCGCGATGTTTCCTGACAATGGAAGGCCTCCAACGGAAAGGGCCTCCGTCAAAGTCGAGCCCGCTTTGACGGGGGCTTCTTCTGCTAGAGACGACCGGGCCCGTCAGGAGGTTGCGGGCCCTGCCAGCAGTTCCTCAATAAGGAAAGAGGAGGGCTCCCGGTGGGAGGGAGCCCTGCTGCGGAGAGATATGACATAGGGCCATGGGGACCCTAGGCCACCAACTTGGTCCGGGGCCTTATTCCTGGGCCGACTTCTTGTCGGGCCGGTGGGAGTTGGTCTGGGCGTCGGCGGCGTCAGCAGCCAGCACCTTGACCCGGATGACCAGGCTGCGCTGGGCGCGAAGTTCGACTCTGTCGCCAACCTTCACGTCATTCATCGTGATGTTGGCGCCGGTGGCGGAGAGGATCTGGGCGTAGTCCGCCACCTGGAAGGTCTGCGACCCGGTGTCTGAGATTATGACGGCGATGGAGGGCAGTTGGTTGTTGGTGCCCTGGGTCACGGCGGTGACTTCGCCGGTGAAGCTTTCCACTTCAACGTCGACCTTGATGGCCGTTACCTTGCCGCGCTCCAACGTGAGTTCAACCTTGTCGCCGACCTTCACGTCCGCCAGGGTGCCTGCCACATCGCCGACCTTAACGGTGGCGCTGGCCAGGACTTCGTAGGTGGCGGCCGCGCCAGTGCCGCCATAGACGGCGTCCGTAACGGTGCTCGAGCCCTGCAGGCTGATGGAGGCGGGGGCCGGAGCGGTGGCCGCGGTCACGGCGCTAACCACGCCGCTCACGCTCTCCTTCTTGACCACCACGGCGACGGCCAGAACCTTGCGGTCCTGCGACAGGTTGATGATGACCGAGTCGCCCACTTGCAGGTCGGCAATGGTGGCTTCCTTGCCGTTGACCAGGAAGACGCAGGTGTCGTCCACGGGGTACGTAACGCCGCCGGGGAAGACCGGGGTGGTCAGCGAGATGGAGGGCGCGTCGCCCACGGTCACGGCGGTCAGCGAGCCCTTGATCTGGTTCTCGTCCGTGCCCACGTCGGTGGAAGTGTCCACACGATTCAGCAGCGTGGCCCATTCAGCGCGGGAAATGGCCTTCCAGGGGTGGAACATGCCGTTCGGATCTCCCACCATCCAGCCATGGTCGTACACGACGGCCACATAGCCGCTATATTCGGCGGGGATCTGCTTGGCGTCCTTGAAGGGCAGCGTGGCGTCCATCTTGGACGTGGCCTCGTCCTCCAGCTGGGCGGCCTTGACCAGAAGCTTGGCGGCCTCCAGGCGGGTCAGCGGATGCTGGGGGCTGAAGCGGCCGTTCTGTAGGTCGAACAGGTCGCTCTTCAGGGCCAGGGCCACAATCTGGCGGGCCCAGGAGGGGATGTCGCCCTCGTCCTCAACGTTCAGTTCCGACTCCAGCTCAGCGTCGGCGTCAACGGCCTGTGCTTCGTCCGCCTGGCCCATGAACCGGATGACCATGGCCGCAGCCTCAGCGTTGGTGATCATGCGGCTGGGGTTGGCGAAGCCTTCGGCGTCGCCCATCATCACGCCCTTGACGGCCATGCGGCTCAGGGCCTCCTGGGCGTAGTCCGGAATCTGCTGCCAGTCACTAAAGCGATGGGTCCTGTCATCCTTACTCGGACCCGTCGCCAGGGCCGCAGCCGAGGCGCCCAGTACCATCGACGCCACCAGCGCCGAGGTAAGAGCCTTCTTTAGCGTCGTGTTCATTCTGTCACCTTCCGCGTGTAAGTTCTGGCGCCCGCCGGTCGGTGTGCGGTTCATGTCCGCGGTCCGCGGCTCGCCGAAATCTGTGCCGGCCGGAGCAGCCCGCGCGCTCGGCCCGTCCCCACCGGCGATATACTGAATCGGCTGTGGGCGTCCGGATCTGGGGGTAAGGGTCGGAAATAGGACTCTGGTCCCATGTGGAGGCCGGACGCGGTGGGGGCAACAAGCAAGGACCGGGACGAATCCCGGTCCTGTGACCCTCCGATTTTGCCTCGTGTAACCCCAAAGCAGAATGAGGGGTCGCCCAATCGGGCGACCCCATGTCCGCGTCACTGTGCTGCCTTAAGTCGGTTGACCTTGTTAAGAATCTTGCGCACTGACTTCTGCACTTCCCGGCGGGTATGGTCACCCCAGTCACTGCTCTGAAGAGACGCCATGTACTCCTCCATGGTGATTTTCCCTGCGAAGTACGCCTTCCTGGCCAGTTCCTCAGGCATGACTTCCTTCTTGCCCGCCATCTGGTAGCGCCCCCCGTCTACTTCAGCTTGGCCTTCAGCACCTCCAGGGCCTTGTTCAACGTTGCGTCCTCGACGTGCGCGGCAACGGCCGCCTGGTTCAGTGCCTGCAAGGTAGCCTGGTCGCCCACGCCGGTCACTGGCAGCGAGCGCGCCTGTTGGAACGCGCGCACGGCGGCAGCCGTCTGCCCGCCGTAGACACCGTCCGGTTCGCCCAGCTTATAGCCAAGGCCGGCCAGTCGCTGCTGCAAGGCCAGAACATCCAGGCCCACCAGCCCCTGTTTCAGGGGCCGCTTGTAGACGAGGGCGGCGGGCGGCGCCGACGGCAGCTCCACCGCCACGTCCGGCGTCAGGCCCTTCTCGGGCAGGATGTCCCGGCCCTTGGGCGTCTGGTACTTCATAGTCGTCAGTTTGATGGCGATGCCGTTGTCCAGCGGCACAATGGTCTGCACCAGGCCCTTGCCGAAGGTGTGGGTCCCCACCAGCGTGCCTGAGCCGCTGTCCTGCAGGGCGCCGGCCAGAACCTCGGCGGCGCTGGCCGTGCCGCCGTTGACCAGGACGACCACGGGAATGGGCTGAACGCCGGACGAGGACTCAATGACCTCCGGGACCCCCTTGCGGTCCAGGAGCTGGACGATGGGGCCGCTGCCAATGAACGCCTCGGCGGCGGTCACGGCCTCACCCAGGTAGCCGCCGGGGTTGTCGCGCAGGTCCAGGATGATACCGCGGGCGCCCTGGGAGCGCTGCACACCCACGATGGCGGCCAGGTTCTTGCCCGCGTCCTGGTTGAAGTTGAATAGCTGGTCGTAGTAGATGCCGTCGCCCATGGGCTGGGCCTTGATGGATTCCTCCCGGATCTCGCCGCGCACGATGGTGATGTCCAGCGTCTGCTTGTCACGCTGCAGCGTCAGCTTCACCGGCGTGCCGACCTCGCCGCGGATGAGCGGCAGCACGGCCTCCAGTTCCAGGCCCACCACGCTCTTGCCATCGACGGCCAGGATGATATCGCCCTTCTTCACGCCGGCGGCCTCGGCCGGGTTGCCGGGGAGGACCTCGCCCACGACGATGTACTCGCCGACCTTGTCCGGGCGGATGCCGACTCCGCCGAACTTGCCCTCCAACTGGTTGTTGAAGTCCTGAAATTCCTGCGGGTCAAAGTAGACGGAGTAGGGGTCCAGGGTGGCCAGCATGCCGCGAATGGCGCCGGTCATCAGCTTGGCCGGGTCGACTTCGGTCACGTAGTACTGCTTGACCAGCTCGTAAACGGTGAGGAACCGGCCGAGCGCCGGATCCTGGCTGTCTTCAGCCCGGGCGGGGCGCTGCAGGGGCAGGGCGACCAGCACCGCCATCAGCAGGACGGCCGCCACATAACGCTGCCATTTCCGCTCCAAGGGCGTCTTCACTCCTTAATCCTGGAAGCCATGTGGATGTTCTATTTCGTCGAATACTGGCGGCCTCCTGCCGCAACCGCACCGGGCGTCAGTAGGAACCGTCCAGGATGCGCCAGGCGGTGCTCCAGGTCGGCGACTCCAGGGCAGCGCGCAGGCGCAGCTCGGAGGCGGCCTCCAGGCTGTACCAGGCAGGGGATGACCAGGCCGGTCCGGCGGGAAACGACGTTTCGGCGAATCGCAGAACCTCGCGGGCCGCGGCTGGGTCGCCGGAACTCAGTGCGCCCAGTCCGGCCATGAGCCACGGAAAGGCGTCCGGCCTTTCGCCCTGGGTCCAGCGGGGAAAGGCCCGCGCCAGGTGGGCGTAGGCCGCACTGTCCCGCCCTGCCGGCTGGGGGACACCCAGGAGCGCGGGGTAGACCTGGGCCACGGTGTCGGCATACCAGCGGGTCCAGTCGGGCCGGTACTTGCGGGCCTCCTCCGGGGAGGGCGGCCACGGCGGCGAGACCCACAAGTAGGCCTGCAGGCTCGGGTCCCACAGGATGCGGTCGATGGCCTCCGCCAGTCGATTGGCCCTGTCCTCTACTTTGGTCGCGGACGGGACCTGGCCCAGGCCCCGAAGCAGCCACGCCCAGTCCACGAGTCCGCGGTAGTCTTCAGCGTTGTCCATCAGGTATCGGTGCACGGACGGACCCCCGGTACGGATGAGGCCGTCCGGGTCCTGCAGGGAGAGGAGCAGTCCCGCCACCGACGCCAGTTCCGCCTCATGCACCCGAACCCATACCCAGTCGCCGGTGCTCTCCACATAGCGGCGCGCCAGGCTCAGGAGCGTGGCCGCGTAGGCATCGGCCGAGTCGTAGCCGGGCGGTCCTGGGGAGCCGGGTCGGTAGTCATACACCGTCTGGGACAGCCCGTAGCGATCACGCTCGTTAAGACGGGACAGGTACCAGTTGAGTTGCGCCCGGGCCAGGGCCGGCCCCCGCGCTGTCTCCAGCAGCGCCATTGCCGCATAGTTGGCGAAGTAGGGTGTGACCGCCGGATCGTCTGGGCGGTTGCGCAGGGCGCCCGCCGCGTCCTGGGATGACATCAGGTAGTCCGCCAGCGCGGCGCGCCGGGGCGAGGACCAGCGTGAAAGAGGACCGGCCATCCAGGTGAGGAGAAGCAAAAGGATCAACGCAGCGGCACGCGGCTTCCAGCGCACGGGAACCGCCTCCTGCGCCAGCGTATGCGGCCGGCGGGACAGGCAGACCGCAAGACGCGGGTGCATATCAATGGGCCAAGGAGGTGGGGCCCATGCGTTATCTGATGCGACTCTTGGGGCTGCAGTCGGGTCCCAACATCCCCCCTCCGCCCCCACCCGATCAGTGGGAGCAGGTGGAGCTGCAGCAGGCGCTGCGGGATCTGGAGGTAGCCGAGTCCCACTTTCGCGAAGCGTCCGACCCCCGGGCCATTGATGTGGCGGCTCTTCGTGTCAAGCTGGCTCAGGCCCGCGTGCTCCTCGCCCTGGGGCGGCACGACGCGCCCCTGGACCACCCGGTCCCCTGGCTCGCGGAGGAGCCCAAAGGGCAGGAGCGCCCTTGAAATCAAACAGCCCCAACCCGTCGCTGGGTTGGGGCTGTTGACGAATATGCGGGTGCTATCCGCGGGGCATCGCGGCAGATGCGACTGGCGCCGGTGCGTCGGCAGTCCGTCCGGGCGCGGTTCTACTGGCTCTCCTGGGCGGCCCGAAGCTGCGAGGCCACGAAGGAAAAGGTAGCGGTGCCCTTCCTGTCCATCAGATCCGGGCCGGCGCTGTCCGGGAGCCAGACGCGGAACGACACGCTATCACTGCTCCCGGCCGGCACCATCGCGGTGACGGTCCGGGCCTCGGTCAGCCCGCTCAGGTTGCCGCTGTAGACAACCTCGCCCGCGCCGTTCTTGATTTCGGCCTGAATGGCGTCAAACAGGGGCGTGTCTCCCTGCAGCGCGGCGCTCACGGAGTAGGCGAAGGGCAGGGTACCCGTGTTCTCGACGGTGATGGTGTTCTCCTGAGACTGTCCGGGCTGGGTGTTGTTGAAGTCGATGATGCCGGCGTTCCGCTCCGCCCGGTCGGCTCCGGACGCCACCGTGATGTCAATCTTACCGGTGCTCATCAGGGTGGGGATGGGCGCCGCCGTGTTCGTGAACGCGCCAATCGTGTAGCCGAGGGTCAGCATGCCGGCTATCACGAACAGATTCACCGCCCAGGTCAGCTTCTCCAGCCTCCCCAGGGGCCGGAGCCACCTGGTCTGCAGTAGGGTCCTCATGTCCGCTCCTCCTTGGGCCCTCGGCCCTATCATCTTTGGACGGCCCCTCCGGGCCGGCGTCGTGCCGCCGCCTGTCGTGTCCCGGCGGGTCCGCAGGATCCGGTCTGGTCGGCGGCCCCGGCGGCTCCACCTGCACGACCACCTGCACCGTGCGCGTGGTCCAGCCGTTGGCGGCGCTGACTGTGATCTCGCCCTGGTAGGTTCCGGTGCCGGTGCCCGGCGGCATCAGGATCAACACGCCGACGGCAATGCCGGAGCGCGCGGTGTCGCCGTCACCGATGTCAGCCGGCGCCGACATGACCTCGATGTGCATGCGCTCCGAAGCAGCCGGCCGTACCTGCCACCCCGGGTTGGGGTTCGCGGCCAGCGCGCCCTGGGCCAGCGCCAGGAATCCGCCCGCCACCAGCACGGGCCGCCCCGGCCGCACGCCGGCCACGTGCAGGGTGGCTGTGACCGCGTCGAAGTCGGCTGTCAGCAGGGGCGGCACCCAACCCGGGGGGTGGGGGTCGCGTGGGCTCGGCGGCTGTGGCGTGCTGGGCTCGTCGGGCCGGTCCGGCTTGCTGGGCGGGTCACTGGGTACCGGTGACGGCGCCGGGGTCTCCGGGCTGGAGGGCGCCGCCTCGTCCGTGCTTGGTAGGCCTGCATCGCCTGGAGCCTCTTCACTCTTCTCGGGGTTATCAGCAGATGGGCCAGCCGGAGGCCCGGTGGACGGGTCCGCCTGGGGGACCGATGGCGATGCTGCCGGCGGGTCTGCCGGATCTGGAGTGGGCTTGTCCGCCGGAGGAGTCTCGGGCGGCCCGGGCGACTCGGGCTCGCGTGGTGCGGGTGGCGCAGGTGGCTCCGGCGGTTCAGGCGGCCCCAGGTCCCTCGGCGCCGGGGGGAGCGGCAGGGCACGCAGCACGATGGCGTCGGTCAGGTCGGCAACCGACACCTCCGCCGTGAGGACGGAGGAGGCGGAGAAGGCGGCCAGGGTGACCCCGGGCCGCACGGCGCTGCCGAGCACAAAGGCCATGGCCAGCCCCTGGGCCAGCAGCACACGTCCGTAGAGGTGGTGCAGCAGCGTTACTCTCATGGCGACTGCACCTCCGCCTCCCCGGCCCTGCGCCGGGCAAGCTGCAGCGCCATGACCAGGAGCGACGGCAGCAGGGTCAGCAAGGCCAGGGCCGGCCGCGCCTGCAGGGCGTGGACCACGTAGCCGGCAAGGGGCAGGTGCAGGATCATGCGCCCGACAATGCGGCTTTCGTCCACGAGCTGCGGGTCGGGGATGGGGTTGTTGTCGCCCTTGACCCGAAAGCTGTAGCGGCCCTGCGCAGGCTCCACGGCAATGACGCGGTGGGTCACCAGCACCTGGGCGTTCTGCGCGTCCTGGAAGGTGACCACGTCGCCAACCCGAATGCGGTCCGGGGACGCCGGCCGGACCACCACCAGGTCGCCGGTGCTGAGGGCGGGCTTCATACTATTGGAGACGACCACTAGCCACTGCGTGCCGGCGCCGCTGGTGCTGCGGGCCACAACGGCCAGGAGCAGAATCAGAAGCGAAAGGGCAAGAACGACCCACACCGCGACGTCGCCCAACAGGGAGAGGGCGCGAAGGGCCGCCGCCCCGCCCGCCGGGACTGCCGTCTCTTGATTTGCGCTGCCGTCCCACATCCGCACCCGACCATCGCTCCCAGTCAACCACGACGGGGTTATGTCATGGTTTCATAACTCTGGTTCGGATGTTACCAAAGATTGGATGTCGGCTGATGCCGCAGCGCGTAGGCTGTCCCCGGATTCCATCGACAGAAAGGCCCGTCCCCATTGCCTTAAGGGCGAACCCGGGGCGAAGGGTGACGGGCCCAAAGGCGCGAGCCGAAAGCGTTCATCCATCGCTCTTTCCTCGAGGTCTCGCGCCATAACGCACGGCACGCAAGGCGCCTCCGCGGCAAGGTCAGTTTTCGCGCGTCCGGTCAAGCGGCGGCGGCAGTCGACGCCGCGAGGCCATCTTATGTCGAGCGAAAATGGGACAGGCCGCGACCGGGATGCTCCCCTCAAGAACCCGCGCCAAATCGGTATCCACGCCTTGGAGGGACGGAGAGACGGCATCCAATTATTGGGAGGAGTCCGGCGCCGGGGCGCAGAACCCTCACTACCAAATTCTGTAGGAAGCGGTGGAATGGGTTTGGATTCACTGGCAAACGGGCGCTTTCAACTGCTTGAGACTCTTCCCCCGGGGCGCTTCAGCCTCAGCTACCTGGCCGAGGACCGCCACCTGGGCCGCCGCGTTGTACTGCGGTGCCTGGACAGGGCCACGGTCCCCGAGCACCTGCAGGCACAGTTCCGCCGCGAGGCCAGAGCCCTGGCAGCCCTGCGCCACCCGGGTATTCCCGTTGTCCATGACCTGCTGGAGGACGGCGAGAGGCTCTACATCGTCCTGGAGACGGTTCAGGGCCGCACGCTGCAGGACGTCATGAACCAGGGCGCCATGGCGCCGGAACAGGCACTGAACATCGGGCGCCAGGTGGCGGAAGCCCTGGCGGCAGCACACAGGTACGGGCTGGTGCACCGCGACGTCCATCCACGCAACATTCTGCTGGCCGGCCGCAGCCGGGCCCGACTGGTCAACTTTGAGATCAGCCGGACGCCCGAGTCGCCGGCGGCCACCCAGGTGCTTTCCTCCATCACGGTTCACGAGTACCTGGCCCCGGAGCAACTGTTCCGCGGCCAGGCCGACGCCAGATCCGACCTCTACTCTCTGGGCATGGTCCTCTACCGCCTGCTGGCCGGGCCGGCGGGCAAGGCGGTGGTCGGCGGCACGCGGGGCCGTCCCGTGCAGCTCCCCACCGCGCCGCACTGGAGCCTGGCCATGCGTCGGGCCGTCGAGCCGCTACTGACGCAGGCTCTGGCCCCCGACCCGAACCAGCGGTTCCAGACCGCCGTGGCCATGGTGCGGGCGCTGCGCGCGTGCAGGACGGCCGTGGTCAACCTCTCGCGGCGGGACCGCGAGGGCGGAGAGCGGGGCCCGGCATGAGCGCAGACGAGCAGATGCAGGCGATGTCCTCGCCGGCCCCGGGACAGGAGGTCGTCAGCCCCCAGGCGCGGTACGAGATTCTGGGCCTCCTGGGGTCCGGCGCGGACGGCGGCGTCTACCTGGCCCTGCGGCGATCGCTGCAGCAGCACCGGCAGGACGCATCGGCCCCCGGCCATCCACTGTGCACGCTCAAGACCGCCGTCACCGAGACCGGCGCGCGGCAGTTGCGGTTGGAGGCGGACCTGCTGGCCACCCTGGACCACCCGGGCGTGCCCAGGCCGGTGGAGGTCTTTGAGCTGGACGGCGTCGCCTGCCTGGCCGCGGAACATCGCCCGGGGAGAACCCTGGAACGGCTGCTGGCGGAGGCCCGCGGGCCGCTGCCGCCGCAGAGCGTCATTGGCTGGGCCCTGCAGGTCACCGACATTCTGGAGTACCTTCACAGCCGGCCGGAGCCGGTCATCCACCGCGACATCAAGCCGGCCAACCTGCTGCTGGGCGACGACGGCCGCCTTCTCCTCCTCGATTTCGGCGCCGCCCGCCGGTACAATGCGCGCAAGCCGGGAGACACGGTGCTCCTGGGTTCGCCGGAATACGCCGCGCCCGAACAGTTTCAGGCCACGTCCCAGAGCGGCCCCTACACCGACATCTGGGGTCTGGGCGCCACCTGCTTCCGGCTCCTCACGGGCCGGGGCCCGGACCGGCTCTTCACGTTTCCGCCGCTGCGCGAGGTGAATCAGGATCTGCCCGTCTCGTTGGAGACCGTGCTGGACCAGGCGCTCCAGTATGAGCCGGAGCGCCGCTACCGCTCGGCGGCCGAGATGCGGGAGGGCCTGGCCCGCGCCCTCTCGGTGGTGCAGGACCGGGCATGGGGTCCGCCCATGCCACGGGCGTCGGCTGAGGTGGCAGCGACTGCTGCCTTCCCGGAGTCGACGGCAACGCAGCGTGACAGCACTGCGGCCCTGAGGCGCGGCAGGCGTCCGTCATGGGCCCAGCGGGGCGGGGGCAGTTGGCACGGCGGAGACAGCCGCCTGGTCGTCGCGGCCTCGCTGCTGTCGCCCATCATCTCCGCGGCCCTGGTGGGGTTCACCGTCTACCTGGCCCTGGCCACGCGCAGTCCGCTGCCTTTCGCGCCCCGGCCGCTGGGACTGGACGGCGCCGGCGCGGTGGTGGAGACGGCGCTGGGGAGCCTGGTGGTCAGCAGCACGCCGGAGGGCGCCCAGGTGGAATTGGACGGGGCCCCGCTGCAAAACCGGACGCCGCTGCGCGTCTCTCAACTGACGGCAGGCAGCCACCAGATGACGGTCCGCCTGTCAGGCTACACCGACGAGGAGCGCATGGTGGAGATCCAGGCCGGCGAGACGGCCAACCTGGCCTTGACATTGACGCCGCTCGTCCGCCTGTCCCTTGGCCGCGTGGCGGCCGACGGGACCTGGACCGCCTGGGATGGTCGCCCCGTGAAACCGCAGGATGTCGATGGGCTCTTCCTGCGCCTGGAGCCGCAGGGGCTGGCCGATAGGGCCTCGGCTTCGGCCGTGACGCTTCAGGTGGTGCTGCGCCTCCCCGACGGGACTGCCCGGACGCTCTACAGCGGGCCCTACGCCTGGGGTCAGCCGCGCCGCGTCCGACTGGCCTCTCCGGCACCCGGAGCGTACACGCTGGAAGCCACGGTGCTGGGGCCCGACGTGCCGCCGGTGACGCAGTCCGTGACCCTGAAAATCCTTTCCGAAGAATGAAAAAGAAGCACCCGGACCGACCGGGTGCTTCTCGGCAGATGGGTATCGGAGGCAACTAGGCTGGTTCGCGGCGGGGGGCGTCCGGGGCGTCCGGCCTATGGTCGACCGTGCCGTTCGTCCCGCGCCCGTGGGCTTCCCGTCGCCGCACGTCCATGGCCAGGGCGGCGATGCAACCGAGCAGGCTCCAAAAGGCCGGCGACTCGGACACGGTGCTGAGGTTCGCCCCCACGGCCAGCAGGTGGGCCAGGGCTCCGGCGCCCAGGGACCAGGCCAGGGCGCGGTGCAGGGGCGGCGAAGCCCTCCCCGTGGCCACGCGCCAGGCCAAGCGCCCGGCGGTCAGCAGGATCCCAACGTAGGCGGCCAACCCAAGAAGCCCGGAGGACACCGCCACCTGCAGGTAATCGTTGTGGGCTCTGTCGATGGTCCACCCCTGCAGGCCCGCCTCCGCCCTCCCCGGCGGTTCGAACTGGGGAAAGACCTCGCCCAGCGTGTCCGGGCCGTAGCCCAGCCAGGGTCTGGCCAGGATGGCCCGCCAGGTGCCCTGCCACATCCACAGCCGCTGCCCCACGGTGCCCGTCTGCTGCGACACGTCCTGGGCGAACTCCTGCACCCGCTGCGAGGCGCGCAGGTCCGCCGTCCTCCACACCAGCGTGAGGGCCACCAGAATGAGTGCCAGCGCTCCCAGGCGACGGGCCGAGGGCCGCTGGCCCACCGCCGTTGATAGAAGCAGCACCAGCAGCAGAGCCAGGCCGCCCGCCAGCCAGCTTCCGCGCGACAGCGAGACCAGCATGCCGTAGTGCATGGCGCCGGCGCCGGCCAGCCAGATGGGCCCTCCACCGGTCAGGTAGCGGATGGCCGAAAGCGCCAGGTACACGGCGCTGAAGGTCCCGAAAAAGTTGGAGTTCCCCAGTGTGGCGAAGGCTGCCGTCCGCCACCAGGCGGCGCCGGAGCGAATGGGATCGCGGGGCAAGGGGTCCAGCCCGTAGCTCTGCAGGACGCCGTAGGCCACAATCGCCACCGCAACGCCCAGTCCCCAGCCGAGCAGCCTGTTCAGATGGTCGGCCACGCCGCCGTCGGCCTCATGCGGGTTCACCAGCACCGCGGGCACCAGCAGAGCCAGGCCGCCGTAGAGCAGGAACGTCATCAGGCCTTCCCAACGAAATGGCTCACCCAGCAGACTCTGCATGGGATTCACGGAGCGCAGCGTCGCCAGGCCCAGCACGGCCCAGTACAGCAGAATCGGTTGGAGCAAGGGGTGTGCCGGACCACCCAGGGGCACGCCGCTGTGCGACAGACTGTCGGCCGCCAGGCCCGCCGACTTGCGCTCCCTCCACGCGCTTCGCCAGAGGATCCCGGCCAGCATCAGTTCCAGGCCCAGGAGCAGCAGCACTTTGGGCAGATAGAAGAAATCGCCCACGGCCGGTATGGGCAGAAAAAAGGCGGGTAGCAAAGCCGTTGCAGCTACAAGCAGGGGCCAACCCCTCTGGTGCACTCCCGCACCTCCTAACGCCGCAAGATTCGACCACTGCTAGACTTTTCCCTGTTGCACATCCTCCAGATATCTCCTGGACTAACAAACCTTGTGCAAAGGAATTGGGCGAACTCTGCCAAAAAAAAGAGGAAATTGGCGGGTACTAGCGAAGATGTTGGATAATGGTAATGTAACTAACACGTCACTGCACTTTCCCGAATGTCAAGAGTTTCAAGGTTCAACAACGAGCGTTCATCCCCCGGAATCGGGTGGAGATAACGTCAGCAGCCCATTACAGGAAGGAGGCGAAAGAGATGACTGCTGCCACTACCAAGAAGCCTGTCGTGGCTGCTGCTCCGGCTGCGAAGCCCGCTGCCAAGCCTGCTGCCAAGAAGCCCGCTGCCGCCAAGCCTGCTGCCAAGAAGCCCGCTGCCGCCAAGCCGGCCGCCAAGAAGGCGACCGCCGCCAAGCCCGCGGCCAAGAAGGCGACCGCTGCTGCCAAGCCCGCGGTAAAGAAGGCGACCGCTGCGAAGGCTCCGGCCAAGAAGACCGCGGCTGCTAAGCCGGCGGCCAAGAAGGCCACTGCTGCCAAGACGGCGGTGAAGAAGTCCACTGTCAAGGCTGCCGCCAAGAAGACGGTTGCCAAGAAGGCCGCTCCCGCCAAGAAGGTTGCGGCTAAGAAGCCCGCCGCCAAGAAGGCGACCGTGGCGAAGAAGGCCGTCTAACTCGGCCCGAGTCTGGTGGCCCCGGGATCTTCCCGGGGCCTTCGTCTCTTTTGGCGACAGCACGCCGACGCCCTCCGGGCAGCAACGGGGTTCTCCCGAGGAGGCGCGATTCATGAAGATCAGCTGGAATATCGGGCTGCCTGCGGTTGTTGCCGGGCTGCTGCCCCTCGTCCTGTGGCCGATCCCCG
>JBLNCQ010000146.1:0-11064 GCA_050260815.1 Bacillota bacterium
CGGGTTGGGCTGGAACGCCGTGGGGCGGAAGAAGCGGGCATTGTCCGCGTAATCCACCTCAAAGGTGGTGAGAGGCTCCTGGCCGTCGCGGCGCAGGGCGTTGGCGGCAATGGCCGTGATGGCGCTGGAGTCCAGCCCCCCGGAGAGAAACGTGGCGATGGGCACGTCCGACACCAGTTGGCGCTCCACGGTGTCCACCACCAGTTCCCGCACCCGCTCCACGGTGGTATCCAGGTCATCCGGGTGCTCGCGGCTCTCCAGGCCCCAGTACCGCCGGACGCGCAGGCCGCCGCGGTCCAGGATCAGGCAGTGTCCGGCCTTGAGCTCCGAGATGCCTTTGAATACGCCGCAGCCGGGCGTCCTGGCCGGACCCAGGATGAGTACCTCCGCCAGGCCCGCTCCGTCTACCTCCGGCCGGACGGCCGAGTGGGCGAGAAGGGCCTTGATCTCGGAGGCGAAGAGAAACGCCCCGCCCCGCTCCGCGTAAAACAGCGGCTTGACGCCCAGGCGGTCGCGGGCCAGGAACAGCGACTGGTCCGCCTCGCTCCAGATGCCGAAGGCGAAGATGCCGTTCAGCCGGGCGACGCAGGCCGGGCCCCACTCCATGTAGGAGTCCAGCAGGACCTCCGTGTCCGAGTGACCCTGAAAGACGTAGCCCCGGGCCAGCAGGTCGCGCCGAATCTCCTCCGTATTGTAGAGCTCGCCGTTGTAGGTAATGACATAGTCCCCGCCGGCGCGTGAGCGCACCATGGGCTGGGCGCCCCCGGCGGGATCGACCACCACCAGACGGCGGTGCCCAAGGGCCGCGTGCGGTGAGGTCCAGAGGCCATCGGCGTCGGGACCCCGGGCTGCCAGCCTCCCGGCCATGGCCATGACTACGGCACCCTGCTCGCGCAGGTCCCTGTTCCAGTCGATCCAACCGACGATGCCGCACATGGGCCGCAACCCCCTCCCGCTTTGGGCGTTCCCGGAGTCGGCCGTCCGCCTCGCCGCGGCCAACATCCAGAAGGTTATCGCCGGGACAGGGTACGCGGGAGGCGGCCCTTGCGTGCCTGGTCTGTCAGGTATTCCCCGCAACCGCTTGGGCGCCCAGGCAGGTCAACCGGCCGGACGTCCAGAAATGGTTCGTGTCCATCCACCACAGCGCGGGGAGGCCTTATGATGGCCCAGAGCACAGGCGGTCCGGGCAAGCTGGCTCTGCTTTCGTTGGTCAGTACGCTGATGTTGGCCCTGGTCGGACTCGGTCTGGCATACGTCCTTCGCAGGGATCATGTGCTGGCCTGGTTTCGGTTCTCCCCCGGCGACCTGGCACTGGCGGCGGCCGGCTCCGTCCTTGGGTTCCTCCTGGCTGGCGGCCTCTACCTTGCCTGGCCCGCGCTGCGGTCCGTCACCAACCGCGTCGCGGTGGGCCTTGTTGACGACGCTCTGGACAAGGGCGGCTGGGGTCTTGTCGCCTTGACGGTGCTGGCCTCGCCGGTGGGGGAGGAGATCCTCTTCCGCGGCGCCCTCCAGCCCACGCTGGGGCTGTGGCTGACGTCCGCCTTGTTTGGTCTGGCTCACGGCGGATGGCGACGGGATTCCTGGCCCTATGCCGTCGCCGCGGGACTGCTGGGCGTCATTGTGGGCGACGTGTTCCTCCAGACGGGCTCCCTGACCGCGTCCTCGCTGACCCACGTCCTCTACAACGCGGTGCTGGCCCTGTTCATGGCCCGCCGCTGGTGGCCGTTCCGCGAGGTCTAGGCAAGTCAAGGTCACAGCGGAAGCAACTATTCTGCGTTCCGCCGCGTTATCCAGGAGTGGGCTGAAGACGGGGAGGGGCTCCGTTGATCGGAATGGCGTTTGAGAAACTGCGGCGCACGGGCCGGAGGCCGCGGAACAGACGGCGGCGGCGGAGTTGTGAGTGCGCCCTTGACAGCCCCCCGTCCCATCCCTTACGATGGGTGCGGCTCCGCTTCACAAGGGGGATTTTTCGTGTCTGTGCTTGTCCTCAACCTGAAGTAACTGCATAGGCGCAAAGACGGCGCAAGGGCCCATGGGGACCGGCGGCTTTTGCCGCACCCGTCTTTTCGCATGCGTTGGTTGAGGACAGGAAACTCCGGAATACCTGATGACGGGTAGACCGTGGCTGCGTCCACGGTCTTTTTGTACCCGCCTTTGGGCCGGGAGGGCTTACGCCTCCCGGCCCTCACTTTTCCGAAGCCCATGCAGACAGGAGTGATCCCCTTGGACGCCAGAGTGCTGTCCATCCTCGAATACGACAAGATTAAGGCCATGCTGGCCGACATGACCCAGAGCCGCCTGGGCCGCGAGCTGGTCGAGCGGCTGCAGCCCCTCACACTGATTCCCGCCATTGAGTCGGCTCTTCAAGAAACCAGCGAGGCGCAGGCCCTCCTTTCCGGCAACGCGCAGGTGCCGCTGCGCGGCCTCTCAGACGCGCGTGACGTGGTGGCCAAGGCGGAGAGGGGCGGCGTCCTGGCGCCCGCCGAACTGCTGCAGATCGCTGACCTTGTTCGCGGCGGCCGCGAGCTGCGGCGCTATATGGGAAGCAAGCGGGCCAAGGCCCCAACGCTCAGTCGCTACGCCGAGGCCATTGCCGACCTCAGGGCGCTGGAGGACGAGATCTACGGCAGCATCGAGGAGACGCGCGTCGCCAGCGCGGCCAGCCCCAAACTGGCCAAGATCAGACGGGAGATCGAGCAGGTTGAGGAGCGCATTCAGGCGCGGCTGCAGTCCTTCCTGAACTCGGCCCAGTACCGCGACGCCATGCAGGAGAACTTTGTGGGCTTCAAAGAAGGGCGGTACGTGCTGCCCGTCAAGGCCAGCCACAGGAACCGAGTGGACGGCCTGGTGGTATCCACCTCCGGCAGCGGTTCCACGGTCTTCATTGAGCCGGCGGCGGTGCGCAGGCTGGTGAATGACCTCCAGACTCTGCGCGGCCAGGAAGAGGCGGAGGAGTACCAGATCCTGACCGCGCTGTCCGGGCTGGTCGCCGCGGATGTTCCCGCCATCCGCGTCCACCTGGAGGTCCTGGCCGCCTACGACTTCGCACTGGCCAAGGGACGCCTGAGCCTGGCCATGGGAGGGCGGTCCGTGGCCGTTAACGCTGACGGATTCATCCAGATTCTGCAGGGGCGCCACCCGCTGATCACCCAGGGGGCCGTACCCCTGGACCTGGTGCTGGGACGCCGCTACCGGACTCTGGTCATCACCGGCCCCAATACGGGCGGCAAGACCGTGGCCTTGAAGACCGCCGGCCTCCTCACCCTGATGGCACAGTCCGGCCTCCACGTGCCGGTGGGTGAAGGCAGCCGCCTGGCGGTGTTTGACATGATCCTGGCGGACATTGGCGACGGTCAGAGCATCGAGCAGTCCCTGAGCACCTTCTCCGCACACATGGGCCAGATTGCCTCCACCCTGGCCAAGGCCGGCCCGCGCTGCCTGGTGCTGCTGGACGAGTTGGGCACCGGGACCGACCCGGCGGAGGGAGCTGCGCTGGCCATGGCCATCCTGGAGGACCTGCATCGGTCGGGGGCCGTGACCCTGGCCACCACCCACTACAGTGACGTCAAGCGGCTGGCGGACGCGCATCCGGGCTTCCTCAACGGGCGTATGGACTTCGACCGGGAGACGCTGCGGCCGCTCTACCGGCTGATCCTGGGCGAGTCCGGCAGCAGCCACGCGCTGTGGATTGCCGAGCGCCTGGGGGTACCCAAGCGCGTGCTGGATCAGGCCGGTCGCTACCTGGGCGGACCGCCTTCTGAGCGGGAAGTGCCGCCCCGCGCCAAGACGCTGGGGGCGGTGGAAGTGGCTCCGGCGCCGGAGGCAGCGGACGATGCGAAAGAGGCGCAAGCGGTAAACGGGACGGACGCCGCTGACGCAGCGCCGGATGGCCTGCCGGGCCGCGAGCAGGCCCAGCCGGCGGGGGCCGCTCCGGCCCGCGGGCCGCGCCCGTGGCAGTTGGGCGACTACGTGCGCGTGGAGCCCCTGGGGCAGAACGGCGTAGTGGCCGAACTGCCCAACGCCCGCGGTGAGATGATTGTGTTCACACGGGGCAAGCGCATTTCGGTCAACCACAAGCGGGTGAGCCTGCTGGTCGAGGCGCAGCACCTCTACCCGGAGGGCTACGACCTGACCACGGCCACCTACACGTGGGAGGACCGCAGGTTCATGAAGCGGGCTGCCAAAGGGCACGTCGAGGGAGTGCGCGTCATCTCCGAGGGAGCGCCCGAGGCGTGAGAGCGGCAAGAGGGAAGGCCCCCGGGTTTGGCACCGGGGGCCTCCGCTCACTCCGTCGAGATGTCTTCGTCCAGCTGGCTGCCGGCCGGCACGATGGCGCGGAAGCGTTGGGGCTCCGTCAGAAGGCGCCGGACTCTCAGGGCGGCGTCACGCTGGCCGCTACTCTCCAGCGCCTGGGCATAGGGCTCAAGCAGTTCGGCCACGTCCTTCCGTCCCTGGGGACCCAGGGCCCGAATCTGCACTCTGGCGCCCTTGGCCAGGCGGTTCTGCAGGGCAACCTCGTCCAGGCCCAGTTCCGGCCGCAGGAGGCAGTAGACAACTCCGCCGGTCATGCCGGAGCACGCCCAGGGGCCGATGTCGCCCAGCACCACGGCCCGCCCTGAGGTCATGTACTCAAAGGCGAAGCCCTTCACGTTGGCCCGCAGGGCCAGGTTGCCGCGCTCACCCACGAATCCCGCCGGTTCGCCGCCAATGACCACATCCGCCCCGGACAGCCGGATGCCGGCCCGGGCATCCGCGTCTCCCTGCACCATGAACAGCCCTTCCTGGGCGCCGTAGGCGAAGCTCTTGCCCACGGACCCGCCCAGCCAACGGCCCTTCCGGTTGCGGTACTTGAGCACGGCCACGCGTCCGCCGCGGCTGCCCTTGGCCAGGCCGTCCTGCGCTCCGCCGGTCAGGCGAAGGTCCAGTCCGTCCAGGCTGAAGGCGGCCAGGCCGTTCCCGGGGACGGACCGCAGCAGCACCAGCGGCTCGCCTGATTCACCGGGGGCCGTGGCTGCGGCAGCCCGCGCGGCGGCTGCCAGGTCGAGGGCCGCCGCGGAGGCGGGTGCCGCCTGGTCGGGCGCCGCCGGGTCCCGCAGGCGCCGTCGGGCCAGATCCCCGGACAGCGCCGTTCCCAGGGCGCGGTGGCTGGGGCCGACGCGCAGGTCGGCGAGGTCGCCTACCACTGAGGGGGCGGAGGCTGCGCGCGGCCGGCCGCCTTCCGCCGGGGCCCCGGCCGCAGCCGGCACGGGCTCAAGCAGCCGGCTGAGGTCCACCTGCTCCAGCCCGCGCGCCTGCCGCAGCAGGTCGCGGCGGCCCACCAGGTCCCGCGTGCGGCTCAGGCCCAGCCCGGCGGTGAGGGCGGCCACCTCTCGCCCCATGGCCTCAAATAGGCGCTGCAGGTTCTCCACCGCCGTCTCCAGGACGCGCGGCTCAAACCGCTTCAGGCCTTTCCTTTGCGCCTCCTCCCAGCTCTCCATCTGCGTGGCGATGCCCACGTGGCAGGTGTCCAGGTGGCAGCCCCGGCAGGCCGTGCAGCCAATGGCCATCATGGCCAGGGTGGCGAAGCCCACCCGGTCGGCGCCAAGGCACAGCATCTTCACCACGTCGGCGGCGCTCTTCATGCCGCCGTCCGCCCAGATCTCGACCAGCGGCCGGAGACCGGACTCGGTCAGCGACTCGTGGGCCAGCATGACGCCGATCTCCACCGGCAGGCCCGCGTGGCGCAGCGCGTGCAGGCGGGCGGCGCCGGTCCCGCCGTCGTAGCCGGAGAGGCTGATGATGTCGGCCCCGGCCTTGGCAATGCCCACGGCAATGACGCCAATCCCCGGCACCACGGGCACCTTGACGGATACCCGCGCGCGCGGGTTGGCCGTCTTCAGTTCCGTGACCAGTTGGGCCAGGTCCTCAATGGAATAGAGGTCGTGATTGTTGGAGGGGGAGATGAGGTCGGCGCCCGGGACGGCGTGGCGGGCTGCGGCGACCTTGGCGGTCACCTTGGAGCCGGGCAGGTGGCCGCCCTCGCCCGGCTTGGCTCCCTGGCCAATCTTGATCTCCAGCACGTCGGCCGAGTTGAGCAGCAGGCTGTTGACGCCGAACCGGCCGGAGGCCACCTGCTGTCCCCGGTGTTGCGTATACAGGCCCAGCAGGTCGGGCAGTTCTCCGCCTTCGCCGTTGATGCACAGGATGTTGAGGCGGCGGGCAGCCTCCAGGTAGGCGCGGAACGAGGTCTCGCCCTGCGACCCGAAGGACATGGCGCTGATGAAGAAGGGCCAGCTGTGATGTCCTGCGGCCGTGTCCACGCCGCCAGTTACGTGGGTGCCGGAGAGCGCGTCGACGCCGGCGGGTGCCGCCGCCGTGCCGGCATCCCCGCCACCGCGGCACGCCTGCGGCTGGCGCAGGTCCAGCAGGTGGCGCAGGGCCACGGGTCCTTCAGCCTCCAGTTCCGCCACCCGCGCCTGGTAGTCGGCGTAGGGGCGCTGCCCGCCAGCCACTTCCGCAGCCAGGCGCCAGACCAGGGGGGTGTAGCGGGGCGTGCGGGCCAGGTGGGCACCGCGCTCACCGCGCACCACTTCCGCCCTGTCGCGCGCGTCGGCCTCCCACCAGGCCAGGTCCCGCCCGGCCCCCAGACGGCCGAAGAAGTTGGGCGTGCGGAGGTAGGATGCCACCTCGGCGTGGAGGCCCACGCTGGAGAAGAGGCGGGTGTATCCGCGCAGCTCGTGAATGCCCAGGGTGGAGAGCACCTTCTCCAGCCCTTTCTGGAGGCCGAGCGCCAGCCTCTCCAGGGCCGCCTCACGGCCGGCCGCGTCAGGCTCCTGCGTCACCTGGGACCACAGAGCGTAGGGGTTCAGCGCCTCCGCGCCCAGACCCAGGGCGAGAGCCAGGTCATGCAGATTGCGCAGGGCGGCCGACCGCAGCACCACGCCCACCTGCCTCCGAAGACTCTGTCCCCGGGGTCCCGCTGCATCCCGCAGGGCCAGGTCGACGGCGGACAGGGCCAGGTGGGGGTCCACCACGGGCAGGCCCGCCTCCAGGGCCGGGCCATCGTCCAGCAGCAGCAGCACGGCGCCCTCGCGGACGGCGGTGAGGGCCGTCTGACAGAGCGCGTCCAGGCTGGGTGAGAGTCCCTCCGGGCCCATGGCCAGAGATAGCGTGGCCACGGCCGTCGGTCCGCCCACCTCCGAGAAGTACGCTGTCAGGTCCTCCAGGCAGGCCGACCCCAGCCGCGCCGCCAGGGCCCTCTGCGCGTTCCAGGGCAGCAGGGGGCCGCCGCCCAGAAGCAGCGGCTGCCGCAGTTCCACTCGACCGAGCGGCGCCAGGTCCGGGCCGCAGAGCGGCGGCCGGCGCCCCACCACCACCCGGGTGGAGAAGTGTTCGACCTCGCGCTCCCGGTCGATGGCCGGGTTGGTGACCACCGCCACGGTCTCCTTGAAGTAGTCGGCCAGGTTGTGGCGGTGGCGGGCCAGAGCGGCCAGCGGCCCGTCATAGCCCAGGGAGCCGATGGGCTCGGCGCCCGCCTGCGCCATATGGCGGGCCATCTTCACGTCCTCCACGTCCCAGCCGCAAGCGGCCAGCCAGGAGAGGGGCAGCCCCGCGGCAAGCGGCTCCGCGGCCGGTGGCGCAACCAGCGGCTCCGACGGCAGGGTCAGGGCCGCCACGTGTTCCGGGCGCGTCGCGGCCGCCGCGCGGGCGTGCGGCTCCGAGCTCTTTGCAGCCGGGCTGGATGTGCGCAGGGTGGGCCCTCCCGCCGTGGGTGGGGCCAGAGACAGGGACGGGTCACCGGGGGCGGGAACGCCGCCGCTCAAAAAGCGGCGAAGGCCGCTGCGCGCCGGCTGACGCAGGCCGAAGCGCCGTGCCACCTCCTGCTGCATGGCCTCGTAGCGGAACAGGTGGGTGGGCCCGCCCGGGGTCAGGCGCAGTCCCATCTTCTCGCCAGGCGCCAGGGGGCGGGCTTCGGACTCCAGCCGTTCGGGGGCCACCACGCCCTGTTCGGAGCTGAACACCCAGGTCTCCTCGGTCTCCAGCCACCACAGCGGCCGCAGCCCCAGCGCGTCGACGCTGAAGACGCATTCCTCATTCGCCCGGGCCATGATGGCCGCCGGGCCCTGCGCGAAGGGCCCCCACGATTGGCGGAGCCCCATGTAGAGGTCCTGAAGGTCTTCGGGGTAGTGCTTGATCTCATTGATGATGGGCGGGAACAGGACCTCCATGGCCTCAAACAGGCTCAGTCCCAGGTGGTGCAGGAAGAACTCCAGCACCCGGTTGAGGTCCTGCGAGTCGCTGCCGCCCTCCACCAGGGACACCCCCAGCAGCCGCGCCTCCGCCCGCAGACGCTCGATGGTGTTGATCTCGCCGTTGTGCCCCAGAACGCCGAAGGGCTGCACCCGGGGCAGGACGGTGGAGGTGTTGGTGGAGTAGCGGTTGTGGCCCAGAACGGCGCGCGAGGCGAACGCCGGGTCGGACAGATCCTGGAAGTAGCGCTGCAGTACGCTGGGAGTGCCGCGGACCTTGTAGACCACGGTGTCGGGACTGAAGGAGGCCACGTGCACCGGGAAGCGCTCCTCCACCTGCTGCTGCAGCGCAAGCAGCCGTTGGCGCAGCGAGTCGCCGCGCCCCGGCCCGTGGACGGCCACCTGCCAGAAGACGACGCCCTCTGCCCGGGCGCCCGGGCCCAGGGCCAGGGGGTCCGCCGGCGCCTCCCCCGCCCACAGTACACGGCACCCGCATGACCGCAGGAACGAGGTCACGTCATCCAGCAGAGCCGCACCGCACTGCCGGGGGGCGACCATGTGCGCCACCGCGAACCGCAGTGAGGTGGCATAGCGCTCGGGCCAGCCGGCGGCCGCCAGGCGCTGAGCCCACAGGGCGCGGGGCAGGTCCGTCTGCACGCCGCAGCCGTCGCCGTCCTCACCCACCAGGCCGGAACGGTGCGACATCAGGCACAGGGCGTCTATGGCCTCATGTACCGTGCGCCGGCTCGGCCGCCCGTCGCGGGTGACCACCGCCACCAGGGCACAGCTGTCATGTTCTTCTCTTGCTGCAGGATCGATGGGGTATGCCATGCTCCCGGCCTCCTCCCAAACCAGCGAAAACCGCGCCATCCTACCCTGGCCGGGGTGTCGCTCCGCCTGCTGTCCGCAGGACGGAGACGGCTGGGCCCTCTGGTGTTTTAGGTCCGAGACTATCACAGATTGGGGCCTCAGTCTATAGGCCAAATGAATACTTATGCAGGCCCGTCCCGGCGGTCGGTGGCGGTGCACAACCCTTTACCCTACCGCTCCAGGGACAGGCTCGGCTATAATAGACCCGGACCACACGGCCGCACCCGCCAGGGGAGCGGCCTTTCTGACGGACCGAACGAGAGGTGCTGCCCATGGCGCAACTGTTTGTCCCCCTCCACGGCGGCTTTGGCCCGCTAGCCGGGTCCGGCCGAAACCAGCAGGGCGAGGACCTGGAATGGCCTGCCTGGCGTGGGGCGGAGATCGGACTTCACAGCTCATACGCCGACGTGCTGGGCGCCGTGCCGGAGGCCGAGGCCCGGGACTGGAACATTGGCGTACGCCATCCGCTCTACCGCGGGTTTCTTCCCGAGCGCCCGGCCCTTCTGGATGCCGCGGCAGAGGGCAGGAAGGCGGCGCTGGTACAGGCGGAGGCCGCGGCCGACTCGGCGCACCAGGTCGGCGCCCGGTATCTGGTCTTCGCCTTCCCCTGGCCGGCCCTGCTGGAGCCGGGCGCGGCCTACCCGGGGTGGGACCTGCCCCCGGACTGCGGCACCCTGACGAACTGGACGGTTGACAGCCTGTATCAGGCGGGCCGCGACGCGTTCACCTTCCTGGCCGCGCTCCAGGATCGCGCCCACATTCGCATTGCCCTGGAAGTGGCCGGCCCCAACCGGCTGTTCTACGAAAACGACCTGTTCAGCCGCCTGTTCCGTGAGTTTCCCAGCCTGTCGCTCTGCCTGGACACCGCGCGGCTGCGGCTCCTGGCCGAGACCCACGGCCTTGACGGCCTGGAGATGGCCAGGCGGTGGCTCCCGTGGACGCGGTACCTGCGGCTGCACAGCGGACGACGCCTTCCGGACAGCGGCTTTCAGGACCATCTGCCCACCCTGCCGGACGATCCGGAGGCGCATCTGGCGCGGGAGGTGGTGGCGGTGCAGGACAGGGCCACGGTGGTTCTGGATCACGACCCCCGGCTGGTGAGTCCGCAGCATCTGGAGGAATCCCGCCGCTTCGCCGCCGCGCTGGTGGGGCTTGCCGAAAAGGGGGAGGCCTGAGTTGAGGGTCCGTCTTGTGGACGCCGGCAGGCGTCGCTACCTGGGCTTGCTGCTTCTGGCCGACCCGTCCGAGGCCCGCATCATGGAGTACTTGAACCGGGGGCATCTGCTGGTGGCGGAACTGGGCGGCCGGACCATCGGCGTGGCCCACCTGGAGCCGCTGGCGGCGTCGGACATTGAACTCAGGAACCTGGCCATTGTGGAGGACCTTCAGGGACAGGGCTACGGACGGCGCCTGCTGGACGAGGTTGTGCAGTTCTGCCGCGCTCGCGGCTATAGCCGGCTCATGGTGGGGACCGGCAACAGCAGCCTCCGCAACCTGGCGTTCTACCAGCGGGCGGGATTTCGCCTGGTGGGCGTGCGTCGGGACTATTTCCTCCACCACTACCCTGAACCCATCTATGAGAACGGCATACGGTGCCTGGATATGGTGATTATGGAAATGTCGCTCCGTGACGGCGCCGGCGCCTGAAGGAGCAGGCGCCGGGTTCACCGAAGTAGCGCAGAGAGGCGCACCCTGCATGTTCTCACCACTGCCGAATCAGGAGCGCCCGGGCTGGGAGGAATAGCGGTGACTGAGGCACACAGGCGCATCCTGGTCGTGGACGACGAGCCGATGATCCTGGAGGTGGTGCGGGCCTATCTGGAGCGGGAAGGCTATGCCGTGACCACCGCGGAGAACGGCGAGTCCGCGCTGGCTCTGGAGGCCCGGCTGCGGCCCGACCTGGTGGTGCTGGACCTGATGCTCCACGACCTTTCGGGTGAGGAGGTGTGCCGGGCCATCCGCCTGG
>JBLNCQ010000147.1:0-11676 GCA_050260815.1 Bacillota bacterium
TCGGGGGTCTGCTGCCCGCCGGCGCCGCCGATGGACTGCCGCATGCTGGTATCCGCCTGGACGTTCAGCATGTTGTAGTAGTCCATTACTCCGAGCTTGCCGTTCGCCAGGGCGGCGGCCAGGGCCTCGGGCACCTGCGACTCGGCCTCGACCACCTTGGCGCGCATCTCCTGAACGCGCGCCTTCATCTCCTGCTCTGTGGCCACGGCGGCAGCGCGGCGCTCCTCCGCCTTGGCCTGGGCAACGCGCTTCTCGGCCTCGGCCTGGTCGGCCATCAGCCGGGCGCCGATGTTGGCCCCCACGTCCACGTCTGCGATGTCGATGGACACAATCTCAAAGGCAGTCCCGGCGTCCAGGCCCTTGGCCAGGACGGTCCTGGAGATGGAGTCCGGATTCTCCAGCACGTTCTTGTGGCTGACAGCTGAGCCAATGGTGGTGACGATACCCTCGCCAACGCGGGCGATGATGGTCTCCTCGCCGGCGCCGCCCACCAGGCGGTCGATGTTGGCGCGCACCGTTACGCGCGCCTTGGCCTTCAGCTCAATGCCATCCTGGGCCACGCCCGCCACCACCGGGGTCTCAATCACCCGCGGGTTGACGCTCATCTGCACGGCCTGCAACACGTCGCGGCCGGCCAGGTCAATGGCCGCGGCCCGCTCAAAGGCCAGCGGGATGGCGGCGCGGTGGGCGGCGATCAGGGCGTTGACCACGCGGTCCACGTTGCCGCCCGCCAGGTAGTGGGCCTCCAGCTTGTTGACGTCTATGTCCAGACCGGCCTTGACCGCCTTGATCAGCGGGTTGATGATCTTGGCCGGAGGCACGCGGCGCAGCCGCATGCCCACCAGGGTCAGGATGCCGACCCGGACGTTGGCGGCCAGGGCCGAGATCCACAGTCCCAGCGGCACAAACGAGAAAAAGATTGACAGGGCAACAAATCCAAGGGCCAGAACCACTAGCAGCGTAATTAGCGAGTCCACGGGCTTCCCTCCACCCTATCCGATTTAGAACCTACGACTGAAGCCGATCAGCGGCCTCCACCACCACGCGCAGCCCCTCAACCTTGATGACCACCACTTCGGTGCCGGCCGGAATGAAGTCCCCCTCCGTCACCACGTCCACCCGGCGGCCCTCGATGTCGGCCGCGCCCGCCGGCCGCAGCAGGGTCAGGGCCCGGCCGTGCTTCCCCACCAGGTAAGCCTGATCGGGGGGAGCCACGTAGCCTTGCTCCGTACTGAGCCTGTCACCCAGCGACAGGCGGCGCCAGTAACCGCGACGCACCGCGTACCGGCCCAGGATATAGGCCAGTGGCGGCGCCAGCACCAGTGCGATGCCCAGAGCCCGAACGGCATCCTGAACGCTGGCCCCCACCGCCATGATGCCCGCGGCCAGGAACAACAGTCCCGTGAAGCCAAACACTCCGAAGCCGGGGATGGCCGCCTCAATTAGCAGAAAGACCACGCCAAAGATGATCAGCAGTACCGGGATCCAGGCGGAGAACTGGCCCGCCAGGTCCCGCCCCAGCCAGGCGCCGAGCCATATGAGTACGGCCGCCAGCACCAGGCCGAGGAACAGCAGCAAACCGAGGTCGACCACGCCCCGCTCCGACTTCCAGGGAGACATGACGCGCCTCCTTCCCTCAAGTTGCGTTCCTCTGTCTAGTACGGGGGCCTGGGAGGCTTTGTTTCCTGCGAGGTCCGTCCCGCCTGTGTCCCGACACCACGATAACACCAGGGCACCCGACCTGGGGGTGCCCTGGAGCGACTCAGGAGAGCATCTCCTTGACGATCTGGTTGACCAGCTTGCCGTCGGCCCGCCCCTTCACCCGGGGCATGAGCTGGCCCATCACCTTGCCCATTTCCTTGGGCGACGTGGCGCCTACCTGGGCCACGACCTCCTTGATGACCTGCCGCAGCTCGTCCTCCGACATCTGCTGGGGCAGGTAGTCCATCAGGATGTCGACCTCGCCCTGCAGCTTGGCTATGTATTCGGGGCCGGCCTTCTCGCCGAACTCGGCCATGGCGTCCTTGCGCTGCTTCACCTCGCGCGCCAGAACCTCGATGACTTCCTCATCGTTCAGTTCGTGCCTCTTGTCGATCTCCACGTTCTTGATGGCGGCCCGGGCCAGCCGGATGACCGACAGGCGCTCCTTGCCTGCTTCCTTGGCCTTCATGGCCGCCTTCATGTCCTCGTTGAGGCGTTCCTTCAGGTTCACGGACGACACCTCCAAGATACACCTTCGGCCCTACCGGATGCGTCCGGCAGGGCCGATAAGGGCTTAGTCGCGATACTTCCGCTTTCTAGCCGCCTCCGACTTCTTCTTGCGGCGGACGCTGGGCTTTTCATAATGCTCGCGCTTTCTGACCTCAGCCAGAACGCCGGCCTTCTGGACCTGGCGCTTGAAGCGACGGAGGGCACTCTCCAGGGTTTCATTCTTACCAATCTTGATCTCAGACATACCTGATCCCTCCCTCCCGTCCAAGGTCGGGGAAGACACACCCACCATTATAGCGGGAGACGATGTTTATGTCCACCGTGTCAGCAGTGAAGGCACGGCGCGCATTTCTAGCCGGGAGGCCAGCCAAAGCCGCGTCCGCCCAACAAATGGAAGTGAAGATGAGGCACGGATTGCCCCGCGTTTTCGCCCGTGTTGGTCACAACGCGGTACCCTTGGGTCTTCAGGCCTTCCTGCTCTGCAAGGCGCGCCAGCACGTTCAGAATATGACCACCCAGGGCCTGCCGTTCCGGGGTCAGGCCGCCCAGGTCGGATAAGTGCTCCTTGGGAATCACCAACACGTGGACGGGAGCCTGCGGGTTGATGTCCCGAAAGGCCAGAACACGGTCGTCTTCATACACCTTGGTGCTGGGAATCTCGCCCTGCGCGATGCGGCAAAAGAGGCAGCTCATGTGGTCGCCTCCGGGAGTGGAGCCAAGTTTTGTTATCGGAAGGCTCCTCAAGCTGTGGACAAATTATTCTCCCTGGCCCTAGCAAATTCCTGTTCCATATAAAGGGACCGGCCGCACCGGCCGGTCCCCGCCACGTAGTCTGTTGCCTTACTCGTTGCGGAAGATGTTGTTGGCGAGCTTCAGATAGCCGCGCGTGTTGGCGGACTGAGCGCCGTCCACCAGGAAGGCGTTGTTGAACCGCGGCAGCAGGTACTCGGACAGGGCCTGTCCGCCGCCGCCGGTGAGCAAGATGACGTCCATAGAGCGGTAGTCCCAAAGGGACTCGAGCTCGGTGATGATCTTGGCCGCCACGCGCTCAAAGGCCTCGCGCTTGATGTTGGAGATATCGTAGGGCTTGCCGGCGATGCGGATCTGGCTCCTGCTGATGATCTCGTCGAGCTCGTAGTTCTCCTTGTTGATTCGGAACTCTTCCCGCAGCCGTTCGGCAATCATGCCGTAGGCGCTGGAGAGGCCGGTCGACGTGGAGGAGCTGAGGCGCTCGATGTACTCCAGGCCGTCCGACACGGCGAAGTCCGAGGTCTTGAAGCCGACGTCGACGATGCCCACGGTGAGGCGGGTGAGGTCGGTGTCGACCACGTTGCCAATGTTGTTGAGCACCCGGTCGTACAGGGTGCCGAAGGGCTGCGGCACCACCCGCACCTTCTCAATGCTGATGGTGCGTTCCTTCTCCTCACCGCCGGCCAAGAAGCGCACGGTCTGCGAGCCGTGCAGGCTGTTCACCCAGGCGTCGCGGTAGCTGGAGTAGTGCACGGTGGGCAGGCCGGTGACGATGTTGAAGCTCTGCTGCTCCCACTGGGAGAAGAGCGCCAACGTGGTGTACAGCAGAACGCGGGTGTTCTTGTCCTCCACGCGGTTCTGGTCAAGGGACCGGGAGGCGATCTCCGACTGCCGGATGGCCAGCTCGCCGACAAAGTACTTGCGGCCCTCCAGGGTCACCACCAGGCTGTCCAGCCCCTGGCTTTGGAGGGGACGGCTCAGCTCCGAACGGTACTTCAGGTCGCGTCCGCTCCCCACAACGCTGGGGAAGACGTATTCCTTGTCACCGTCCGTCGCCTTGACGAAACCGTAACCCAGGTCGATGCCGACGTTCTTGGTCACCACGCGGTGAAGCCTCCTTTAGAACAGCAATCCCGCTCATTTCCGTCTATCCATAAGACCTTAGTTTTACCTATTTCTGCATAGTGTGCCAAGTTCCTTCTTGTTTGGCGCGGGATTTCCGGGTCCTGGAGGCGTGCGTCGGGCTATCCGGTGGCGGCCGTCGTTCCAATTCAGGTCGATGGGCCCGGGTGCGCGGTGTCCGCTGGGCGAGCCTTACCCCCTGGGGGTTCTTTCCGGCCGGTCATTTGTCCTTCAGGGTATCGCTCCTCCAATCTTGTGCGACACCGACTCACTCAGGGCACACAGGCCGGAGCCTGCTACTGTACCTGCTAGACACCCGCCAAAACAACAACAGGGCAGCGACCGTCAATATCTTGGTCGCTGCCCTTTCACTAGAACGTTCAAATTCGAATACGAGCCTAAACCTCGTATGTGGTCGAGGACCGCTGCCGGTCCCGGTAACGCTCGATGGCCAGCTCAATCAGCCGGGTGACCAGTTCCCGGTAGGAGAGACCCGTGGCCTCCCAGAGCTTCGGGTACATGCTGATGGAGGTGAAGCCGGGGATGGTGTTCACCTCATTGAGGATGGGCCGGTTCCCGTCACGGGTGACAAAGAAGTCTACCCGGGCCATGCCGGCCAGATCCAGAGCCTTGAAGGCGGCCACAGCCGTGTCCCGCACCTTCTGGGTGACGTCGGGCGGCAGCTCGGCCGGGATGATCAGGGCGGAGTCGCCGTCGATGTACTTGGCCTTGTAGTCGTAGAACTCGTTGCAGGGCACGACCTCGCCGGGGAGGGAGGCAATGGGGTCATCGTTGCCCAGGACGCTGCACTCCACCTCGCGACCGTTAATAAACTCCTCCACCAGCACCTTGCGATCATAGCGGCAGGCCAGGTCCAGGGCGGCGGTCAACTGCTCGCGGTTCTTGGCCTTACTGACACCCACGCTGGAGCCGGCGTTGGCCGGCTTGACGAAGACCGGGTAGGCGAAGCTGCCCTCCACCCGAGCGGCGACCGCCTCGGGGGTGCGCTCGCACTCGCTTCGTGTGACCACTACGTAGCGGCTGACGGGCAGCCCGAAGCGCTCCCAGACCGCCTTGGCCATCGCCTTGTCCATGCCCAGGGCCGAACCCAGCACGCCGGCGCCCACATAGGGCAGGCCGGCCATCTCCAGCAGGCCCTGGATGGTGCCGTCCTCACCGTAAGTACCGTGGAGCACGGGGAAGACCACGTCCACCTGCTCGGTCAGGCTCACGGCCTGGGTGGGCAGGGACGGCTCCACGACGGCGGGCACCCGCGGCCCGTCTGTACGCCCGGCCGCGTCCGGCCTGGTTGTGGCTTCCGCCGCGACTGAGGGCGATGCCGTTTCGCCCAGCAGGGCGACGGGGACACCGTTCTGCTCGGAGATGCCCTCGCGAAGGGCCTTCCACGGGTCGCCGGTCTTCAGCCAGCGGCCTTCCTGGGTAATGCCGATGGGCACGACCTCGAACCGCTCCGGATCAATCGCCTCCATGATGCTCCTGGCCGACATCAGCGACACCGCATGCTCTCCGGAGCGACCCCCAAAGATCACGCCGACTCGGACCTTCCTCAACATGACACACCCTCTTCTGATTCGTGCCGGGCAAAACGGTTCTGTGCCGGGCTGGACGGTTTCTGAAACCTATCCTATGCCGGGCGGGTTCCACCCTCTAGAAACGCTTGCGGGCCGGGCAGGTTACGCCCGGCCCAGATCGTCCAATGCGAACAACACCACGGTCACAGCGGCCAGGCCTGCTGTCTCCGTTCTCAGGATGCGCGGACCCAGGCTGACGGGCCGGACGCCGGCCTGGCGGGCCAGAGCGGCCTCGGCGCGGCTGAACCCGCCTTCCGGGCCAATGAAGAGCCAGACCTGGGAGACTGTGGCCGGATCGGCGGCCTGCAAGGCGTCGGCAAGGCCTGTGCCGCCAGGCACGACATCGGCCAGGCCCATGCCCCCCGGTGCGTCGCCGGCGCCGGTGGAGGCAACGGCCCCGCTTGAGGCGGCGGCCTCTTCCCAGGGGAAGAGGGCCAGCACCTGCCCGGGACGATCGGCCGCAGCCCGACCTGCCTCGGCGATGGCTTCGGTCAGGGTACCCACGGGCAAAACGACGGGAATGCGGCCGCGGCGGCTCTGCTCCGCCGCCTCCCGGGCGATGGCCTGCCAGCGGGTCTGGCGCTGTGCAGCGCGGGGCTCGTCCAACTGGACCACGGCGCGCTCCGTGCGGACGGGCCAGAACCGCGCTACGCCAAGCTCCGTGCACTTCTGCACGATCAGGTCCATCTTATCACCTTTGGGCAGGCCCTGCACCAGGATTACTTCAAGACGCGGCTCAGCCGCGTTGAGGGAGCGACTCAGCACGCGGCCCACAGCCTGCTGTCGGTCAACGGACTCCAGGAGCACCTCGGACTCATACCCGTCGCCGGTGAGCACCATCACCCGGTCGCCGGCGCCCAGCCGCAGCACCCGCGTCAGCTGGTGCAGCTGGTCGCCGCTGAACACCACGGAGTCGCTGCGGAGGGCCGACGGTGGGACGAAGAACCGGTTCATAGGCGCGCCTCAAGAACGGCCCAGCCGCCCTTGAGGCGGCAGCCGGCCAGTTCAAAGCCGCCGCGGCGCAGGGCCTCCTCCACCTGGGGCAGCCGCTCCTCGATAATGCCGCCGGCCAGCCAGAGGCCGCCGGGGCGGAGCCGTGCCCGGACATCGCCCACCAGGGCGATGATGACGTCGGCGATGATGTTGGACACCACGATATCGGCAGAGGGCTTACCGGGCGGCACCACCGCGGCCAGTTCGCCGCGGGCCAGGCGCACGGAGCCGGAAACCCCGTTGCGGGCCACGTTCTCTTCGGCCACCTGCACCGCCACCGGGTCGATGTCCATGGCCTCCACGGACTCCGCGCCCAGCTTGGCCGCGGCGATGGCCAGGATGCCGGAGCCGCAGCCCACATCCAGGATGCGGTCGCCGGACCGCACCGCCTCCTCCAACACCTCCAGACACAGGGAAGTGGTGGGGTGGGTGCCGGTGCCAAAGGCCATCCCTGGGTCCAAGGTCAGCCGGATGTCGCCGGGCGATTCGATATAGTCCTCCCAGGAGGGTACAACGACGAGCCTCCGCCCCACGCGGAAGGGATGGAAGTAGGCCTTCCAGGCGTTGGCCCAGTCCTCCTCGTTGACCAGGCCCAGGACGGGCTCGTCCACCGGGCCGAGACCCAGTGAGCGGATGGCCGACAGGCCCCGGCGCAACTCGGCGACGGCCGCTGATTCGGCGGGGCTTAGCGGGCTGGCGGCGTCGGCCGGACTGGCGGGGCCGGGCACAGCGGCGACGGAAGACGCAGCCGCGCCGGCCTCCCCCTCCTCCGTGGCGGGAAAGTACGCCGTCACGGTGAGGAAGGCGGGATCGCCCTCCGGCAGGTCGCAGTAATCCCAGTCGCCCCGGGCCTTGCCCTGCTGCAAGGTGGCCGGGTCGTCCACGGCCACGCCGCCGGCCAGGCGGGTCATCAGCTCGGCCACGGCCTCACCGGCCTCCCGGGCCGTGCGGACCTTCGCTTCCCAATATCGCAAGAGACTGTCCTCCTACATCCCCAGGGCGTCGCGCATTCGCTTGAGAAAGCCGCGCTCCTCCGCCGTCACTTCCTCGCCGCGGAGTTCAGCCAACTGCCGCAGCAGGTCGCGCTCCTTGTCGCTGAGGTGCGTGGGCGTGACCACCAGAACCTTCACGTGCTGGTCGCCCCGGCCGTGGCCGCGCAGGTGCGGGATGCCCTTGCCGCGCAGGCGGAAGCTGGTGCCGGCCTGGGTACCCTCGGGAATCTTCAGCTTCACCGGACCGTCCAGGGTGGGCACCTCAATCTCCGTGCCCAGGGCGGCCTGCACGAAGCTGAGCGGCGCCTCCATCAGCACGTCGTCGTCGCGGCGGCGGAAGATGCTGTGGGGCCGGACGCTGATGACGATGAACAGGTCGCCCGGCGGGCCGCCGCGCGCGCCGGCCTCGCCCTCGCCGGAGACCCGCAGCCGCGAGCCGGAGTCCACGCCCTGCGGTACCTTGACGGTGATCTTGCGGTGGCGGCGCACGTGCCCGGAGCCGCCGCACTCGGGACAGGGCGACTCGATGATGCGCCCCTCGCCGTGGCAGCGGTCGCAGGTGCGCACGCTCATGAAGCGGCCAAAGGCCGTCTGGGTGGCCACCTGCACCTGGCCCGCGCCATGGCAGACCGGGCAGGTCACGGGATGCGTGCCTGGTCGGGCGCCGCTGCCGGCACAGGTGGGACAGTTCTCCAGACGGGGCACCTGGATCTCCTTCTCCACACCAAAGGCAGCCTCTTCGAAGGAGAGCGCCATGTCATAGCGCAGGTCGGCGCCGCGCTCGGGGCCGCGGGCCCGAGCCTGCGCGCCGCGCATGCCCCCACCGAAGAACATGTCAAAGATGTCGCCCATCCCGAAGTCACCGGCGCCGCCGAAGCCCCCGCCAAAGCCGCCGCCGAACCCGCCGGCGGCACCCGGGTCCGTCCCGGCGTGCCCGAACTGGTCGTAGCGGGCGCGTTTATCGGCGTCGGAGAGGACCTCATAGGCCTCGTTGATCTCCTTGAACTTCTCGGGCGCCGTGGGGTCGTCCTTGGCCACGTCCGGATGGTACTGGCGGGCCAGTTTTCGGTAGGCCTTCTTGACCTCTTCCTCCGACGCGTCCCGGGAGACCCCCAGAACCTCATAGTAGTCGCGTTTGCTCATGCGGCGTGACTCCCACCCGCGCCGGGACAGGCCCGGCCAGAATGACCCAGGCCCCGGGGATCACCCGGGGCCAGGTGCTCATTTCTTATCGTCGTCGACGCGATAATCGGCGTCAACCACCTTTTCGTCACCGGCGGCCCCTGCACCGCCGGCGGCTCCAGCCGTGCCCGCGCCCGCACCGCCGGCAAAAGCGTTCGGGTCGGCGCCGGCCGCCCCGGCCTCCGGACCGCCGCCGGCCTTGGCGTAGACCTCGGAGGCAACCTTGTAGACCGCCTCGGACAACTCCTCGTTGGCCTTCTTGATGGCCTCGGTGTCGGTGCCCTTCAGGGCCTCCTTCACCTTCTCGACGGCCTTATTCACCGTCTCCTTCGCGGCGGCGTCCACTTTGTCGCCCAGGTCCTTCAGGGTGCGCTCCGCGTTGTGGACGGCGGCATCCGCGTTGTTGCGGATGTCGACCTCCTCGCGGCGCTTCCTGTCCTCGGCCGCGTGGGCCTCAGCCTCCTTGACGGCCCGCTCGATGTCCTCCTTGGACATGGAGGTCTGGCTCTGAATGGTGATCTTCTGCTCCTTGCCGGTGCCCATGTCCTTGGCGGAGACGTGCACAATGCCGTTCACGTCAATGTCAAAGGTGACTTCGATCTTGGGGATGCCGCGGGGGGCCGGCGGAATGCCGTCCAGGATGAACCGGCCCAGGGTCTTGTTGTGGGCGGCCATCTCACGCTCGCCCTGCAGCACGTGGATCTCCACCTGGGTCTGGCCGTCGGCGGCGGTGGAGAACACCTGCGACTTCTTGGTGGGGATGGTGGTGTTGCGGTCGATCAGGCGGGTGAACACGCCGCCCAGGGTCTCGATGCCCAGGGAAAGCGGGGTGACATCCAGCAGCAGCACGGACTTGGCGTCCACGTCGCCGGCCAGCACGCCCGCCTGCAGGGCGGCGCCGATGGCCACCACCTCGTCCGGGTTGACGCCGCGGTAGGGCTCCTTGCCCAGCAGCCGGCGGCAGGCCTCCTGCACGGCCGGGATGCGCGTGGAACCGCCCACCAGGATGACCTTGTCGACGTCCTTGGCCTCCAGGCCGCCGTCGCGCAGGGCCTGGCGGGTGGGGCCCATGGTGGCCTCCACCAGGTCCGCCGTCAGCTCGTCAAACTTGGCCCGGGTCAGGGTGACATCCAGATGCTTGGGGCCGGAGGCGTCGGCGGTAATGAAGGGCAGGTTGACGTTGGTGGTGGTCATGGTGGACAGCTCAATCTTGGCCTTCTCGGCCGCCTCCTTGAGCCGCTGCAGGGCCACCTTGTCCTTGCGCAGGTCGATGCCGTTCTCCTTCTGGAACTGGTCGGCGATGTAGTTCATGACCCGCTCGTCAAAGTCGTCGCCGCCCAGACGGTTGTTGCCGGCGGTAGCCTTGACCTCGAAGACGCCGTTGTCGATCTCAATCAGCGACACGTCAAAGGTGCCGCCGCCCAGGTCGAACACCAGCACCGTATGTTCCTCACCCTTGCCCAGGCCGTAGGCCAGGGCGGCGGCGGTGGGCTCGTTGATGATGCGCAGGACCTCCAGGCCGGCAATGGTGCCGGCGTCCTTGGTGGCCTGGCGCTGGGCATCCGTGAAGTAGGCGGGCACCGTGATGACCGCCTGCGTCACCTTTTCACCCAGGTAGGCCTCGGCGTCGTTTTTCAGCTTCTGCAGGATCATGGCCGAGATCTCCTGGGGCGTGTACTCCTTGTCATCGATGCGGACTTTGTGGTTGGTGCCCATCTGACGCTTGATGGAGCTGATGGTCCGGTCCGGGTTGGAGACGGCCTGGCGCTTGGCCACCTGGCCGACGATGCGCTCGCCCGTTTTGGTGAACGCGACCACCGACGGTGTCAGACGACTGCCTTCGGTATTGGTGATGACGGTGGGCTCGCCGCCCTCCATGAAGGCCACAACCGAGTTGGTTGTGCCCAGGTCAATGCCGATTACCTTTCCCACGTGGGATTCCTCCTCGTTGCCTGAGACTAGTGGCTAAAGTTCATGCCGCCAGGCGGGCGAACAGCCCGTCAGGACGGCAACGCGTAGACGATTTCGGGCAGGCCGGCGAACAGCTGGCCCGCCGGATAGGACCGCATGCCCTGCTGCAGCAGGCCCAGCCTGACCAGCCAGCCCAGCAAGGCCACCCATTCCAGGTCCAGCCGCTCGAAGGCGGGGTCGTCCTCCAACTGCGAGGCGCTCCTAGGGCCTGCGGCCAGGACCGGACGCAGCGCCTCCAGGCAGGGGCCGGCCAGCGGTTCCGTCGCCCCGTCCAGGTACTCCACCGCCTGCTCGATGCGTTCGTCCACCGGCAACACGCCGTCGGTCAGGTCCTGCAGGCCCTGAATCAACTGCGGCTCGCTGCCGATCACCTGGCCGACGGGGTCACGTCCGGGGTAGATTCCCCGGCCAATCAGCCTGGCCCGGGCCAGGTGCACAAACGCATCCGCCAGCTTGGGTACGGCCCCGAGGGGCTCGCCCAGAAAAAGCATCTTCTCCGCCTCATCCAGGCGGGCCCGGATCTGGTCGACGGCTTCTAGCGTGCGCAGGCCGCGCCACGGCTCCGGGAAGGAGCGGACCCTCTCCAGAAGTAGTTCTGTGCCGGCGTCCCGGCACCAGAGCCAGCGGGTGGTGGCCAGGGCCCGGCACATGGGGCTCCCCCGCGACCTCTCCACCAGTCTGCGAAGGTTGCTGCGGCTGGCTATCTGAAGGGAGACCTCCGCGCCCTGCTCCAGAAAGGCAGCGGCCTCGTGGCGGTCGCTGTCCTCGTCCAGGACCAGCCAGAGATCGACGTCGGAGCGGTCCCAGGAGCGCCCCTCCACGACGCTGCCGAAGATGCCCAGGGCCACCACCGTGGGGTCGCG